>CAYWLO010000005.1:0-96100 GCA_964459035.1 uncultured Polyangiaceae bacterium | reverse complement strand
TCAGCGCAAACTCCCGCAGATGCAAAAGTGAAGGCGACTGGGACCAAGAGCCCTGCGCCCAGCAAAGCACCATCAAAACCCTCTCCTTCGGCCAAGGCCCCGGCACCTAAAAAAGCCGGAAGCCCTGCGCCCTAAGGCAAGAGCCCCCCAGTACCCACGGTGCTCAAAAAAGGCCCAGGCAATTTTCATTGCGTGGGCCTTTTACTTTATGTCCCCGCGGTGCCCCACCTCACTCTAAGAATCCTTCTTCAATTCCTTCGGCGACCAAAAGGGCAATTGTTTCTTCTGCGGATTCGTTTGTGAGCTCTTGCTCCGCTCGTTCGGCTAGGAGCGAGAGAATTTCACGCCCCTGTTCGCTAATTTCAAGGCGGACACTGGGCGACTCGGGAGGCAGTATCGGTTTGTCCGGTATCTGACCTTTGACAAGCCTTAAATGAGGTCGCTCGGCGCTGGCTGAATTACTTCTTTTTAGCTCTCGATGCCCCGCATCGGATGACGTCACGATTTTCATTGGAGTCCTTTCCTCGTTCTCTGACCCCGTTGCAAGAACTCGACCAACACAAATAGGGACTATTTGTCGAGTAAAGACCAATAAATTCTGCGCTGAAGACGAGGAAAGGGGCTACGATGCCATAGAGTGTGACACTCTAAAGGCTGACACAATGCCAAGGTGGTGACGCTTGGCCCTCCCCCTGAACGCCTAAAGATCATAGAGGAGAAATTGTGCGCGCAATTGCCCGTTGTGTAGGGGTTTCTTCACGCGGGCCTCTCCACCAAAACAGTCTTGAAAGAGTCGGACAATGGAGGGACCTTCGCGCAATTCTCTGTCGCTTTCTGGCTCACCCACAATAAAGGCAGCCCGAAAACCACGAAAGTCACGACACCATCTACCAAGATCGCGGTAGAGAGAGCGTAGCTCCTGCACATTCTGTCCCAGCCGGGCGCCATAAGGAGGATTGCATAAGATTAGGCCACGCTCCTGACCCTTCAACTGTCGAGCTAAATCCCACTTTTGAAAGTCGCCCATGAAGGTCGTAGTCTGAGGGCTTGTCCCCGCAGTGGCCAAACTTCTGTCGAGAGCGGCGTAGGTTCCTGGATCGTTCTCGGCGGCATAGATTGAAGGAAGAGAATCTCCAAAGAGCGCCTTGCCTAGGTGCTCAAAGTGAGGAGCCATAGACTCAAGCTTCAAAGCGTCCGGTGAACGGCCGCTCATCCAGATCCCTTTGCCGGCGGCCATCAAGGCGCCTTCGACCACTAAGGTGCCAGCTCCGGCCATCGGATCGATCAGGACATCTGCCCGAGGATCAAATCGGGCCAACATCACCAAGTTGGCGGCTAAATCTTCCCTCAAGGGCGCCTCACCCGATTGATAGCGGTAGCCTCGTTTGTGCATCGGACGTCCAGCAAGGTCGAGAGAAACCGTTATCTGGGGTTGCCCCTCTCTGGACTCGGAGCCTCTCACATGAAAACAAAAATCGGGTTTCTCTGTGTTGAGGTGGAGACGGATACCCCGGCGCGAAGCCCCCTCGATGAGCGCGTTTTTCACGACCCCGACCACCTGACGTTCGCCCGCCTCAACGCTGCGCACGCCAAAAGGCAAGACCGAAAAGTTCAAGCCTTCAGTCATCCAATCTCGTGAGTCTTGCGCAATGCTCTCCACCAAGTCGTCAAAGAGGGGCTCCAGACGGGTCGCGGAGGATTGGTAGAGATCCCACAGAACCCGAGCGCTCGTACGATGGTAGCTGACGGCCAGGGCGGCAAGATCATGGGCGAAAGGGTAGAGCAATCCGCCTGGACCTGATTTCCAGGGGGCCTTACCGAGGAGTTCTTTGGAGCGATCTTGGGTGAACGCTCGCCGGGCCAAACGGGAGAGTTCTCCAGCCATCACCTTATTGGAGCCGCCGAGGCCGATAAGATGAAGAAAGTTTACGGTGTTCGCGTCTGTCATGGGCAATGGGATAGAGCACCCCTAGAGGGGGTCGTCAGCCCACAGAAGCAATTATCGTGTTGCATAATTTGCAATACACTACGCAGATTGATGCATATTACGCAACCATGGTAAATTAACTGGATAATCGTGGCTTCTCGCCATCGAGCACCTCTCTATTTGGATAAAATACGCGTTATTTTCGGCCGCACAGGAAACTATAGAATGTGTGCAGGTCCCGTGGAGAAAGGACTCAGGGGCTGTCGTTCAGCCCATTGCAGGCTAAACGACCCCCTACCATGTCAATATCGGACGCCCGCCAAGATCAGAAAAACGGCCTCTCGGGTTGGGGTCGAACCTATTTGCCTGGGGTCGAAGAACGCTCAGAGGATCTCCTGAAAGCGTCCCAGGGCCAAAACCTCTCGCGAGGGCTCGGCCGTTCCTACGGGGATGCCTCCCTCCCCACCCCTGCCGACGGCCGAGTCCTGGGAACAACCCTGGCTGATCGCGTTTTGTCTTTCGATGAAGAGAGCGGCATCATCAAAGTCGAGGCGGGTCTTTGTTTAGCGGAACTCAACCGCATTTTTCTCTCGCGCAATTGGTTTACTCCTGTCACGCCGGGTACCAAATTTGTCACAATTGGAGGCATGGTCGCCTCTGATGTTCATGGCAAAAATCATCATGTAAGTGGTACGTTTGGAAAGCACGTGCACTCCCTTCTCTTACGGACAGGTGAGGGTTTAATTGTTAGCTGCAGCAGAGAAGACAACGCAGATTTATTTTTGGCGACCCTGGGAGGAATGGGTCTCACTGGTCATATTCTTGAAGTCACCTTCAACATGGAGAAGTTGCCCTCTCCTTGGATTTATGCAGAAAGCTACCGGGTCGACAATCTCGATAATTTGCTCGCGCTCATTAAAGAAAAAGGGCAAATTTGGCCCATGACCGTTGCCTGGGTAGATACCGTAGCGCGAGGTACAAGTATGGGCCGGGGCATACTTTTCGTAGGCAAGTGGGCTGAGGCGGACCAAGCGCCGCACAAGAAACTGAAAGTCCCCGGAGGCTTCAAGATGCCTATCACATTGCCTTCGTGGCTACTCAACCGATTCACAATTGGTCTCTTCAATATTCTGGTTTATTTTAGCCATATTCAGAAAACGAAGAGAGGGTTTGTTTCCCCCGACAAGTTCTTCTACCCCTTAGACAATATTCATCACTGGAATCGTCTCTATGGCAAGCGCGGTGTTACTCAACATCAATCGGTGATCCCGAATCAAGCTGGAGCCTCGGGAATTAAGCGCATGATTGAGGAGCTTGCTGCGTCAAAAACGGCTTCTTTTCTCACAGTCATTAAAGATTGCGGTCCCGAGGGGGACGGCCTGCTTTCCTTTCCCAAAGCAGGCATGTCCCTGGCCCTCGACCTACCCATTGTGGACGATAGTCCCGAGATCGTACATCGGCTCAATTCTATCGTCATTGAGACTGGCGGACGCATCTATCTTACAAAAGATGGGCTCTCGACTGCAGAAGATTTTAAGAAAATGGAACCCCGCTTGGCTGCATTTTTACAAGTGAAAAACAAGTGGGACCCTAACGGTAATTTACGAAGCGCTCAAAGTCAGCGCCTAATGAAAGATTAACATGAAAGCCATAATACTCGGCGGAACACGCGGCATGGGTCGCGCAACAGCTCGCCTTCTCGCCGAAGAAGGAGCAGAACTTTTTCTTCTCGGCCGCAATATTGAGGACTTGGAGCGAAGCGCGCAGGATTTACAACAAAGGTCCGGAGGCCAACGAACAATAGGAACGGCTCTCTGTGATTTGGAACAGCCAGATACTTTTTCGGACGCATTGAAAACCGCCAATGAGGCCCTAGGCGGGGTCGACACAGTCATTGTCACAGCAGGGCTATTCGGCTCCCAGCTAGAGTTAGAGGAAGATCTTGAATTTGCCCGGCGCCTGCTCACGGTAAACTTTGCAAACACGGTTATTTTTTGCGAACACGCCAAGGCTCATTTGCTAAAAAATGGTGGGGGCTCTCTCGTCGTATTTAGCTCGGTTGCGGGCGATCGAGGAAGAAAGCCAGTTATTCTCTATGGTTCGAGTAAAGCCGGTCTGAGCGCCTATCTCGAAGGGCTTGACCATAAATATCGTGCCGAAGGTCTCAATACAATCTGCATTAAGCCTGGATTTGTACGCACTGGAATGACCGAAGGACTCACAGCTCCTCCCTTTGCCGGCGAGCCCGAAGGGGTGGCAAGACAAGTTGTGCAGGCCATAAAAAAAGGAACGCCCGTTCTCTATACTCCACGCATGTGGGGGCTTGTTATGTTGGTGATTCGAAACTTGCCCAGGTTTATTATGCGCAAAATCGGTTTTTAGTCCGTATAGCGCATTTTTTATAGAGACCGTTGCAACGAATAGCGCTCGCTGGGCTCGAAGCTTCTCCCTAGTGATGAGATGGTGATTTAGATAAAAAAGCTGAATCACTCTAAAAAGCTTGGTCTCCAAAAAATATCATTTGGGGAGAACTACTTTGCTTCTCCTTGTCTCCGCCTCGTTCTGATTCTTCAGGTGCTTCATCTGTTGGCCCCTAGGCCCCTCTGATGAAGCAGAATTTCCTGATTGAGTAGAAGTTTCCGATGCACTGGAGCTAATATATCCCTTTTTACAGCTGTACCTCGCGGGTAGCGTCGTGTATCGATTGCATGTCGCTTCGGTCAAGTTCTTTGCATGCTCTAACATAGAGCCGTGTAAGTTGGCTCCCTCAAAATGAGCATCTTTGAGATCTGCTTGAAAAAAGTCGACCTCGGTTAAAAAAGAGTCGGTAAACGTTGCGCCACGCAGCGACGAGCCCCGAAAGCTAACAAATGACAGGTCGGCGCCATCGAGGCGCAGCCCGTCCAATTGAATACGCTCCATATCCTTTCGCCCTACCCTAGAGAGATTCAGGGCGGCCGCGCGCTTTTGTGTCAGACTACCCCCTTGTAAATGTCGTGACCACGTAAGCGTACTGAGAGAAAGGGGGTCAAGGAGCCAGAGAGCGCATGCCGCACAAAGCCACGAAATCGCGCGAAAACGTATAAGGTGATGTCTGGGACCTTCTATAAAAAAGACCCCGAGGGCTAGGAGACCTGCCAAGAATATGCCAAGGGACTCCCTTCGCTCCAAGTCAGATGGTGATATGATAGATAGAAGAAGTAGCGCACAGCCCCCCAAGCCGCCAGTAAGGGCTAGAGCAACTTCTGCCTGGCGCCTTTTTGAAAGTTGATCGGAGCGCCCAGCCTCAAGACGCTGCTCCCGGGCAATTTTCCTCTCTTCGATGAGCTCCGCCCTATCAGCTAGTTCCGGATTCAAAGACATGGGCGGGGGCAGAGAAAGCTGACTTGCATGAACAGGCTGAATGAGTGCGAGCAATTCGGCTCGGTCTCCCTCTTCCTGAAATGACTGAATATCGCTAGAGAACCCAACAACGCTTTGATAGCGTTGAGCCGGATCTCTTTGGGTCGCCCTTCGCACAATATCGACCAACTTACCTGGTATCCTTTCCCTTTGATAGATCAGAGCTTCACCACCAAAAAGCACTAAGGGTTCTTCTCCCGTGAGGAGAAATTCTAACATTTTACCAAGAGAGTAAACGTCAGCAGTTGGACTTCGAGTACCAGCACCAACCACCTCCTCGGGGGCGGCGTAACTGCGGTAGCCCGCTAGATCCTCCTGGCAACTCGCCAAAGTTTTTAGGTGTACCATGTCCGGCTCACCCAAAACCAAATCCAGGCCATCCACAAAAACATTGGACGGCTTCCATGAGCGAACCATCATGCCGCGCGCGTGTAGGGCCGTGAGGGAGCGACACAGGCTAGCAATTGCTGTAAGACCATTTTCTAAAGAGAGAGACGATGCCGCCAGTACTTCAAGACTCTTTCCTGGGTAATATTTCATCACATAGGAAGCCCTATCGAGGGCGACCGAAACCAGCTCAACTACATCGACTTCGTCTCCTGCCTCTTGCAGCTGATTGAGCAGTCGTAGCCCGCGCTGAAACGCCGGTAATTGAAGCGCCGCTCCAGGACAATTAGGGTCAAAGACACGCACCACGACCTGCTCGCTGGACGAAGTCTTTGCCAAAAAACAACGAGATGTCGTACCTTTGTGCAGGGCGCTCACAATTTGCACGCCCAAATAGGTCTCCCCCTCCTGAGGAAAATCGAATTTTAATTTACGAAGTTCTTCAACCTCGGGCAACTTAGCTTTTAACGATGCTTGGATTGGAGCCTGCTCTTGGCGAGCTGCCTCGATGAGAGAATTCAATTCGAGAAACATTCGTTGAGAAACAGTTCGCGAGGTACTTGCGCCGCTTAACAACATGCGTCGAGACGAAATCTCTACCTGATGAATCTGAGGAACTATGGACGATGGATGATAGCTAGGTGCTCGTTGGGGCCCTGTACTGAGCGTGGGGGCTCGATAGCTCGGCGCTCTCATGCTGGCGGGGTGATAGCTTGGTGCCTTGTCAAAGTATGGGGACCTGCCCTCGCCCGCTTCGGTATCGTGACTCGGAGTTTCTCCCTCTGCCTCTTTGGTCAATTCATGACGAGTAGCGCTCGGGGAGGCTGACTCGTTTTCGTTCACAATGGCCCCGCGCACGACCATTTCAGCAATGTCCCGCATCGTAAACTTGGAGAGCTGTACCGTCACTCTGTCTAAATGGGCCCCCGCAAGAGAGAGAGGCTCACCCATGAGGGAGAGCAGACAAGTGCCTTCAAGCCTTGCATTGGCAAAAATCGCGTCGTCCACTCGAGCGCCAGTGAGGTCGGCACCACGAAGATCGGCGTCTGTGAAGTCAGCGCCACTCAAATTCGCTCCTACCAAGTCAGCCTCTCGAAGACTCGCTCCTGTCAGATGGGCACCCGGCAACACGATGCCGGTCAAGTCAGAGCCATTCAAGTGAGCGCCCACGAGATCAGCACCAGGAATATGCAATCCACAGAGATCAGCCTTTTCCAAGGTGATGTCCACCGCCTCCCCTTTCAGTCTTTTTTGTTGAGCGTCAAGAAGCACCTCGGCGGGTGCAGGACTCTCATTCTTCATGCTCTTCTTCATATTATTCCTGAGTCTGAATCACCGAGCATGATGCGGAGAGAGACGTCGCGAGAGTCCCTCCTCAACAAATCGACCAATGAGTAGAAAAACAGAGCGACGCCAGAAAGCTCCATGCTTTCTTGTAACCAATCGATCAATGCATAAACGATGTTATTTTCACCGTAACGGTCTGTCCAATATCCCAGACCAAGCTCAACAAAAAGCGCCCCACCCACGAAGAGTGCTCCTGATAAAACAAAGAGCCGCGCGACGGCTCGAGGCAAAACACGGAGCAGTTCAATAAAGTAAAGTCCCAATACTAAGACGATTGGCCCCGCAATGACCACCCAAGAAAAATGAAAAATACCGTCGAGGTCAAACCATGCGTTGGCAGCCTCGTGAATCTCCGCGAACTCATCAAGTGAAATATAAAAGAATAGAAGAGCCAAAATGCGAAATCTACGAGATATTCCGGGAGGGTCATTGGAGCGGAGACTGCCTACGAATAATAAAAGAGAGCCGCAGGCGCAAAGAAGCAACGTAGCCACCCAAGTCGGCAGGTTTTGCTCAAAACTCATGCTAAAAAACGGGATCCAAGCACGCCGTTCGGCGTCGGGGTGCATTAGCGCATCATTCATGTCAGCCCAGAGACCCAAGGAACTTACAGTTGCGACCAAATAGAAGAGTCTGCGCGCAAGGCAGCTCTGTGACAGATAGCAGCGTTTACTCACACCGCATTCTTTCGCACCGACCACACAAAACCATCATACCAGAAATGCATCAGAGAAACGACCAGCGTTATCGCCCAAAGCTGAGTAATGCTCACCTCAAAAGATTCTACGAACGCTCCATATAGACCTGTGGAAACGAGCAGAGCAGCAAGCGCCAGGGCGCTCCCCCCCGGAACATTTCCGAGAAAAAACAGCTCCCTGATGCTCTTTTTTTCGATAGCCCAAACGATGGCAAAATATTGCACCGCGTGAAAAAAGTTCATGATAAAAAATGCCTCACCCCACGAGTTGAACCCCCACGCGTAAATCGAACACGCGCCGGTACTGAGATAGAGGATGATCTTTTGGGGAGAATGACGATAGCCCGCCCGCCCAGCTTGAAATGCCAGATAGAGATAGGCCACGAGAAACGCCCCTCCCAGAGAGACCACTACCTGAGTAATCACAGACGAATAGTCGAGCATTTTTGCTGGAATTGTCGTCAAGAACACCGCGTCGACATCAGAAAACTCCTCAAATGCCTCGAAGTGGTCCAACATGACTGCTCCTGCGACAATAGGACCAGCATAAAGCACCTGGTTGAGTACAAAATCTAAGCGTCGAGTTGATAGAGGAGAATTACCGCGTTTGGCGTCATAAATTCTCCCAAAACCAAATGTCTGCGCCCCCGAGTGATAGACGTCCCAAAACGTAGCAACCACAGAGGCTACGACAATTGCCCACGTGGATGATATGATGAGCACATAAAGCAGAAGAGGAACGAGAACAAAACGCGCGCGAAACTGTAGAAAGACTCGTTTATTTCCGTGGGTTCGAAAAAGAACGGCGAAGAGATGAGCGTGGATCACAACTCCGATGGCTACACCTGAGACGGTGCCCTCTTGGTACCCAAATTGAACATTCCTTTGAAAAAACTCTCCTTGGGCAACAAAAAAACCAAGGGCTAGAGCTATTAACGGGGCCCCAATGATCAAAGCAGAGTCATAGAAGGAGCTTACAATGTAGTAGCCACGCCGCTGGTTCTCTTGCTTTTTGTCAGAGTCGGTAGCGCAACTCATGAATCATTTCCTCAATTTCATTCGGGGAGGGCTTCTTGATCAAGAACGACCAGTCACGAATTTTCTTTTCTCCCCCTTCTTTCACTATCACTTTTTTCCCGCCTTCGACAAACTTCACTACAGCCTCCGCGCCCAAGGAGCTAAACGCCACACCATGACTCTGGCCGCCAAAAATCATATGGGACGAACCCACAATACGCTGAGCGACGAGTACACCGTAGCGAAGAGGCGTCACAGGATCGTAGCGCCCACTGAGAACAAGAACGCGCACCCCCCGCCGAATTTCACCCTGGGGCTCAGTTCTCTGTTTTACTTTCCAAATTCTGCAAGAATTTAGATAATCACGCGCCGCCGTCGCTTGATGAAACGGCTCCTCCCTAGCGTTCCTCCCTACCCCCAAACTCGCGTTCTCTTCTTCCTGCCACTCCAACTCGGCGCATTGAACGGATAGATGTGCCCCTAGAGAGAAAACGTGATTCGACAGGCCAGTAGCTAGTCTATTGAAGAGTGAAAACTCCCCCTTGAGAGCCTGAGAGACCAAGAACGGCACCAGGGGAAGCACAGAAGGAGCGCGCATCATTGAGGCGAGATCACGAAGAAAATCAGCGCCCCTGGGCATACCTTGGAGCGTATTTTGCTCAAGCATCAAAGCGATGTCTTTAAAAGGGGCTCTCATGTCACTCAATAGGTGATGGCAGAGATCCTCTTGGGCGCAGTCTTGCAGTATCGTTCTGAGGGCAGCTTGCTCGTTGCTCTCCACTAACTTCAAGAGAGGTACCCTGCGCGCAATCGGAGAGTCCAAGATGAGTGCCTCGACGCTATCGGGATATGTTTCGGTAAATTGTCGCGCAATTTTCGTCGATGAGGAGACTCCCAAAAGGAAAACAGACTGGAGCTTCAATACCCGAAGGATGAGGCGCAGATCCTCCACGCTAGTTTGAGTTGTGTAGGTATCTAAATCGATTTCTGCATCCCAACCCGCGAAGCAACGGGCTATTGCCGGCCCGTCCATGACCGAGCCAGGACAGTCCAGCGAAGGCACACTCGTACCCACCCCCCGAGCATCCAGGAGAATTAGCTCGCGTCCCTTGGCCATTGGTAGCAAATAACGCAGTCGCTCAGGTAGCCCGACAATGAAAGAGTCTCCAGGACCTCCAGCCAAAACGACAAGGGGAAACTCCTTGCTGTCTTCGCGGGGAGGGAGGCGGACTAGGCCTAAGCGAACAAGTCGTCGCGAACGCTGCGATTCCAAAAGAGACAAATGAGCGCATTGCGCGCGCCGCCCCCCTCTGAGCGCTTTCGCTAACAACTGAGAAGAACAGGGTGTTGCCAGCAGTACGCCAGCTTCTCTTGAAAATTCGAAGGAACGCTCAGCTATGAGACGGTTCTGAGTCTGATGGCCTTTTTTGTAGGACTTTCTATCTACCTGAGCAACAATCAACACCAAGAGAACGAGTAAAAACGGGAGCGTTCGCGAGGCGTTCTTCACTGAGTCGACGCCTCACGCCGCGCTTACTTCACTCACACTTTGAGAGTAAGGCCAGGAAAAAACAAACTCGGCGCCACGCCCTTCAGAGACAATAGAAATTTCGCCACCCGCTGATTGTACAATTTTCTTTACAAGCGCGAGGCCCATACCATTTCCTTCGACGTCGTCTCTACGATGCAATGTTTGATAGAGATCAAATATTTTATCGTGAAATTCGGGTGAAACTCCCGGACCATCATCTTTGACAGAAATACTTAGGGCCCCGTCGTTCAGGTTCGCACTCACAATCAATTTACCCTCAGCTGAGTCATGATGTTTGATAGCGTTGCTCAATAGATTGAGTAGAACTTGCTCCAATGGGGGCCGGGATGTGGTAAACCTAGGAATATCAACATCAACGATCAATTCCATTTGGTGGGGTATATCTAAAAGTTCTCTCATCCCTTCGATCAGTTCATGAAGGCAAACCGATTCAACCGTGCTCCCTCGCACTCCAACTTTAGAATAGGCGAGCAAATCGTTCAAAAGGGATTCCATGCGCTTTACCCGCAAGCGCAGCGTAGACAGATGAGTTTGACTCTCATCGTCTAACTTCTCCATCGAGTCTTCCTCGATCCAGGAAGCGAGGTTACCAATCGCGCGCAAAGGGGCTTTTAAATCATGAGAAGCTGCATAAGCGAAGCGTTCTAACTCTGTGTTTGATCGTTCGAGTTCTACTTGACGTTTCGACAACTCAGAAGCAGTGCGCGCTACCTGATCGTGAGCGCGAATATATTCCAAACAAAGACCAACGAACGGAATCAGGTAACCTCCAATTTTTAGAGTATGAGCTATATTAAAATGATGGTCAAAAAGAGCCGTTGACCCGAATGCCATGTGAGCTTCCGTTACGATTTCTGGCAAGAGACTCAGCCAAAGAGCTTGGGAAAATCTGTCATTTTGCATCTGCACGAAGCGAGGAAATATGGCGAGAGCTGCAATGAGGTAGAGCCCAAGGGGTATTGCGTCCCAGGGACGTGTAATGAATGAGTTAGGAAACATCGTCTCCGGCAGGCTTTTGGAGGTAGAGCAGATCCAGATAATGGTGCCCGCTGCCACACCAAACCCTCCCCCCACAAGGGTCAAGAAGCGCAGTTTTCCGCTCTCGTCCTTCGTACGCTTTCGGCGCAAAACGAGTAGTACTCCAAGAGCCAATATACTCGCATGAAAGAGTCGACTGATTGCCCAGGTAAAAGGAATCAACTGTCGATTATCGGTTGCTCCCCCAAAAAGTCTGTCCGCTGCCAAAGTATGAAATGCATCCATACAGCCCGCGGCAAAGAGTGCCATGGCGACTAATGGGGTGACAATATTCTTAGTGTTTGAATAGTGTGCGAACGACAGGGTCACCGTAAAAATTGCGGTACAGAAGGCGGACCACTCCAATAGAGTGTGCACAAATGCCCCTGAAAGAGCAGAAAACGCCGCGTCTACGACAAGCGACTTGTTAGCTCCAATTAGCTCTTCTGGGTAAATAGGACGTGCCTCGATTCCGAAATCAAACCCCAATAAGGTCAATATCGACGGAACAACACATAGGATGACAACGAACCACACCAGCCATGAGGGCAGGAGCCAAGTTACAGGGGGTGCATTGTTGTCGTTGACCGCTTCACGATGAGGGTATGAACGTGTCTTGTTTAAGCTCATTATTCCCCCAACTGCACAACTTGCCAGTATTTTTTGAGGAGATCCGTGAGTCCGCAGAATTGCCCACCCGCGCTTTCTTTAAGCACATAGCCTGCCACTTGGTGGGAATATGCCAATTTCTTATCGCTTGAATCGTTTGAAGTGGTGAGCATGAACACGACGAGATCGCGCAAAGTTGGATCAGCGCGCAGCTCTTTTAAAAACTCGTGCCCATTCATGCGGGGCATATTGATGTCGAGGACTATCATGAGAGGTCTGGGCAGGGCAGGCCCTTCAACGCCGCCTCGCAATTTCTCTAGAGCATCTAAGCCATTATGGGCCACGTATACCGGGTTGGTAACACCAGACTTTTTAAAACTCCTACGCAGGCATGCCACATCAACATCATCATCATCATCATCAACCAAAAGAATATTGACTATCTTCTTCGCAGAATGAACAACTTCTTGCATAATCCCTCAAAAAGAGACGGCCAGCACAAAATTAGCGTAAGGGAGAAAACTAATTGCAGCCTTAATCGATCATGTTTTTAGGCGTCTACTGCACTACAGGCCCTATGCAGGAAACGGAGAAAAAACCCTCTACGGCGGAAGAAACGACCACGCGGGTTCTCCTCGTCGAGGACGATGATGTAGACGCCATGGGCGTCCGTAGAGCTCTCAGAAAATCGACGACACAGGACTATTCTGTCGTGAACTTTTCTTCACTTAAAGGTGCCCTAGACCACATTGCCGGGAGCGAAGTCCTTCCCCATGTCGTGCTCACTGATCTAGGACTCCCCGATTCACAAGGTATTGGTATTGTTGCGATACTGCGTAAAAAGCTAAAGCATGTACCTATCATAGTGCTCAGTGGAAGCGAAGACGAGGCGACCGCTCTGGGCGCACTCAAAGCGGGCGCTCAAGACTATCAAATCAAGGGTGCGATTCAGCCGGGTGCCCTCCACCGTTCAATTCGCTATTCGATGGAACGCCTACGTATCGAAAACGAACTGAGCCGAGCACGTGCTGCAGCGGAGTCTGCTTCTAAGTCAAAAGCAACTTTTTTGGCGATGATGAGTCATGAAATACGGACCCCCATGAACGGAGTGATAGGTGTCACCGAACTTCTTTTGGACACCGATTTAACATCAGAGCAGAAGGATTTAGCCGAAATAATTCAGCGCTCGGGGCGTTCTCTTCTCTCGGTAATTAACGATATATTGGATTTCTCCAAAATTGAGGCTGGTAAGATGACCCTTACCCCCGACATTTGTGATCCAACAGAAATAATCCGCGACGCGGCCACCAGCTTACGTCCCCTTGCTGAGGGCAAGGACTTGGAGCTGGTACTCGATATAGATGCAGCGCTCCCCAGATCGGTACGCGCCGATGCGGATCGCATTCGGCAGGTTTTGCTCAATTTAGGCAGCAACGCTATCAAGTTCTGCGACAAAGGCAGAGTCTCTTTAAAAGCTCAAGTCCTGCGAGCCTCACCCGAGCGCCCCACCCTACGCTTTGAAGTAAGAGATACAGGTGTTGGCATCAGCCAAGAAAATATAGGAAAACTCTTTAAAGACTTCAGCCAGGTAGATGATTCAGGGAGTCGAAGATTTCAAGGAACCGGGTTGGGCCTGGCCATTTGTAAACAGCTCATAGAACTCATGGCTGGTACTATTGGTGTGCAAAGCGAACGAGGCCAGGGGTCGTTGTTTTGGTTCGAAGTTGCCTTACCCACGGCGCAACCAGCTACTAAAAGCTCAAGCCCCAGCATGCCGCCTAGCCCTATTGCTTGTAGCGTGTTAGTCGTAGATGATAACCGTGTGAACCGCATGGTGGCAAAACGTTTTCTCCAAAAATTTGGCTGCGAGGTGCAGGAGGCAACCGACGGCCTGGAGGCTCTCAATATATTGAAAGAACAGGAATTTGACGTCGTTTTCATGGATTGTCAGATGCCTAATTTGGACGGTCTAGAAGCAACACGTCTTTTGCGCGCACGAGAAGAAGAGCGCCACACCCCTATTATTGCGATGACAGCGAGCGCCCTCATATCGGAGCGAGAGTCATGCGTAGAGGCTGGAATGGACGGATTTATCTCCAAACCTGTCGCAGCAGCTGAATTCAAACGTGTACTCAGTCAATGGGTGTGGGCCCCCGTGAGCATGAAAGCCCCCCAAAACGAAAGCTAATCTTTCGCGATGGGGCTGGCATTTTTTATGAACGAGTTGCGAAACTCAACGGCCAAGCGACAGTCAATCAGACCTTGAGCGTACCGATGGCGACGCTTTTCTGAAATCCACTTTGGAGAGACCAAGAGGCGTTTTCGGATCACTACTTCTTGTGTATCCATCTTTACAACCACAATGCGCACGGCGTGGGGGCTAGCGCCATCAAACTCCACAACCGCGCCCGTTGCTTTTTTCTCATCGAGAAGGGCCAACAAAAACTTCGCTTCTAGAGCACGATGGGCCTGGGCTAGGGGAGCCTGCTCAAACGCCTCTGAGAAGGCGCGTATCTTAAACAACTTTTCAGTAACTTGAACTTGTTTCGCCCAAGCGGGATCCAATAACTTCATAGTTACCATTGGTGCTTGCAGGCGTTCAATGTACTTTGTGTTTGTTAGAAACGCTTGTTTTCTGCGGTGAACGTCTTTCACGCTTTTTAGAAGCTTCTTTTCTTCGACAGACGACGGGGGCCGAACAAGACAATAGATGAATGCGTCTAACTTGGATCGGCTGCTCGCCAGCTCAAATTGAGCTTGAGAACGAAAAGCATCAATGGGACCGCGGACATAGATGCCTCTTTCTTTGAACTGCGCATCAAAGGAGACCAAGTTTTCCTCTTCTTCCCCTCTATCGCCTTGATATGCCTGAGACTCCTCTTTTAAAATTCGCTCAGCAAGGCTGACTAGTTTAGCCCCACCTGGGGACATAATAGAATCCTCCCTGGAAAGCTTAGACAGTAGAACTGTTCGGGCCTTGGACAGCACGGACAACTTTTGAGAATTCTGCCGAAAGTAGAACCCAATAAGGACGACTATCAAGGAGAAAACTAGCAACCGTGCGACTGCGACAATCGCCGGACGAGCCCCTGGTATTTGCCCCTTTTTTGCTCGCAAGCCGAGACTCGCCTCAATTCGGGCAACCAGCTCGGGGCTCATCTTATTTGTAGTGAGAAAGGTCGGCAAGAATCAGCCCTCCAGCCCCTGACTACGCGCAATATTTTTCTCGACGAGTGACAATAGTTGCTCTCCTGTCACCCCCAGGCGAGCTGCGGCTTGAGACGCGAGGGAGGTTGTGGCTACCCCCTTTGCAAATTGATAGGTGGGTTCGTGGTCCGCTCCCAACGCCACCTGTAAAAAACGCAAATCCTTTATCTTCTGCTCTCGCTCCAAACGCCCAGCAAATCCAAGAAAATGCGTAGTTATGAATGCCTGAGGCTTCAGCCTTGTAAGCATTTGAATTACCAATTCGAATATTTCCTCCCCCTCTGAGGGGTTCGTTCCGGAGCAAAGTTCGTCCAAAATGACGAGGGCGCCTGGAGGCAAGTGCTCAAAGAGACGACGTATGCGCATCAGCTCCATGCCCAAGCGTCCTTCTGTTTGGTCAGCGTGTGTTTCCTGTATTAGAGAAACAACTAAGCCTGGAGCAAGGGCCATGGTTGCCTCGCGTGCGGGAACGAATAGTCCAGATTGAGCCAAGAGTTGGGCCAAGCCCAAGGACTGCAGGAGTCGGGTCTTTCCTCCAGAATTTGGTCCGGTGATCAGGACCGTCGCTGCGTGTTTGTCGGTCACGATATCGCAAGGCACTGGGGTCACGCCATGACCCAAGAGAAGCGGATTGAATAGACCGCGCAGTACTCGAACTTCGTCGCTACTTGTAAGTTCAGGGACGCATAAATTCAAACCGGCTTGAGTGGCGCGATCGTGAAAACTCAGTGCACCTAGATAAAATTCAAGATCGCCTAATAGTTGAATGAAGGGCGGTAACTCTTGGCGTACGCCTTCAAATACAGCGTCGAGGAGGCGCGCCATCACTTCGCCATCGCTCATGCGGTAGCCACGTAAAAACATCTCTATCTTGGCGAGCCAGCGTCGCAAAGGTGACGAAACAAATTGATTGGTCTCGTTTTCCTCCAGGGTCTCTAGGCTCAACTGCCGCACGCGCCCATCAGCGCCAACATTCATCTTAAAGCTTACCGTCGCCAGGCGATCATCGTAGCTCAACAAATCGGTCAAGGCGCAGAAAGCCTCACCATCGCGAATTTTCCTGGCGAAAACATGTAAGCGCCCCAAGCCTGAGCGCGCCTCGGAAAACCCCTCCTGCATGGCGTGGACGAGATCTTTAAGGAGGGCAAGAATGTCCAGTTGACGCCGATTTGCATCCCAGATCCCAGTAGAACTTGTACCTTCTAACTGAGCCCGAAAACCGCTTAGTTTACGATAGACATTCTCCAGGCTGCGCCTCATTGGCGGAGAAGAGATCAGCTCAGCTACAATTTCCCTACGGAAGGAGACCGATGATACGTCCGAGGGGGGAGCGCCAACAATACGAACCAAGTGTTTTGAAACCATCACGGGCTCAGCTCCCCCCAGGGAGATTTGCAATGAAGTCGTGACAAATTTCTTTAGGAAGAGGTCAGCAGCGTAAGACTCGGGTTGCCAGGAAGATTGGGGAATGGTGGCCTTCTCCAGAGCATCAGCAAAAAGGGCGCCAGCGGTTCCCCCAGAAAAAGCCATCACAATTGCAAGATCTGTCGATTCCTCATCGATGCGCAATTGGGGCGAAAATTGCAAAAGATCTGGGAGGCAGAGGCTTTGACCCTCATCATTGTCTCGCATGAGGGTATCAGACACCAAATACTTGAAAAATAGGAGAAAAATCGCACTTTTACGCGAATTATTCTCGTTTTCTCACTAGGGGCGGGGCAGTCATTGGGTAGTTGAGAAACCCGAAGGGGAAATTGAATTCAGAATAGATGCATTGCCCAATTTGCGCCCACGAGAGGAGACATAACTAGTCCTCGACTAGTACCGACCATTGACTACTTGCGGCTGATAAATCTTGATGTAATTCATCACTAAGAATTTTTACCAGGCACCCCATGCGCATTTTTATCGACGGTTTCAATTTGTTGCACTCAGTCGTGCTGAAGAAAGAAAATCGCTCCCGTTGGTGGAGTGTTCACCAACAGCTTCGAGTGATCGAACTGGTGAGTTCATTTTCTCCGCCGCCCGCTTTCAAGGGGCACAGCGTTGAGTTTGAAAAGCTAGAGATCGTCTTTGACGCTTCCAGTTCTCGTTCGGAGCGAGCTGTCCTCCCTTTGCCATTTTCCCAACGCATTTCGTTACATTACGCGCCGAGTGCTGACGATTGGATTGTCGAGCAAATCAAAGAGTGCGCCCAGCCTGCAATGGTGGTGAGTGCTGACCGACCTCTCACCGATCGCGCTCGCCATCTAGGTGCTCTAAAAATAATCCCCTGGCAGTTCAGTGAATATTGTTCTCCCGGTTTCTAGGGTCGAAGCAGCACTCTCGCCGATAGAATCGTCCCCTAAGGTCATTGAATATTTGGCCGTTCACCCAGAGGCATGACAGAGATTCTCGTCGTAGACGATAGTGTAGCCACCGGCAAAACCATCGAATTTGTGCTCGCCAAAGAGGGCTATGACGTGGTGTTAGCTACTGATGGTGTTGAGGCTCTATTGGCTCTAGGCAAGCATCCCGATTGCGCTCTCATCATCACCGACTTGCAAATGCCCTCCCTCAACGGACAAGATTTGGTGGCCGCTCTGAGAGAAAACCAGTCTTTTTCGAAGATTCCTATATTGGCCATGAGTGCGGCCAGTGGAACTCGCGAAATCGAAAAAGTACTTCAGGCTGGCGCCACGGGATTTTTACCCAAACCCATCGCCCCCCATCAGCTTTTGCTGGAGGTTGAAACTATGTGCTCAGCCGTCTCGGGCCCCGCCTTACCTCTGCATTCTTAGGACCATGAGTCCCTCGAACCCGATCCCCCATTCGAGCGAAATTTAGTCAGACGAGCGGGCCTCCTCAATTGCACGTGTTGCCTCATATTCTGCGATAATTTCTGGACCCACAAGCGCTACAATCGGGTGAGTCGGGTTCAGGGTCTTGAGCTGAACCAGCTCTTCATGGCGTCGAGCTATATCATCGTGAACTAGAACAAGCTTGGCCTGGGCGCGTACCAATTGTGGGTTTGCGGCCAATGCTTCTTCCAGAGAGGCACGAGCTCTCTTTCGATTTGCCTCGCGGTACAGACTCTCCATGGCTCGAAGGTAGGAAAGTCCGGCGTCCTTGCCTTCGACTTCTTCCAACGGTTTCATCATGTCGTCAAATCTCAGCCAGTTGTTATCGAGATAATAGAAATACGCTGCGGCCCGGTAGCCACTGGGCTCCTTAGGATAAAGTTGTACGGCCTCTTGAGCCAAAGAGCCCCCTGCGGCTCGCTCTGTTTCTTGCAGGACCCGCAAAGCTGCATCGGTTTTTGCCCAACTCCTTCCCTTTTGTGAAAGCTCCTCCACGCGTTGCTCTTCTTCTTCGGTCAGAGTTGAGCCGTGCTCCTCTTTCACCACTAAACGTTCTCTTTCGGCCCGCGCCCTCGACCCCATGTCTTTTAGTAGGTCTGCAACCGTCAAGTAGATATCGGCACGCATGAGGTGGACGATGGCTCGAATAGAGAGGGCCTCTACACCTTTCATATTCTCTACCAGACGGGCAGCCCCGTCGAAGCGCGAAAGTTCATCCTTTCTAAGGATAACGAATACTTCCTCAATTGTTTTGGGCCCTTCACCTTGCGCGCCCTGATCTCCCCGTAATTCGCGGAGATACTCGCTAGCCTCCGCCGGAGAAAAAGAATAATTGTCCGGAGAGTCCGCGTTTTTCTGGGTGCCAGAGCAGCCCGCCAGCGAAAGAGCACCTAAAAGCAACGTTGTGTAAAAAGAAAATCCCATGCGCATGGGGCGACCCTAAACGCAGCACGCACAAACGCAATCGAGCGGCTCTCCCGAAGCGACCAAACTGCGAGGGCCAAAAGCCGTACTTTTGAAAGTGCCGTCTTCTCTTGCCAGAAAGTCTTAGGAAATTTAGAAGCTAAGTTGGGTTTTGAGCTTTCGATCAGCGAAGGGGAGTGATACTGAACATGCACATAGTATCATGGCAAACACATCCCTTCCCCCGCTCGATCCCATTCCTGAATCTGTCACTCGATTGATTCGTCTCTATCAGGCGAACGCTGACGCCCTCAAGTTTCCCGACGTGGATGCAGAGTCATTGGCTGCATCCGTTGAGGGATTGGACGCGCAGATTGCTGCGGTAGAAGAGGCTCGTGCCGCGTTGGAAGAGGCTCGCGAGAAGGTCATTGTCGCGCACCAACAAGCCCTCGATATGGCGCGCCGGGCTCACGCCTACGCAAGCATTTTTGCCCTTGCAGACGAGGAGATGCAGGAAGAGCTTTCCCAAATAAAGTTGGCGGCACCTCAAAAGCCTCCAAAGAAACGCAAGACCGTAACGCGCTCCCCTCGGACAGCAAAGAAGGACGAAGCTTCTTCAGAAGAGGAGCCCGGGGCGCTTGAAGGCGACAAGAGCGAAGTGAGCTACAGCGGGAGCACAGGGGAAGCGGCTGCGAGCCCCACAGAGATCTCTCAAGCTACCTCAGCAGAAAACCAGCAAGGTAAGGCAAAAGAAAAGAGTATTGCTAGCGAGGCTGCCCCTCAAGGCTAGATCCTCTGGAGGCGTTTTGCCTCCATCGGCGCTTCCTTCTCAATCGATTGCTAAGTCGTTTCTTTCTAGATCGAGCTCAGCTCCTTTGTAGATCGAGGAAGGAATTGAAGGAAACTAGAACGGGAGGAAACGTCTATCGCGTTTGCTCCTATTTTTTTGTCAGTTCCAGGTTTGCCCTCAAAGCTTTGGAAAATACTGTGACATCTAGCTCAAATAGAATATTTAAGATCCTCACGTCATCTGATTGGGAACAATTGAAAGAAAAGGGAGACTTCATGGGTAACTCTCATGACCTCCGTGACGGATTTCTACATTTTTGCCAAAAAGAGCAGTTGTCGGCCACTCTTCAAAAGCATTTTTTTCGCCAAGACAATCTATGGCTCATAGAGGTCGCCATTTCGTTAGACGATTCTAGCCTAGTGTTCGAAGCGTCGCAGAGGGGAGATGTGTTTCCTCACCTCTATCGAAATTTGAAATATGGGGAGCTCATCTACTCTCGCCAATTTGAGCTATTTGCAGATTTTGAGGTTTCCTACCCTCCTGAGTAATCTTACTTCCCCTTCTGTTCAAAGCTAACGGGCCTACGCCAGCGGCCAGGGGAGCGCCCTCTTCGATTCAAAAAGAATCAGGAAAGTCGCGACTTGTAGTCCGCGTAGCCAAAGCGGCGCACCTCAACCAGACGAGACTTTTCCCCCGCCCGCTCTTGGTAAGTCACAACCGAAGGCAAACGAACCCCATTGAAAGTTGTGCTCTTTACGCTCGTATAGTGGGCCATGTCGGTAAAAATCAAGCGATCTCCAACCATTAGTTCTTCGTCAAATGACCAATCGCCCACGATGTCTCCAGCCAGACATGTGAGCCCCCCAAGTCGGTAGGAAAATGCCTTTTCTCCAGATTTGGCTCCCCCCAAAATTTCTGGTCGGTAGGGCATTTCCAACACATCCGGCATATGAGCCGTTGCTGATGTGTCCAAAATGACATTTGTCAATTGCCCTTCTCCCCCGTCGACAATATCCATCACTTCAGTCACCAAGAACCCCGTGTTGAGCGCAATGGCCTCCCCCGGCTCCAGGTAAATATCACAGCCACGCCGTGCTCGAAAATCTCGAATAATACGAATCAGTTGATCGACGTCATAGTCATCACGCGAAATATGATGACCACCACCAAAATTAACCCACGTGACTCGAGAGAGATATTCGCCAAAATTCGATTCTACGGCCTGCAGCGTGCGTTCTAATGCATCACTCCCTTTTTGACAAAGGTTGTGAAAATGAAGCCCCTGCACATCTTTCCATTCTTCATCGGTCAAAGCAGCCTCTTGAAGATTTTTTCGTGTAATGCCCAAACGAGAACCGGGCGCGCAGGGGTCGTAGAGTTCAGTGGCGACTTCCCGATGCTCGGGGTTGATACGAAGGCCACATTCTATCCCAACAGCTCTCACTTGCTGACGGTAGCGGCGAAACTGTGCTGCCGAGTTAAAAACTATGTGACAGGCTAATGGAGGGCTGCCACATAGCCCACATAACTCATCTATATCAAGCTGGCTATAAGCGGGTGCATAGACGTGCACCTGCTTTCCAAATTCTTCTCTGCCGAGCCGGGCCTCGTGCACCGAACTGGACGTCACGCCCGAGAGATATTCTCGGACAATCCCATAGAGACTCCAGGTGGCGAAACCTTTCTGGGCCAGTAAAATTTGGGCACCGGACTCCTGCTGAACCCGATGAATAGTAGACAAATTACGGCGCAGTAAATTGAGGTCGACTACGATATAGGGAGTAGGTACATCAAAAGGATCAAACGAAACCCCTATTGTAAGCGCCGGCTTGTTAGAATTCATCAATTCGCCTTAAACGGGCAGCTCTTTTACGTGCCAAGGCAGCCCGTGCTTTGCAAGGAGATCCAAAAATGGTTCAGGATCCATCTCCTCAATATTGTGCACCCCTGGTTTCTTCCAAACACCGGTGACCATCATTGCCGCCCCCACACTGGCGGGCACGCCCGTCGTGTAACTAATTGCCTGGGATCGGACTTCCTCGTAGCACTCGCCATGGTCACAGACGTTGTAAATAAAGACCTTTCGCCGCTTTCCGTCTTTAACCCCCTCTATCAAACAGCCAATGCATGTTTTGCCTGTATAATTTTTTGCCAAACTAGCGGGGTCCGGCAAAAGCGCCTTGAGAAATTGAATGGGCACAATTTTATTTCCCTCGTACTCAATAGGCTTAATACTTGTCAGGCCAACATTTTGTAAAACCTCCAGGTGCTTGAGATAGGATTCTCCAAAAGTCATCCAAAAACGAATATGTTTCACCCCCGGGATATTGCGACAGAGGGATTCGAGCTCTTCGTGATAGAGTAAGTAGGCACTCTTGACCCCCACTTCTGGAAAGTCATAGTCCCATCGCATACTCATGGGTTCAATTTGCTTCCAATGACCTTCGCCTGCCGCGCCCGCGTGCTTTCCCTCTCCATCTTCACCCTCGCGCTCCCAATAGCGCCCAGGTTGGGTAATTTCGCGAATATTGATCTCTGGATTAAAGTTGGTGGCAAACGCATGCCCATGATCGCCCGCGTTGCAATCAAGAATATCAATCGTCTCGATTTGATCAAAGAGCTTCTTTTGAGCGTAGGCGCAAAAAACATTCGTGACTCCTGGATCAAATCCAGAACCTAAAAGAGCCATGATACCCGCTTTCTCGAAGCGCTCGCGATAGTCCCACTGGTAGTGATACTCGAACTTAGCCGTCTCTGGGGGCTCGTAATTTGCAGTATCCATGTAAGCAACGCCTGTTTCTAAACAGGCGTCCATCAAGACAAGATCCTGGTAAGGGAGGGCAACGTTCAAAACCAAATCAGGTTTGAACTTTTTGATGAGCGCTATTGTATTTTTCGGGTCGTCTGCGTCCAACGTTGCGGTCGAAATTTGCGTCCCCTTCATCTGCTTTATCTCCGCTGCAATGTCATCGCAGCGGCTCTTGGTACGACTTGCCAAGAGGATCTCGGTAAAAATATCCGATAGTTGGGCACATTTATGAGCGACCACGCGACCGACGCCGCCCGCTCCGATGATTAAAAGCTTACTCATTTGAATCTGATTTAGCCCGCAAAGGACAACTTTTGCCAGGACTAAATTCACCCTTTGGGTCTGTGTTCCCCGTCGCAGGGCATGATAGAAGAAAAATATGCTGGAACGCCCCCGTAGAAACCGCCGAACCGCCTCCATCCGCGCTTTTATTTGCGAGACTCACCTAGGACCTGAACACCTGGTTCTCCCCGCATTTGTTCACGAAAAGCAGGAGAGCCACGCCATTGAAAGCATGCCGGGGCATAGTCGTCTCAGCGTGGAAGCCATCGTTGAGCTCGCGGTACAATCCGCTGCTCTAGGGGTCATGGGTATGGCTCTTTTTCCAGCAATTAGTGACGGTAAAAAAAACTCTCATGGCACGGAGGGTGAAAACCCCCAAGGTCTCCTACAGGAGACCATTCGGGCGATAAAGAAGAAGGTGCCCTCAATGGTTCTCTTTACCGACGTCGCTCTCGATCCTTATTCCTCCGATGGCCATGACGGTGTCGTTATCGACGGAGAGATAGACAATGATGAGACTGTGCCTATTTTGGCCCGAATGGCGGTTGCCCAAGCCCAAGCAGGGTCCGATTATGTATCCCCTTCCGACATGATGGATGGACGAATATTAGCTATTCGTGAAGCGTTGGATACGGCAGGTTTCCCCCAGGTGGGCATCTTGAGTTATTCGGTCAAATATGCTTCGGCATTTTACGGCCCATTTCGCGACGCTCTCGATTCTGCTCCAAAATCGGGGGATAAAAAGACCTATCAGATGGATCCTGGTAATATTAGGGAGGCCCTAAGAGAGATAGGTCTCGATGAGAGCGAAGGCGCCGACTTTTTGATGGTCAAGCCGGGTCTTCCTTACGGGGACGTCATTCATTTCGTGAAAGAAAATAGTTCGCTACCCGTCGCCGCGTATCATGTAAGTGGGGAGTACGCGATGTTGAAAGCCGCTGCAGAAAAAGGTTGGATCGACTACGATAGTTGCCTATTAGAAAGCTTGACTTGTCTTCGTCGTGCGGGCGCAGATATAATATTCACCTATGGTGCCCTAGAAGCAGCGCGGCTGTTGCGCGCCCAAGCTTCTTAGTCTTTTTCGTAGACTATTCGTTATGTTGCGTTCCATTCTTGTTTCATTCTGTTCGCTGATTCTGCGAATTTTCTTCAGAAGAATCGAAGTTCTGGGTCGCCATCACCTACCGCCCGAGGGCTCGGTGCTCTTTGTTCTGAATCATCCCAATGGGCTCGTCGATCCACTATTCATTCTCTGTCTTTCGGGTAAGCGTGTCTCATTTTTAGCAAAAGAACCGCTTTTTCGAACTCCCATCATCAGTATATTTGTAAAAGCTTTCGAAAGTTTAGCTGTTTATCGCAGTCGCGATGGGGCAGATCCTGCTAGAAATCAACTGATGATGAAGGCTGCAGCGCGTCTGCTGGCATCGGGCAACGCCTTGGCTATTTTCCCCGAGGGCACCTCTCATAGTGCTCCACAGCTGCTGCCCTTCCGTTCTGGAGCCGCGCGTATCGCGCTCGCTTCGAGAGCCCTAGGTGAGCAAGAGGTCTACTTGGTACCGACCGCGATCTATTACGAAGAAAAAGAGAGTTTTCGAAGCCGAGCGGTACTAGCTTTTGGCCAAGCAATTCAGGTGCCGCATCTCGCCTTAGGCGAAAGCGGAGAAAGCCCCAGCGATGCCGTTCGGTCTCTCACTTTTGACTTGGCGAAGCAAGTCGAAGGGCTCCTGCCAACCGCACAAGAAGAAGCCGGACTCGAACTAGCGGAACACGCCGAGCGCATTGTGTCAGTGGCAGTTGCTGAATCCCCGCAAAGGTGTCCGAGCGCGGCCAAAATTTTCGAAAGAACCGTCAGTCCAAGTCTTGGCCAACGCATGATAAGCCGCCGCCGCCTTATCGACGGCTACCAAAAGGTAATCGATTCAAAAAATTCGGAGGTGCAAGAGCTGATCTCGCGAATACAGAATCTCCGGCAAATTCTCAAGAATGCCCGCCTACCATTGGACGCAACGACAACGCCTCTGTCGGCAAAAGAAAAGACGCAAGTGTTCTTCCTCGTCTTGGGCTCTCTTCTGCTCGCGCCATTGGCCGCTCTTTCGGTCATAATCAATGGTCCAGCCTACCTCCTGGTGCGTTTTATCTCTCGGCGTTACTCAGGAGCTGATCTCGACGTCGTGGCAACGGTCAAGGTCCTCGCTGCCCTCCTTCTATTTCCTGGCGCTTGGCTGGTGACAGGTGTTGTCACCGCCTACTTCACACATCTGGCGCCAGCTCTACTGGTCGGTCTATTGGGACCGGTATTGGGCGCTGCTAGTATTCAATTCATGGCCTGGACGGGCACTCTAAGACGAAAATCGCAAGCTTCGTTTAGAGCGGCACGGGCCAATCTCGATTGGAACTTCATCAGAGAAGAGCGCGCGCAACTCAGCGAAGAACTAGCGCGCCTATTGCTCACTTCCCCCTCTGATTGACAAGTAGCCCCCCCGTACTGAGTCATCATTGCGGAAGGTGCAGTAATTTTTGGCCCTCGGGCGATTAATATCACCCTAGACATGCTCGGTACTCGCGCAAAGTGCGGCTTTCAGTTATCTGAAAGCTTCAAAATGCGATTTCTCTGTATTTCCGATATTCATGGCAACGCCAATGGTCTGAAACGAATTCTCAAAGAGGGTACAGCCCGGGGATTTGACAAGTTAATAGTGTGTGGCGATCTCTGTTACCCTGGCAATGACGCCTTGGAGGTGTGGAAAATTCTTGTTGAGCACAACGCGCTTTGTGTTCAGGGTTTAGGAGACAGAGCCTTGGCAACAGTCGACCCCGACTCTTTGCCAACGAACACGCCTGAGGCAAAAGCCGCGGTTCAGCGTCTGCGGGAAGTAAGAATCGATTTAGGAGAGCTCATTTTGGCTCGCTTAGCCAAACTGCCCAAATTCGCGACTCTCCCCCTAGAGTCCGGACACTCGATGCTGATAGTTCACGGTTGTCCCAACGATCCTACCGACTCTTTCACTCGCGATATGACAGAAGACGAGCTATTAGCGCGCTTAGGTGACCAGCCCAGTGACTTGATCGTTTGCGGCTCGAGTCATGAGCAATTTGATGGTTTCGTTGCAGATGTTCGCATTGCAAGCGTTGGCTCGGTGGGCGAGGCACCTGGCGGAACGCACGCCTTGGGGGCTATTGTTGAGAGCAATCAAGGAGGTTTCGATGTCCTTCTCCTTGCTGTGCCTCTTGAGGGTGAGGACGAAGTTGCCATTGTAGTCAATAGAATTGACAATCCTCCTGATGAGTTTGAGCGCCCTAAAGTCTAGGACCAAACACCTTCAGGACGTTCCGGGTTTTGTACCAATTCTAGAGCGGCGATAAGTGGGTGCAATTGGAGCTAGCGCGGCATTGGGGACCACCTCTACATCTGTAGGCGGGCGAAAATACCGCGTATTTCCTTCAAACTGAGACGCCCTCTACATCCCTCAACACAATCATTTCTTTTCGCGAGGGTGGCCTCTAGCTCTCCGATTCTTTCGCCAAGGCAGCACGAAAGTGCTCTGAGCTTTCTGATAGTTCAGCCAAGTAATCTCGAATCATGCCTCGCTTTTCAAGAGGCAGTTCAGAATATTCGTCAATGAGTTCCTCTGGGACATGACGAAAGGATACACTCACCCGACGAACTTCGAAGTTTTTGAGACTTGAGGAAATTGCGGGAATGGCCCCAGTTCGGACTTTCGAGACTCGGTGATAGAGGCGCTCTTTAAACTCGGGGCCACTCAAAATACAAATTGACCGATGACGCGTCCAAATGCTCAGTTCTGGAGTGTCTGATTGATCAGGATCGATGAATTCTAAGAGACCAGGCTGCCCAATGCTCAACATGATAACGGGACCTATCTCCCCGTCACGATGCATACGCAATCGAGCGAAATCTACAGGAACGCTGTCGCCCACTTGCCGACCATAATAATTAATAAGGCATGTATTGGGTAGCCCCGAGTGTTCATTGAGCGGCCGTATCTCCTCAAGACTTTCTGGGGTCGAATGGTCCCGACACAACACCTGACCTAAACGGGCCAAAATATCCTGCATAAGAGGAGGCAAAGGCTCCGCGCGCACACAGCGCTCCTCACGATGTTTAGGCTCGGAATAATAGCCTAGACAAGCAAATTGCCATGCCCCCAGCCAATACACGGGTCGTGTGAGTCTTCGCGGATGTTCGACGTCCCGCGCGGAGTTTCTACCGTGATGACGCCGCTCCCATAACGGGTGTACCTGGCCAAAATACGAGATCAACTGGGCAGCTTCGTCCTTTGAAATAAACTGCGGTAGGTAGGAAAACCCCTGGAGCTCAATCGCTCGACGCCCATCATGTACCTCAGTCATGTTGGAGCCTTAGCATTCGAGGGGAAGATGAGGCTACCGCCACTTACTCTGCTCCTGCCCTGCGCTTCAAACGGCACCTTGTTGTCTATTGCTCGATTCATCAAATAACGAGCATAAATGGTGAAGATAGGCGGTTCACGCTTGCCCGTGAATAAAGCGGAGCGTCGCTTCTCCGGCACTGGCAAGATGGGTGTCAATTGTAATTTTAGAACGTTTTCTTGGCAAAAAACGATGGTTACCGTCCTTCAGCCACTGAATAGCCACCCCCAAGGGCAAGGGCAGGTATCCCCTAACTTCGCCATAGCTCCCATAGGGATCACGCGTTCCTTGAATTACCAAAGTGGGCACAGACACCTCCCTCAAGGCGTTCAAACCGCGACGTTCCAGAGGGGCTCCCCGTGCGTGAAAAGGAAAACCCAAGCAAACAAGAGCTTGAACAGGAAGAGTTGCTGCAACTTCGACGGAGAGAAGCCCGCCCAAAGAAAATCCACCTAGGATGATTCTTCCGGATGTTTTCTCAACGATACGATGAAGCTGCCGACGCAACACTTCATGGGGAAGCTGTGAGTCGAGAGGCACCGCGCTATAGGGGATCTTCGCCCCTTGGATTGTGGGTAATATACCGAGCAAGGTTTGGTCGAGTTCTCCGGGTCGTGTTGTCTGAGGATAGGAGAAGATGAGATGAGCGCCCATCTATCACTCTTTTACTTCGATTAATTCAATATCAAACGTCAATTGCCCAGCCGGGGCACCTGGACGGAGGGGGGCGGAACCATAGGCCAGTTCAGAGGGGATCCAGAAACGATATTTTGAGCCTTCAGTCATGACCAAGAGCCCATCGCTCCAGCCTTGAATCACTTGATTGACCCCGAAGGTAGCAGTCTTTCCTCTACCAACGGACGAGTCGAATAATTTTCCGTCTGCGGTCCACCCCGAATAGTGAACCTCTACCCGACCCTCGGGGCTAGGTTGTTTTCCTCCCTTCCTGCCAGGGGAAAGTTCTCGGTAGCAGACGCCCAATTGTGTACACTGCGCGCCCTTCGGCGGGCTGCTGACATCGGCGGGAGCAGGAGGGCCAGTGGGCGCCGGTACCTTTGCCATGGATTCTTTACGGGCCGCGCCTAGCTTCTTCATCAACTCTCCGAGGCGTTCCTTATGCCTTTCCATACCCAAGGCCATTGCTCTTTCTTCGAGAAGATACCCCTCCGTAGCTGCTTTGCGTCCCGTCTTCGTCTCATAAAAAGAAACCATTTCTTCTAGCTCCCGCTGAGTAAATTTCTCTAAATACATGCGGGCAATGTCCTCTCGCAAAGAATCGAATCCGAGAACATCGCGTAAATGCTCCAGAGCCACCTCTTGAGAAGCTGCGTCCATGGGGTAGGCACGAAAAATACGCTGGGATATACGATCAATCGTACGATTTTGACGCCCCTCAAGATCCAAAATTGTGAAGAGTTCGGACGCCGCCTGACGATGATGCCCCTCGGTTTCTGTCCTCAACCCTTGTTCTTCTTGAGAGGAAGGTGTTTTACAAAGGGGTGAATGAGAAGCGCAAGAGATTGCCTGCAAGGCGCACAATGCAGTAGTCAAGAAAAGAGTCGAGTGCATAAAACGACCCTATCACTCTCGGCTCAAATAGGCAGAGCCACCAACTTACCAGACGAGTCAACACTGGCTAGTTGAATGATCCCTTGGACAAGAAGCGCACCATCACGAGGACGGTGTACATCCTGTTTGAAGACCATACGGTAATCGCTCTCTTTGGTCACAAAGGAATGGATCTCTAGGGAGTCGCCAAAGTGCGCGGGCAATTTGTAGGTCAGCTCGGCCTTGTAGACTACAAAACCGATACCGCGAGACCTCAGAAGTTCGACAAGTACGTCGACCCCCAAAAGATGTTCACGCGCCCGCTCAAAGTAACGCAAGAAGTTCGCGTGGTAGACCGCTCCCGAATGGTCGGTGTCCTCATAATAGATTTGAACAGGATGAATATGATTTGTCTGAAACAAGAAAGCTCGCAGATTTCAAAATAATAGTTCAATGAACTAGAAGCAATTTTATTCGTTTACAGCTTGGGGTGACTCCAATCAATGAATGGTCACTCTCGCTCGATCTCTAAAATCCGCCGCGAAATCGCTCCATACGACGACGGTCAGCCTTAGTCGGGCGCCCCATGCCCCGCTCGCGCTGCGCAAGATCATCTTTCTTTTCCTCCGGCGGAGGTGATTGGTCGTCGTAGAGAGTGCGCGCTTTCTCTGGCGATTGGCGTTTGTCCGCTAAGGCTACGACGATCCAAATTACATCTCCCCGGGGAGCCCTTGCTTCGAGACGATCCCCCACTTTGATGGGTTGACTGGCTCGTACGTTTTTTCCGTTCACCTTTACATGAGAGGCCGCGCACGCGTCTTGAGCGCCCGTTCTTGACTTGTAGAGGCGAGTGGCCGAAAGCCAACGATCCACCCGAACAGAAGTTTTTTCATCAGCCATTTAATATCCTTCTGTAAAAACGCTCTCGCTCTTAACACCCTGCTCAAGCAGATAGTCTGTCACCTGCTCTACCATAAGGCTCGAGCCACACACGCAGAACTCCACCTGCTCTAGGTCAAGATTGGGCAGATGCTCTTGTACTCGTCCCCTGCGTAAGTGGGTGCTTGCCTCACCTAGAGAAGGCCCGTTGCCGGAGATGACGGGCAAGTAATTTAGTTCGGGCAAGAGTGAGGTGAATTCGTCAAAAAACAAACAATCTTCGACGTTTCTGGCCCCCTGAAGGAGGGTAAGACACGGTACGCTCTCCCTGTCTTTCAGAAGCTCCAACACAAGTGCTCGCATAGGCGCAACCCCCGTACCCATACAAATCATCGTAACTTTTTTGGCGTCTCGTAGACGTTGCAATGGCAACTCACCCTCGGCGGCATGGAGCCAAACTTGATGGCCCACCTCTGTACCCACCGGAAACACCGTAGAGCCGCCCCCTACAACCAGGTCGAATTCTCCGGGCGCGCTAGAGAGAGGCGGTGTCGCTATTGAATAATACGAAATATTGCCGCCGTGCTCCTGACTCGCCACAGCGACATGCTGACCCGCGCTCCATAAATAACTTTTGGGAGCGTGCATTCGCAAACGCACCACAGAGGGGCTCAACGAGTCGACTCGCGCCACTCGCGCGGCGTACCTGAGGGGAGCCTGTACGTTCATGAGGGCCTCCATAGCCCTAGAAGTCTCCGCGAGCTAGGAAACTGAGACCCCTCCCAGCGTTCTCTCCGAAGACCGTCTCTGCTCATTGCCTAGAGTCCATCCCGCTCTCGCTCCTCGGTTTCAATTCAACACACATTGGTGTTCTATATGCGCATGAGCTTCTTTCAGCGTTCGTACGGCGGCAAAAATCCCCAAGATCTTCGATCATCTCACGGGACATTCTCACGAATCTCGAGCTTTCGTGCGTTCCACGCTCTTGCGTCTGCTCTCGCCTCGCTCGCCCTACTAGTCGGGCTCTGCATTGCACCCAGTACAGCCTCTGCCGCAGGCATCATCAAACAACCAGGCGCCCACAATAAGTATACCTTCGAACTCGAGCCCCAACTTGTTCTGCGTCCCTTTTTGCCAGCCTGGAACGGCGGTGGCTACGGTTGTCGGTATCAGGACTGTCGCAACTACAACAATGGCTACTACTACAGCTATCGAAATCACGCCGGGGTGGGCCCTGGTATTCGGGCGACAATTCCCTTGATGCACAATGGTCCGATAGATAGCATCAACAACAATATTGCCATCTCCTTCGGTCTTTCTACCACGTTTCATTCCACGTACTATCGGGACACGAATGCAGTTGTACTCAACTTGCCCGTGGCATTTCAGTGGAACTTCTACCTAACCAAGATCATCAGCGTGCTGGGTGAGGCGGGCCTCAATACGCCCATCACTTTTTGGGGCGGTACTTCTCATCTGAATGTCGAACCGCTCTTTCAGGCAGGCGGCCGCTTTCAATTTGGCAAGATTGGAATTTTGGTTCGCATCGGGTATCCCCTGCTTTCTGTTGGGGCAAATATTCAATTCTAGAGAGGAAAGGGCAAGGTCGTAGGGCTTCCCCCTCGCCTTCCCAACCTCAGACTTTCTGCTTCCTTCATCGTTCGCCATCGGGCCAATCAATTGACAGACAAAAGTAACGAAAATCAAAATATCGCCCGAAAGATTTTCGAGGACTTACGCCTAAAAATATTGGGCGGTCATCTGGGGCCCGGCGAGCGCCTTTTGGGTGAACGTGAACTCGCTTCCCAGTACGGGACGAATCGCAATACCCTGCGAGAAGCCGTGCGCCGCTTGGAGCAAGCACGCTTGGTGACCGTGCGTCATGGCCAGGGTGTCACTGTGGCCGATTTTCGTCGTACTGGTACGATGGAGCTACTGGCTCCACTCTTTGAAGCGTCTTCCGATTATACCGAACTCAGTCAAATTGTTCAGGACATTCTACCCGCTCGACTTTTAGTGTTAGAATTTGCAGCGAAATTGGCCGTTCAAAGGTCTGCAAACTCCGACATCGAACGCCTACGAGATATTACAGACTTAGTAGTTGCGGCATTTGATACAGCCGATGCTCAGGTCATTGCAAAAGGCTTTCAAAGATGGCTCGACGCTCTGATTGACGCCGGGCATTCGGTGGCCATGCGCTGGGTAGCCAATCCGTTTCTCGATTCTTTTCGGGAGCTCTTGGAGCGCTTTCCCGAGGTATGGGTGATGGATACTGAATTTCCCGCCCACTTGCTTGCTTTCATCAAAGCTTTAGAAGCCGGTGACGAAGAGGAGGCAGTGCAGTCGCTGCGCACTTATTATACGCGCATTGATACAGCCGTACGAGAAGGTTTTAGCGCTATCGCGACCCTTTCCGCTCATGGCATGGCGAAAGAGTTAGAAAATCTTGATGAGTCTCCACCCCAGCAAAGCGTCGACCAACAGGGACACGCCGCTCAAGTCGACTCGAAAGCCAGCACTCAGTCCGACTCTGGGGCCATAGAAACGCCCTCCGACGCAACGGACAAATCCTGAGTAGTCCATGGTGATCCTCATTGTCGGGTTAGGCTACGTGGGGGCAGCCCTGGCAAAACGCCTAGCACTGGCCGGTCACCGCGTCATTGGATTGAAAAGAAATATTTTACCAAGGGACGGCGAGTTAATCGAGACCTATCAGGGTAATGTCACTCTTCTCGAGACCTTGATGGATCTTCCGCGTACCATTGAATCTATCGTATATGCGGTCTCTCCCGATTCTCGAACAGAACTTGCCTATCAGCGTGCCTACCCCTTGGGTGTCGCAAATATTAAGAAGGTTCTCCCCCAAGCAAAGTTTTTTTTCGTCTCAAGCACGACCGTATATTCTCAAGACAATGGGTTAAAGATCGATGGGAATAGCCCGGCTAAAAGCGATACATTCTCAGCTCACTCTTTGTTAGAGGCTGAAGAGAAGATACGCGATAAGCCTTCACATATTATCCTCAGAGCAAGCGGCATTTATGGCCCTGGACGCACGAGTATGCTGAAAAACATGGCAAACTGCCCCTTCAGTGAGTCCGAGCGCTCCCTCTGGACGAATCGAATCCATCGCGATGATCTAGCCCGCCTCCTCGAGTTCTTTATCAATCGCCCTGACTTGTTTGGAACCTTCTTGGCCAGCGACCCACAACCAGCCCAACTGGGAACCATTGAAGACTGGTTCCGGTCCTTATCTCTGGACCAACGCGAGAAATTCACCGCACCCGCTCAAGTCTCGAACTCGCGCACTCGTGGGCGCCGAAAAAGCCGCCGTATTCTAGACAAAAAACTGGAACTCTTAGGCTTCTCTTTTCAATATCCCAGTTTTCGCGAAGGCTACCAAGAAATTCTCATGCATGAGGGACAACTCACCGAAGCTCCTCCAGCGCGCTCTTGAAACTCTCCAAGATATGCGGTGCCTCGCTTATGTTATTTGCGTAGTGCGGGGCTATTCTAATTAACCCATCAGGAATACTCACTAAAACGCCTCGCTTTTTCATTGCCGCTGAAAGAGCAAGCAGGTCTACGCTAGGGGGGGCTTTCAGCGAAAGTATACAGGACCGTGAGCCGGCTTTTTTAGCACGCAAGGAATGCAGGCCAAGGGAAGAAAGCCCTTCTTCAAGTTCGTTATGAATTTTCTGAACATGATCAAAAATAGATTGGGCACTCAGTCGATTGCAGATATCAACACCTACCTCTAGCGCGACGAGCCCAAGAAGATTTGCGGTACTTCCTTCGAATACCCGGGGGGAATCATAAAGAGGACGGTCGTACTGAAGATACCCCTCCCCGCTGAATAAAAATAGGTCTCCTTGCTGATGGCTCAACCAGCCAGCTGTAAGCGGCCTCAATTCATCCATAAACTGGGGACTAATGTACGAAAAGCCAGCCCCTTCCAATCCCATGAGCCATTTATGGGCGCCCGTAACAAACGCGTCAATCCCCAGCTCATTCATGTCCAAGGGCACAACTCCGCAGCCCTGTATTCCGTCGACAATCATGCGTACGTCATACTTTCGGCAAACTTCTGAAAGCCCCTGAAGGGGCATGCGAAACCCGGTCTGAAATTGCACGGCGCTGACGGCGAGCCAGCGAATCGGCCGGGCTTCGGTCGACTCGGACAAAGCCCTCTCGACCGATAGGATCACCTCCTGTGCGCACTCGTTAGAATCACTTGAAGGCAGAGCGAGCAACCGGACAGATCCTCCATTTGCTTGAGCGGCCGATTGCCAAGGGGTGACATTGGCAGGAAACTCTCCCTCAAATGTAAGAAGTGTGTCGCCCGCGGACCAGGGCAATGCGAGAGCTATTTGTGTCAACCCATGAGTGCAGCCTGCGGTCAATGCAATCGCGCTTTCCTCCACACCAAGCAAGCGAGCACACGACCTGCGCAGGCGCTGTCTCTGCTGGTTGAAGGTGAAAAATCCGCCAGCCCCCTGAGCGGCTACGACTTCAAGTGCAGCTGTAACCGCCTGCCCTGCAGCGGCACTAGCGGGCGAGATCGCCGCATGAGCCAAAAAGGCGTTGTAGGCGAGGTCCGGAAAGAGCGCACGACTACCCAACTCAGGAAGTACCGCGTCTTGATGAGAAAATGGGGCTGGAAATGCAGGTAAATCACTCATGAGAAAGAAGAATCAACCACGAATCGCTGGGAGAAGGAATCTAGGCAAAACCTTGAGCACTGAACCCAGTTTTTTTGAGGGTCTCAAAGCTCTTATTTTGGAGCTTCCCATCTGTTCACTGTTTTTCTGTTCCCATGTCCGATCCTCAGTGGTAGGCAGCGGGAGTTGGCTCCTAAAACTTCCCTATTGGCACCCGCGACGGGTTTTGCCGCGGAATTCGAGCGCCTCGCCCAAAGACCTCCCTCGGAGGCCGAACTGGCGATCGCTCAAAGAATTACCGACGGTCAATCAGTCTGGGCTGAAGGCTTGCGGCCTGAAGCCCTGGCTCTACTCTCTGTCGCATTGACCTCGGCTGAGGAACGAAGTGTGCTCTTCGTTTCTCCCTCAGAACCCCTTCTGGAGGATCGACAGCATCGATTGGGCACGCGCGGCCCTTGCGAAACACTAGAAGATGCCTGTCGGGGAACTCATCAGGACGATGGAGAAGTGAAAGCCCCACGCACCGTCTGGGCAGAGCCCCAAAAGCTCGATCTCGCCCACTTAAGTCGAGCGTTTGGCTCTGAAGGCCCCAGTACAATTGTAGTAGAAGACGCCCACGCTTGCGGTGGCTCATCCTTCTCCTATCGCCCCAGTTTAGAAAATTTACGAGAAGTGCTGGCACGATTTCCAGCTGCTACTTTGGTAGCTCAGAGTGCGACAAATGGTCCCCATGTTGCCAAAAAGGTGAGTAAATCTCTGGGGGTAAAGACCTTTTCAACGGTAAAAACCTTCGAGAGTTCACGTGTCACCGACTCAAGTGGACAAGACTCGCTCTCTTTGCGAGTGAGTAGCAACGAGCAAGAAGTACTCGCTGAGATCGCGAGCACCCTACCCCGCCCGGCCCTCGTTCTCTGCAGTACTCCAGCCCAAGCAGACCAAGTTTTTGCCGAATTGCAGTCGGCGCAAGTGCCAACGCATCGCTTTCATTCGGGGCTATCGTCCAGCGAACGAGCGCGGGAGTTGGTCCACTTTTCCTTGCCCGGACGTCGAGCTGTCATGGTGGCAGTAAGTGCCTTCGGACCCCAAAGTGGATTCGCTGGCTCAGAGTCGGGCGGTGTACCTGACGCTTTTGGTCACGGCTATGCTCGCCAAGATCTTCGAAGCATCGTGCACTTTTGCGCTCCATGTTCCTTGGAGCAATACGCTCAAGAGCTCGCATTACTTTCCAGTTCCAAGAAAAACCGCTTCAAATGGGACAGAGAAAATGACTGCCTAGAGAGTGAGAGCTCTGAGGACGACATCTCAAATGTCAGCGAGGGTGAGCCCGAAGACAATGGACCGGCGCTGAACGACGAAGATGCTGGCTTCAGTGAGAAAATGAGCGAGAACCGTGCCAGCCAGGACCGTGCCAGCCAGGACCGTGCCAGCCACGGGCGAGCGAATGCTCCTCGAAACGTAGGCATTATGCTCTTCGATCCGAGTCATTTAATTCTCAATCATGCCCTCCTAGAGAAGAAACGTCTCAGCCCGGCGATGATCGACGCTGTGGTCGGGGTGTTCCTCAATCACTCCAAAGACGCGTGGATTGGAGAAAGTAGTTTCGACGCCAGTACAGCGTCGCGTCGAGGCACTCATTTAGCCTTGAAATTTTTGGCCGACGCCGGCGTCGTCGAGCGCACGGGTGACGAATCGCGTACCTTGGTAGGAATACGCGATCTCAAGAGCACTGCCACCCAGCTAAAAAAGGCCCTGAGCAATCTCATTGCGGGTGACGTGCAACGGCTGCAATTCGTTGAGGATTACGCTCAGTCAACAACTTGTCGTGCGCAAACGTTCGCTCGCCTTCTGGGGCAACAAACGCCGCCGAGCGATTGCGGAACTTGCGATATTTGCGCCCCTCAATCGTTTGAAGAACGAGTTGCGCTAGAATCCACGGAGCCACGTCGACGCTCACCAGCACGTCGTTCCTCTTCATCCGGTCGAAGAAATTCGAGAAGAGAAGGAGGCAACCGGGAGAGTCGTCAAGACCGAACGCCGAGCCACGCTCGCCCACTTCGCCGCGAAGCTTAGGAGGGGCTGTTGGGTGAATACTGCGGACTGCAATATTCACCCCGCCAAGGAGCCAGAGAGATTGCTACGAGTGAAAACGAAAGCTAAACAGCTAGTACCAAAGGTCGGAACTTCGTGCCGGGTTTTGGTACCCATGAGACAAAAAGTAGTACCGAGGGCAAATAGGGAGGCTATTGCGGGTTTCATCAGGCCCCCACTTCAGTTGGGTCTGGTGAAACCCGGCACGGACTTCCGGCACGAGGTACTAGGCTGTGTTTCGGATTTCCCCATAGGCTCTGCAACTCCGCCCACATCTCCACCACTATGACAATATCTCGTAGGCTCAGTCTACCTCTCTGCGCCGCCATCCTCTCCTTCTCGTCTCATGCATTGGGGCAGGCCGCCCCCGATCTCGGTAACGCCCCTTATGAGTGGAAGAATGCGTTCCCTATTTGGGGAAAGGAAGTGGCAAAAAAGGGAATTGAACTACCCCTGCCTTGGGGAGCCGGTATCAATTACTCCTACGTAGATCAGCCAATAGAAATTACCAGCATCGATATTGCTGTAAATGACAGCGATTATGTTGATATCAGCGAACTCATCGAGTTCGAAGAGATTCGGTCCAGAGTTCATGTACTCAACGCGCGCTTGGACTTGTGGTTGTTCCCGTTTCTCAACGTCTATGGTCTCGGTCTTTACGCCCCCGAAACAAACACTGACGTAACCATTGGCGCGCCCTTTTCCCTTGAAACAGGTGCGACACAGAGCGGCGTCGGAGGCGGCTTTGGTATGACCGCTGCGTTCGGGCTCGGCGGATTTTTTGGCATCGTCGATATGAACTGGACTTGGAATAAGATGGAAAACTTAAATGAGCCAGTAAGTACTTTCATCGTCACTCCTCGCTTCGGAAAAAACTTCGGCAAAGTCGGTCCCGTGCGCCTCATAGGCTAGGTGGGGGCGATGCGACAAAAGATAGGCTCCGAAACCAACGGCTCCATCAATCTCGGCGATCTCAAGAGCGGCGCCAATGGAGACATTAGCCAGAAAGTAGAGGACTGGTACGAAGGTTTGCCCGCCGGGCGCCAAGCATTGGTACGTGGAATTGCCGGGCGCCTAGATGGTAGACCCGATACCATCATTCACTACAAGCTCGACAAGCAGATCAAGTACCGCTGGAATATGACCATCGGTGGAGAGGTAGGTATCAATAAACGCCTACAATTTCGTGCAGAGGTGGGTTTCCTGGGTAGAAAACAATTGATTGCCGGCTTCAACTACCGCTTTGGCCTCTTTCCCGCATGGAAAGACGACACGCCTGGAAAAAAACCAGATATCACGCCGCTACGCTCACAGACGCAAGCCGATTCGACTAGCAAGGTCCTCCAATGAAGCTCTGCACACTCACGATGGCCTCATTCAAGAAATTTTGCTTTCTTGCTCTTGCCCTCCCAGCGACAATTGCATGCAACAGTGACGAACGACAAACAAATCTCGATGCTCCCGGCTCGTTTCTCTTCGACCACGAGTGGAATTACGTAGAGACACGCGTCCTTTTAAGAGATGGAGCGACTCTTCCTTTTCCTTCCGATAGAAAGCTTTTGAACAAAATTCGCTATCCGGAGGGAGACGTACCTCCGAGCGGCGACGCCCTTACAGGATCGGATATTCTCTTTGATCTCGCTGGAGTCGTAAAAGTAAAGCTTCCAGATTCTAACCAATTTGAAGACTATGGCACACGCTTTCGAGTCGTCGATGAACGCTTGATGCGAGCTTCGGTCCGAAAATCGATTTGGTTCAAGTACGAATACGATTTTGACCGCAATGATGGATCTCTAATACTTGCTCCCGAAGAAAAAGCTGCAGGCGCCCTGACTGGGATGCTCAATAATCTCTACAGTAAGATACTATTCTCCGGCGCTCTCGACTCTACAGCCTCCAAACTAACGGAAATTCTTTTTGAAGATCCACGAGTTCAGGACGCGCTTGAGGAGTACCTCTACGAAGGCATTCGAGGCAGGCTCGAAGAGATTCCCGAGCAAGATCCAGAAGATGTGTCCCGCAAACTGGCCCAAGCTATCGTTCAGCTACTCCAAGAACAAGATATCGAGGGCATTGTCGAAGCGGCGCTAGTACAACGCCTCAAAGAACTCACCGATCTTGATCCTGAGTCAACCGCCAAAGAAATGGCTTCAAAAATTGCTAAGAAGATCGAACTAGCTTTTAGTGAAGAGCGAATTATCGAGGTAATCTTACCTCGTCTGGAGGAAATGAAGGATAACGCTGAAGCCGTCGCAGCTGGAGTCTCCGAGGTGCTCTATCAGGCTCTCACCAGTCTTCTTTCAGAAGAGAGAATTTCTGCAATCGTAGAGAGCGTATGGGTTGAATTCGCCGATATCGCAGAGGTCGATATCGTAGCGATTGCGGGTGAACTCGCGACGGTAATCGTGGACAATTGGCTCAACCCTGAGACTCTGTCCAATGCTCTGCTCCCCTTTGCTCAGAGAATTGAGGCGACGCCTGTCAGAGATATCCCGGCCCTTGCAGAAGAAGCGATTGCCGAACTTCAAAGAATCGTAGATGGACTCAACGAGAAGTTCCCCGATCTCAACCTCAGTCCGGACTGGTCAGAAGTCAGTCGAGTTGTAACTGCCGCGTTCGTCGGAGCAAAGGGAGTCATTGGAGCTGATGGCGCTCAAGACTTTGCCGACGACCTAGGTATCTTACTCGCAGATTCAATATTCAGTCACGAAAAGATTGAGGGAGCTGCGACCAAAGCTCTCCTCGCCCTGCAAGAGATCGACCCCGCTGTCGCTGGTCAAAAAATAGGGACCTGGCTAGCAGAATTACTGAGCCAGAAAGAAACAGAAATCACACAATCTCTTGCCGCAAGGCTGGAGGCAATGATCGATGCACTGGATGCGAAAGATGCCGCCTCCACGATTGCTGAAATTGTACACGATAAAATCGTCACTCGTCTCGACGAAGAAGCACTCTATGAGCGCCTACTGCCGATTCTAGAGAAACTGACCCAAATAGATCCCGAAGGGGCGGCCGCCTTCCTCATAGATTTGCTCCAAGACGCGGAGCTTCTTTCTAAGATTTGTGCCCCCGACAAGCCCCCCCTCCCCACATGCGAAGACTTGTTGGCCGACTACCTTCAAGAAATTCTCGAAGATCTCCTACCGCTCGATAAAGACGCAATTGCTCATCGATTAGTGCAGCTCATCACGGAGAGTGATCTACTCACCGAAATTCTCACTGAAGAGCGAGTGGATAAATTGATCAAGTTCGCACTTTACCGCCGCGTTTTAGAGAGGGCCAAAAATCTCAATTCAATCCAGCGCATCGAATTAGAACTGCAAGCCGCTGACTAAATCGGGCTCCCCCTCGGAAGCTTGGTTTTCCCCTCGGAAGCTTGGTTTCCGATGAACTCTATCATCCCGCTCTCCCAAAAATAGAAACGAAATACAGCCGTACCCGTTCTAGTCGATTGCGCGCAGAGCCCTTGAGAGTTCGTCCAAAATAGAACGATGCAAGGACTTGCAGCGTATCTGCGTCCTGTCCCACTTGGCTTCTCCCAGAAATTGCCAATCCCATGAGCCGCTCTCGCGATGGGAAATTCCTAAAGCAGTTCCTTCTTTACCGGAATCGAGACGGTAATCGAAACCATTCCACTCTAGCTGGACGACTGGTTCAGAATCGAAATTTACGTTTGCGACGGATTCACTGCTCATGCGAACAGTGTACATCAACCTGTGCTCTTTCCAAGTACTTCAAGAGAGATCTCAAAGGGAGGCTCTACTCAATGACAAAAATGAAACTTGAAGTAGGCGCTAAAAAAACGCGCTGAACAAGGTGGCGCCCGTTCAAAAGCGCCACCTTGCACCACTGGTGCACCAGGTGAAATAGACGCAAAAGCCCAGAAAACTCACCACTCTATCATTGGCATGATTGATGCTGGAAGAAGGGCGTGACTCAACCCACCATTTCTCCTCATCATAAAAAAGGTTCACCCGCCATAGCGGTTGTGCCCTCGCTACTCGGGCACTGTGCCGTCCAAGCCGGAGGGCTACTAGGGCTAGAGTTTCAGCCTATCACGGTTGAAGTCGCCTCCCGTCGGGGCCCTTCGCTTTTTCAACTTGCTGGGCTCGCTGAAACCTCAGTGAGAGAAGCCAGAATACGGATCAACAGCGCGCTTTCTCACTTAGGTATCACGTTAGATGAATTCGCGCTAACAGTAAACCTTGCGCCCGCCAACGTACGCAAGTCAGGCTCGGGGCTCGATCTTTCCATCGCTGTAGCCATTTTGGGGGCAGTTGAGCACATTGACTCAAAGGCGACGAATGATGCAGTTTTTCTGGGAGAAGTTGCTTTGGACGGGGCAATCCGCGCCATTCCGGGGATCTTGCCCCTTCTCGATGGGGCTCGCAAGAATGGAATTCGCAATGCGTATGTTCCAGAACCCAATGCACGTGAGGCAGCACAAATCCACGGAATGGCTATTCATGCAGTCAGAAATTTGCATTCTTTGGTAAGCCATCTTCAAGGTGAAACTTATTTAGAACCATTAAAAAACGTCACGTTTCGTCCCTCGCAAAGAAGAGATGCTGACCTCAGTGAAGTACGGGGCCAGCTGGCGGCTAAACGGGCACTCATCGTATCAGCGGCTGGCCATCACAATTTACTATTGGTCGGCCCCCCTGGCTCAGGTAAGAGTCTCTTGGCTCGGCGCCTCACGGGCCTCTTGCCGCCTTTGGATGCAAAGCAAGCGCTCGAGACCACAGCTATCCATAGCATTGCCGGGGTTCTCAACTCAGCGCGAGGCATCATCGATGTTCCCCCCTTTCGCGCTCCCCACCATACGGTCAGCGAGCCGGGCTTGATCGGGGGCGGGAGTATTCCACGTCCAGGTGAGCTCAGTCTCGCCCACCACGGGGTGCTCTTTCTCGACGAAATGCCAGAATTCCGTCGAGGTGCCCTCGAATCGCTCCGCCAACCACTGGAAGATCACGAGGTTCACATTGTCCGGGCGCGAATGCGCACTCGATTTCCGGCCCACCCGCTTTTGGTGGGGGCGATGAACCCATGCCCGTGTGGAAATTGGGGCAACCCTAAAACCCCCTGTCGCTGTAAACCCGAGGCTCGCCTTCGCTATCTAGCGCGTATCTCCGGCCCTCTCTTGGATAGAATTGACTTGCATGTCCTCGTTCCGCCAGTCGACTTGCGAGCTTGGACAACCAAGTCTGGGCGCGCCCCAGCCCTGTCTTCGAGCGAAGCCAGAAAGATGGTCAACCGAGCTCGTGAGGCGCAAAGCATTCGTTATCGGTCAGGAGACGTGTCTTCAGGAAAAAACTCTCTTCTTGGATTGCAAGAACTAGAGCGAGTCGCCGATCCGACGCCCGAAGGGAAGCGTTTATTGGAGGCTGCCATTGACAAGAATTTGCTCTCGGCACGCGGCTACGTGCGCGTTCTGAGAGTAGCGCGTACTTTGGCAGATCTCGAAGGGACCGAACGCCCCCAAGTTGAGCATGTCGGAGAGGCACTGCGTTATCGACTTCCCGACTTGTCGTCCATTTCATAATCTTTGCACCCTAATTTACTAACATAAACTCACCAACACCCCCGAGAGAAGAGAGACATGCCAAGCAAGCAAAAAGCAATACCCACAAATCAAGCACCAAAAGATCACGAAGTCACAGAACTTGCGCTAAAGATCAATAAACAATACGGCCAAGGAGCCATCATGAGTCTGGGCGATGGAGCACAAGAAGATATCGAAGTCACCTCTACAGGCTCCCTCACTCTCGATAAGGCCCTGGGGATCCAAGGTTACCCTCGGGGTCGTATCGTCGAAATATTTGGACCTGAGTCGAGCGGTAAAACGACCCTCGCTCTCCACGCCATAGCCGAAGTCCAAGCTAGAGGGGGAACTGCGGCTTTCATCGATGCGGAACATGCTTTTGACGCCCGCTATGCTCGGGCTTTAGGGGTAAATCTAACACGATTACTAGTAGCCCAGCCCGATTGCGGAGAACAAGGCTTAGACATCACAAGTACCTTAGTTGAATCAGGATCTATTGACCTTGTCGTAGTCGACTCTGTCGCGGCCCTCGTACCCAAGGCAGAGATTAGCGGAGAGATGGGAGATCAACAGATGGGCTTACACGCTCGACTCATGGGCAAGGGAGTGAGAAAACTCACAGGGGATGCAAGCCGCACAAATACCTGTGTCTTATTCATCAACCAATTGCGACAAAAGATTGGTGTAGTTTTTGGCTCTCCCGAGACAACCACGGGAGGAATGGCCCTAAGATTCTTCGCCTCTGTGCGTCTCGATGTTCGTCGGACAGGCAAGGTCGCAAGCGGAGACTCGACCATAGGCAACCGAACTCGGGTCAAGGTTGTGAAGAATAAGTTAGCCCCGCCATTTCAAGAGGCCGAATTTGATATTCGCTGGGGAGAGGGTATCGATAGACTAGGAGAGCTCCTCGATATTGGCTACGAAAAAGGATTCATCAAAAGATCGGGCTCCCATTTTTCCGTAGACGGAAAGGCCATCGGCCAAGGGCGCGAGCGCGCTCGCCAATATTTGCGTGACAATCCCTCTCTTACTCGAGAGCTGATTGCAAAAATCTCAGAAAAGAAGGAGACGATGACGCCTGAACTCGCGGCTTAGAGGCGTGCTTCCCCTTCAGGATTTCTCTGAAAAGCAAAAGCAGATCAAAAACTTGGAGATTGGCCGAGGCGAGCTAAGTTCGCGAACGTGTCTCTACCGCGTCCGCGAACCCTTCGCTCCCCATCTGATCTCTTTCGGAGAATTCGCCGATTTTTCGTGCCACGGGTGATAGCTCCGCTCATTGCTCTGACTTCGGTCACCTCAACGAGCGCGTCAAATAAGTACTTGGATATTCCTTCGGAGAAGATAGCTGTAAAATCGAGAGCTTACCGATACGCCAATTTAAGCAACCAGCAGGTTCTAGCGGAGCTACAAATAAGGAAGATTCCTTACAAACAGGTAAAATCTGTTGCGGGGGTTCGGCTCCCCATTCGTCTCACCGGGCGTTTGCATGGTGTTTGGGTCCATTCTGTTCTTCCAGCGGCTCAGCGAAAAACGACCCCCTTTGAGATTCTTGATGGGCGCCTCGCTCTCGCGCTGGACGACTTTTGCGAGCTCCTCCACGCTCATGGTTTTGTCGAAATCGTGCATTTTACTATGTATCGCCCCCCCCATTCAGGCCCCGCTCAAAAAGGAAAATATCTACATCGACACCCCGGTGGAATGGCTATCGATCTTGGGGCGATCAAAAAGCGCACAGGGCACTGGATCGCGGTTGGTCCCCATTGGCCAGCCCAAATTGGAGCAAAAAGCTGTGGCGACGGTGGACGGAAACTCAATGGTCGGCGGGGCAGAGAACTCTTGAGCGTCGCGTGCGAGGCATCTGATCTTCGCATTTTTCACTATATGTTGACCCCTCACTTCGACGACGCACATTCTGATCACTTGCACCTGGAAATTAAAGTGGGCGTGAAGTGGTTCTTGGTCAATTGAAGGCAATCGATTCAAGCATTTTCATGATGGGTGCTCTCCTGTAGCGTCTCCCGCAGGTACGCATTTTGGAGCTGGGAAAACTCATAGGACCGGAGCTCGCGGAGCTTCTTCGGGACGAACCCGGATCACTCAACGAGTTCGTAGATGAACTCTACCCTCAGGATGTAAGCGAGTGCCTTGATCACCTCGCAAGCGAAGTGGCCATACGCGCCCTCACCGCTCTTCCACTAGAATTTGGGGCCCAGGTTTTCGAACGCCTGAGCGAAGAACGACAAGTCGAGATTGCCAAAGCTCTTGGAGTAAATTCTACCGCAAAACTCGTGACGGAAATGAGTGCAGACGAGGCGGTAGACTTCTTCAGTCTCCTCCCCGACGAAACGGTTCGGAAGCTCTTGGCACGCCTTGAAGCCGTCGACCCCGAACAAGCCGAAGACGTCAGAGAGCTGACCATATGGCCCGAGCAGACGGCCGGTGGACTCATGAACAATGAGTACGTGGACGTTCCGGACTCGGTCACGGTTGATCAAGCAACTTCCGCCCTTCGCCTCAAGGCTGCTGAAGGGTACGAAGTGCTCAATATCATCTTTGTTCTCGACAAAAATGATACCGTCGCTGGGTTCGTAACTCTGCGAGCTCTCTTGCTCAGCGAGCCTGAAACGCCGGTAAGCGAAATCATGCAGCACAACATGGTGAGCGTAGAGCCAGAACTCGATCAAGAAGAAGTCGCACGTATTTTTGCACGATACGACTTACATGCATTACCAGTGCTCGACCGCGAACGCCACATGATTGGCATCATCACTGGCGACGATATCATGGACGTCGTCGAAGAAGAGGCCGAAGAAGACGCGCAGAAGATGGCAGCGGTTGAGCCCATGGAAAATAGCTATTTTTCCGTTTCATTCTTTGCGTACCTGCGCAAACGGGCACCTTGGCTGATCATCTTATTTGTCGGCGGATTCTTTACCACAGGGGTAATGGAGAACTTTGCCCCCCTCCTTCAAGCTATTACCCAGTTGGCGTTTTATGTGCCCCTGCTCATTAGCGCCGGTGGAAATTCTGGCTCTCAATCCGCTACGTTGATCATACGTGGTATCGCCCTAGGAGAGATTCGCGGAGAGCATTGGTGGAAAGTAATGACCCGCGAGTTCGCCCAGGGAATTCTCATGGGATTTGCTCTCGCTGGTATCGGCGTTGTTCGCGTTTACATGAGTGGCGACAGCACCAATATGGCGATATTGATAGGTGTTACAATTGTCGCACTGGTGACCATGGGCTGTGTGGTCGGGGCCATGATGCCCTTGCTCATGAACAAAATTGGAGTCGACCCTGCTACCAGTTCTACCCCCTTCATTGCCACCCTAGTGGACGCCCTAGGTATCCTCGTTTACCTAAGTTTGGCACGTTTGCTCCTCTCCGGGGCGAGCGAAGTAGCCTTGAGCGCAAGTCCATAAGAAATTTCCCCTCCCATTCGCCCGCCTCTCTCTGCTAGGCTCGCGTTCGGCAATGGCGCAGCTCTCCAGCATTCTCCCCCTCATCGTTGAAATGGGCTTGTCCTCCGAAAGAGGTCTGGACGAAATCCAGGCGCGACAGGTTATTTACGGGGGGGGCGTAGAGCTCAACCTTCTCGAATTAGGACAAATTTCAGAAAACACGCTCTTGGACGTTTTGGCTCAGGCCACAACAATCAATCGTGCGCCCGTCGGCCCTTTAAGCGTAGATAGCGAACTCACGAGTAAGCTAGAGGCTAGCTTGCAATCAAGAGGGCACTCCCTTCCCGACGCAAGTCCTTCAGAGTGCATTGTCAGCCGCGATACGAGGGACAATACCTGCATCTACTTTGCCCACGGGCAAAAGCCAGATTTAGCATTGGCTGAAGAGATCTTAGAGTGTCATTGTGAGCTCTATGTAACAAGCGAGTTGCGCATACAGGAGGCCCTCGCCCGAGTGGCCCAACAACCACTCTCCCCGCGACTGCAAAGAGTTCTCCGCAAGCTGAAGAGGCAAAACGTACTGAGCGAGACAACTGAAACCACGGCTCATGGACAGCTAGGCCAGCCTCAGCCAATTTCACAACCCCGCGAAACGTCAACTCAGCCTATCGGGAAACCGCGCCAGCCTATCGGGAAACCACGCCAGCCCACCGAGGAAACGTCGACTCTGCCAGGCAATGTGCACCTCAAGGAAACAGCACCTGCCCCACGAGTAAATCTTTTGCATCATTCTATTTCTCCATTGGAGCCAATGAGTTCCGAGTCCACTCAACTGGAAGAAACGGCCTCCTTGGGAGAAACGGCGCCACCTCCAGAGGGTTACGAGGCAATCGCAGCGCGTACAGACGTGGGCAAGCGCAGACCCATCAAGGGCAGCGCCTCTCCGCGCCACACCTACTCAAGTGCCGAAGCCACCCAAGACTTATTGGGGGCAAAGTCCCGCGAAAGAGTAGTGGATATACTCATCCACTTTGCAGCCCAATACTTTGACTACGCCGGTATATTTGCGGTGATTGGCTCCGAGGCTCGAGGACTTAAATCGAGCGGCGATGGCGCTGCCACGAGCAAGATCAAAGAGCTCAAAATTCCCCTCGATTTACCCAGCGCCTTTCGCGACGTCCGCGAGTCAAGTCGCCATCGCACAGCTCGCCTACGCACCTCCGGCCTAGAGGGAGCGATTGCACGGGATCTGCTGCGCCCCACCTCCAAGACGATACTTCTTCTACCAATTTCTGTGAGGAAGCGTTCGGTCCTCTTACTCTGGGGCGATCGAGGGGATCTCGATGTCAACGAAGACGAGCTGGACGAACTCCTCAAGCTTGCCCCCCTAGTGGCCAATGCCTTGGAAAGAATTCTCATAGAAAAGGTTCGAACCACTCGATTACCCTCCATCGTTCAGCGTCCTCCAAAACAAGACTCTTCGCCCAAAGAACAAGGTTCAGCAACGGCCACCTCGCCTCCACGGGCGCGCCCTTTGCCTACGGAGCCTGGCCCTGTTTCCCGATTTGCCTCCGATTTAGGCTCGGCCTCCGAAGCATCTTTTCAACCGGCACTGGCTCCCGAAGCCCCCGTTATTCCTCACCTGCCCCAACCTATTCGTCGAGAAACCCAGAGAAATTTTGCGGCCCCAGCGGCGCAGCCCCCCACCCCTCTTCAGTCGATTGAGCCCTTCGTGCCTCCAGAAGGTCCTCCCCTGATCTCCAGGAGAATAGTACCCCTTGATAGGAGCCCAGCGGCTCCTCCGGCCCCCAGACTCAACCCGTCGCCGGTACCACGGCTGGCACGTGCCGCGGACAAATCTCCTGGCACACTCATCAGTCGACGTCCGCCGCTCCAAGACCACCAAGACGCGGAGCTCGTCCCACCCCCTCCCGAACTCCCAAGCCCTCTTTCGTATCCGGCACTCGTTCAGGCACTTCTGGCGGGGGATGAAATGGCCGAACAATTGCTGGCCGAAGGCGGCGAAACAGCGGTCGGTGCATTGATCTCGGAATTTCCAGGCCCCGTCCAGGAACCTCAATCCAATCAAACTCCAGCATCCGCATGCGGCCCGCTCCTACAGGCTCTAGTGCGCTTGGGTAACAAGTCTATTCCGTTCCTCACCGTGCGCACTGCGGACGAAGTCCCCTCGGTACGTAGGTGGGCGACCTTCGTTCTGGGTGAGTTACCTGGAAAAGAGGCTGCTCGCGCGATAGCCGGCCGACTCCTAGACGATGCGCCCGAAGTTCGTCGGGCGGCGCTAGCCTCCGCGCGACGAGTTCGTTCGGACGTGCTCACGCGTCGAACCCTGCGCAGTCAAATTGAGGCCCTTTGCCGTGACAATCAACTTTCCATCGAGGCACGTTGTAGCGCAGTGGAGGCCATCGCTGATATTCGCGAACATGAGGCCATACCCACCCTCTTACAGCTCTTAGAAGAAGGTGATAGGTCTCTCCTAAGAGCCACGCGCTGGGCTCTCTCCGTCCTCACTCGTCAAGACTTTGGGGGCGATACTGCGGGTTGGAAAAACTTCTGGCAAGAGCATCGAGACGAAGATCGAGTTGAATGGCTGATTCAAAGCCTGGCTCACGAGAGCCGCGATTTGCGTCGCGCAGCCGGAGACGAACTGGCCACCCTCGCGGGAGATAACTTTGGTTACACTCAAGATCTCCCCGAATCAGCTCGACGAACCGCTCAGGCAGATTTTCGTGACTGGTGGGAAAATCGTGGAAAAGCAGCCTCTCGTAACTAAACGCGGTCCACTGGACTCCATGTACAATGCATGGCAAGAGCCGCACACATGCCCATTGGAGATCAAATAGATCCGGCTCTGAGTGCCGCATCCCTCGCTCTCAGCAGACGCCCGGCGGGCTCCTCTCACGGATTCGCTTCGATTGAACTGCGTGATACGGGCAAACACCAACCATATCTCGCTCCCCTAGGCTACGCTCTCTCCGTACTCGCAGCGCTGATAACAATTGCGGCCCTGTGGACGCTCTAACATTCCGTTAGAATATTTTACGAGGTGCCTCTGGGCGGTCGGTGGAGACCACTAGTATCGGTTACGATCCAACAAAGAAAGACAGCCATTGAGCTGCCTTTCTATGAGGATTCAACTTGGTGAATCTATTTTTTCTTATCGGTTTTGGGAGGCTTAGGCTCAAGAAGTTCAACCTCTTTTTGCTTGGTCACGGGGGGACCGATGAAAGGCTCCACACTCACCGTTCCCATTGCTCTCACAATGCAGTCACCTACTGCGGTTCCATCATAGGGAGGCGTCACTTCGACGTTCTTCACTCCGCCATTGTTCTCAAAAGTCATTGTGATTACGACTTTTCCTGGGGCATACCCAGCGAGCTGGCTCTTATCGAAGGTATTGGGACAGTCAACGGCATTGAGAGCCGCCCGCTTCATCTCGTGCTGAGCGCTCTCTTCGTCAAAGTTAGCCTCTTCTTCTGCCACAGTATCAGACTCACTGAAACGATCTGTATTGGCCGCGTCTAACTCGGCCTGCTCCTCTCCCATCGCTAGCTGAGCATTGAGGCGCTCTTCGGGCGTCATGATATTGCTTTTTTGAGACCCTCCACAGGCAATGGGGAGTAGGGCGGCCAAAATGATCATCAGTGTCTTCATGGGCGGCGATTGTAGACCTCACTCCATAAATTCAGCAAGTGAACTCGCCAATACGGTCGTCAAACGTCCTTCAGCCCATAATCCTTTATCTTATATAAGAGAGCACGGTGACTCATCTCAAGAAGCTCGGCCGCCCGGGTACGATTGCCCTTCGTTTTTTTGAGAGCTCGTCGGATCAAGAGCTCTTCTATAAATCTCGTAGTCTTCTTGATACTCAACTCGCCACTGGCAAGCTGTAATTTTACGGGATCTCGAACGTCTCTTACACGCTCGGGCAAATCAACGGCCGAAATCGTATCGGCTTCACACAAGACCATAGCTCGCTCAAGAATGTTCTCTAGTTCACGCACATTACCTGGCCACGAATATTCGTAGAGCAGTCGCTTCGCTTCGCTGTCCACTCCTGAGATGCGAGTTCCTAGTCGAATATTATTTCTCTGAATAAAGTGATCTAGCAGTAGAGCAATGTCCTCACGACGTTCGCGAAGAGGCGGCACGTGAATCGCCAAAACATTGAGGCGATAAAATAGGTCTTCACGAAATCGATTCGCCTTCACCTCTGCCATCAAATCACGATGGGTCGCCGCCAAAATGCGCACGTCCACTTCGATTGAGGTCGACTCGCCTAGGCGACGAAACTGTCCTTCTTCTAATACGCGCAATAATTTCACCTGAAGGCTCAGGGGGAGTTCACCAATCTCGTCTAGAAAAAGCGTTCCTCCATTCGCCTCCTCAAAGAGCCCTCGGCGATCTGTTACCGCGTCGGTGAATGCCCCCCGTTTGTGACCAAAGAGCTCGCTTTCCAACAAGTTTTCCGGAATTGCACCACAATTTACCGCCACAAATTGTCCACCCCTGCGTGGACTACGTGAGTGAACAGCCTTGGCAACAAGCTCCTTGCCGACTCCGCTTTCGCCAGTAATCAACACTGTCGTTTTGAAGTCCGAAACCTTCGTAATGATACGAAATATCGCCTCCATCTGGGGGGCCCGTGCCAAAATATTCTCAAAATTTGCCCCCTTTTGAATCTCGTTCTTCAGGGCGCGGTTTTCGCGGCGTAGGGCTTCGCGTTCCTCTGCTTTACGCAGGCAGAGGAGGATCTCGTCGGGCTTGAATGGCTTGGAGACATAGTCGTACGCCCCGGCATGCATAGCTTCCAGGGCAATATCATGGCTCCCGTATGCACTCATGACAATAACAGTTGCATCACTCCCTTTGGCCTCCAATGCTGCGAGTAAGTCCATGCCTCCCATGCGAGGCATTCGTACATCAGTAATGATGAAGTCAGGACCAAAGCCGTCGATCATCGGCAGGGCCTGCTCCCCGTCCTCCGCCACTTCCACCTCGTAGTCATGTCGACGTAAAAAAGTCTTGAGGACCAGACGTAAATTCTCCTCGTCCTCGACGACCAGCACTCTTCTCATCCCTGCATGGTATGCATTTTTTTTCGAACGAACAGATTGAACTACGCACTATTTTCACAGTGCCCCAAGAAAGCCTCTAGTTATATAAATTAAAGCATTTTCTTCCCATGTCTTCCCTCATGCGCTGCCTTAGCTAGCCTCAGCCCATGCTTGTCGGACTCGATGTACTTAGACGCGGAAGAAATAGTACGGCTCGTCGCCGTCTTCAGGATGCAAATGTTGGCCTTCTTACCCACCAAGCGGCTGTGGATGGCGAAGGGCTTCAAACGATTTTAGCGCTGAAGAATCTCAATATTACCCCCAGTATCATCTTTTCTCCTGAGCATGGACTCGATGGTCTGGCCCAGGCAGAAGAAGCCGTAACAAAAGACGAGGCGGACGTAGGAAGTATACCTCTAATTAGCCTCTACGGTAGCACCAAAGAGTCACTGACTCCTACCCCGAGCAACCTTGAAGGGCTCGACGTATTAGTGATTGATTTGGTAGATGTGGGCAGCCGTTACTACACCTACGTGTGGACCGCGCTTCTTGCCGCACGCGCTGCAGCACGTGCAGGAATTCATACAATGGTTCTCGACCGCCCGAATCCAATCGGCGGCGATCCAGTTCAGCTTGAAGGGCGCCCTCAAGACGCAGAATTACTTTCATTTGTCGGTCTAGAGTCGATCCCGATTCGTCATTGTATGACCTTGGGAGAAATCTTGGTCAGTCTCTTTAATCAAGAAGAAGAGTCCTTGGGACGCGACGGTGCTCTCTCTGTCGTTCCAACCGAAGGCTGGGAACGACATGGTCTGGCCAACGCGTTTGGAAGACCCTTTGTGCCACCTTCTCCCAATATGCCCACGGCCGAAACGGCTCTACTTTACCCAGGCGGCTGCCTACTGGAGGGCACAAATCTCTCCGAGGGACGTGGTACCACCACTCCGTTTTCTCTAGTTGGTGCACCATTTATTGACGGCGGTAAACTAGCTCAGGCATTGGGCACCATTCCCGGACTTTGGCTTCGGCCCACCCGCTTTCAACCGACATTCGACAAACACGCCGGTAAAGTATGCGGCGGCCTAATGCTGCACGTTCACAACGAGCGAACCTTTCGCCCTGTGGCGGCCTATCTTTCGATCATCAACGAGGCTCGTCGACAGGCACCCGATGATTTCGAGCTACTTTCCCGAGTCTACGAATTCGAGGACAAACACCCGGCATTTGACCTGCTCTCGGGCACACCAAAAGCTCGCGAGTTATTGCAAGCAGGAGCCGACTCTCAAGAGCTGATTGATTTGCTCTGTCCCGTCGACGAAGAGTGGACCATTCGCGTCGAGTCAGCCGAAGATCTCCTCCAGGAGTCGCGCGCATAGAATTTACCAAGGCTCATCACCCAAACCCGGCTGAAACCGAATTCTCTGGGCAACGTAGACTCTCAGGAAATACCTCCCATGCCACCTACGAACAATAGCCCCTCTCCCGGACGTCAGCCCGGAGCACGCCCCTCCCATCTAGTTGTACCCGATCTCGGGGTAGGGGCAGGTTTGCGAATCCCCCATTATGGGCATGTGTTGGAAAACTCCCCCCCAATGGGCTTCTTCGAGGTGATTAGCGAAAACTTCTTCGGCAAGGGGGGCAAACCTCTGTACCACCTTGATCAATTCATCGAACGCTACCCCGTTATTTTGCATGGGGTCTCTCTCAGCATTGGAGCTCCCGAGGAGCCCGATAGACAATACTTAGAAAAACTGAAGTGCCTCGTAAAACGGGTAAAGCCAGCGTGGGTCAGTGATCACTTTTGTTTTAGCGGGGCTGGGGGGGCCCATCTGCACGATCTTCTCCCCCTCCCCTACACCGAGGAGGCGATTGAAAGGGTGGCTCGACGAGCTAAAATGGTTCAAGACTTTCTTGAAGTCCCCTTTGGCCTCGAAAATACCTCCAGCTACCTACAATACACTCAAAGTACAATGCCCGAGTGGGAGTTTGTGAGTGAAGTGGTACAACGAGCGGACTGCGGGCTCATGTTTGACGTGAACAATGTCTACGTCTCTGCGTACAATCACGGTTACGATCCCCTTGAGTTCATTCGCTCCGTACCCCATGAGCGCATCCTACAAATTCACATCGCGGGCCACACAAACATGGGGAAATATATCATCGATACCCACGTTGGCCCCTTGATTGATCCGGTGCTGGACCTTTACCGCGAAACGATTCGCTTAGCTGGTCCCGTCTCCACCCTTCTAGAATGGGACGACAATATTCCCCCCTTTGAGGAGCTAGCCCGCGAAGTGGATCGTGTTCGCCAAGTAAAAACACAGGGGCTACTCCCTGGTTGCAGCCCCTTGGAGAGAAACGTGATGGCTGAGATGACAACTCAAGCAGATACGCCCCCTCAGGCGTGGGCCCAAGGCGGACCGACTCAATCCCTCAACGAGTGGCAAGAGCGACCGGAACTCGACCCCCTCGTAGCCGAGCGCGGAGACGCATCATGAGCTTGCCCTCCACTGATTCTCTCGCAGCGCAGGCGCCTCCCGCGGACGCTTCTCTCACCGAGGTGCAAAATTGGATGGTAAAGCTCTTGCGTCATGACAAGGGTTTGCAGAAGTCAGCTGCAATGAACCAAAGTTCTGCGTTGCACTTCTCCGGCAATGAGCGTCTCAGTCCAGCGGAACAAATAAACATCTATCGCCAACAATTTTGGCTTCGCCATACCAGACTCTTGGTAGATGATTTTCCTGGAGTGACAGGTCTTTTAGGACAGAAGGCGTGGGAGCCTCTAGTGGAAGAATATCTTCAGACGCGAGCCTACAATGTCCGAAGTTTACGCGATTTGGGCAAAGAGCTCCCGGCCCACTTAGAATCATATAACGACCTTGCCGAGCGCGAACTGCTGGTAGATATGGCCCGCCTCGAATGGCGCTATATTGAGGCGTTTGATACAGAAGACGACCCCCGCCTCAACGGGGAAAAGATAGCGAATATCCCTCCTGATGCCTGGGCGGGAGCACGAATTCAACTCTCTCACTCTCTGCAATTTCTGCACGTAAAATACCCCGTTGCAAACATACGTCGAGCGCTGCGAAAAACAGAAATTCCCCAAAGAGAAGCCACCTACGAGAGAGACGAGCAAAATCTTGTGGTTTACCGACGAGAAGGGACTCTATGGGACAAGTCCCTCTCTCGGGCCGCGTATCTACTACTGGCGGAATTTAAGAAGGGTGCTCCTCTTGTTGTCGCCTGTGAAGAGGTTGTGCGTGTGGAGCCAAGCGCAGCTACCTTATTCGATGATCAATTGATGGATTGGTTTAGCCTCTGGGGACGATTAGGCTGGATAACCGATGTCCTCATTGATGAATAGAACGAGCTAGAGCCCACTAAAATACGTCAAAAGGATATGATCTATCCGCTAGAGCGCGAGCGGCCACCCTATCTCGCTCTCGGTCGTCGTTCTCATCGAGTTGGTCAAACAATTCTCTCACTCGATGACATGCGGCGTTCACCCATATACTCGCGACGTCTATCATACGGCGAGTTCCTATCTCACCGGAACGTTCTAGTTCGGTCTGCAGGCGAGCTGCCATCGCCGACCAAATGGATAAATCAACCGTAATACCAGCCAATCTACTCTGAATATGTTGTTTTTCGACCAACTCGACACCGTGCTTTCGCACCGCTTGGTCCACGGCAAGACCCAATTGTGTAGCAAATTGATAGAGTCGATCTAATTTCATACCAGGCACTGTGAGTTCGGCTCCTCGATGTAGTCGACTTTTTGCCTTGTCGACTAATATGGAAGCCGCTGCGTCCACTCGAGAGAGCATATCAGGAGCCGCCCTGAGGCGACCTAAACGTTGACGGATTGAGCGTGTGCCTTCGAGAACAATATAGGACTCTAGAGCTAAGTCCGAGCCATCCAAGAGAGTCAGCGCACGGGTGTCAGCCCAATGACGAGCGGCCTTCATGTTGCCAGCAAATGCCGCGGCACCGTGTAGTTCGCGGGCCGCATCCAGTACGCGGGCTGCTCCACGGGATACCCCCAAGCGCACTATAGCCCGCTCAACGGGATCCACTGCGGCACCGGGCTCAGCCAAACCAGCGACTGCGTGCACCAAACTCTCCATGGCCAATATCTCTGACTCCATTCCTGCGATTCGATATTGAACCGATGGGAATTTTCCCATAGATCGACCAAAGGCGCGCCTAGAATCAACTCTCTGCAAAGTATCATTGAACGCGCGAATACAAGCACCCAGCACCGCTGCACCGATATAGAGCCGTGCCTCGGCTAGCCCCCCCATTACCACGCGAAAACCTTTAGCCTCGGTACCAAGTACATCACTCTTCTTCAGCTTGATGTCTCTAAAGGTAACCCGGGCGACCCCAGAGCCTAAAAGGACGTCAGTCTCTACGGGGGTTACCTCGACGCCATCCTGAAAAGGCACCAAAAAGGCGGTCAATCGAGGTTTATCCGCGGCCCGTGGCGTAGCGGTTCGCGCGATCACAACAAAATGAGTAGCTGACATTGCATTGGTTACCCAATGCTTAGTGCCGTTCAACACAAAACCATTTGGCACCGGCTCCGCATAGGTTTGAATGCGACTCACGTCGCTACCCGGTGCTTCCTCTGTCAGAGCAAATGCACAGAGAGCATCCGGGGTGCCTTGAACTTTTTCTAATTGTGCTTCGTTACCCCAAGCCCGAATCAAGCGCACGCCAAGAGCCAAGTGAGCTATCCCCGAAAGGGCAGCGGAGGCATCGCTCGCACCAACCTGACGCAATACACGAGCTAAAAGAGGCGCTGGCCAGGCTGTCGGACGACTTGTGAGTTCCCAGCGACGCAGGCGCTGAACCCCGGAAACGGTCTCCTTGTCGTGGCGCACCCTTGCGAGCAATTCGTCTACCTGCTTGATACGCCCGTCGCTCAAGAGCGGAAATGGCTGCAATGGCAAAAGGTCCACCCGACCGTCCATTAACGAACGTACAAATGAAAATCTCAAAGTTGGGTGATGAGTGGTCAAGTTCCCCCGGTAACAATGCGGGGGTAAGAACTGGTGGAGCCACTCCCCGAAAGTTCGCTCTTACCGAGGCCAAACTGACGGGCGCGCTCCTCTTGCCAGGGATATTTTATTCGATGGTGGTTCATATGAACGAGGGTTTCGACGACGCGGCTACAGATAATCCTCAATTCTTTCATGGAGAGCCCTGACTCGTCGAGCTGCTCCCCAGCGAGCTTAGAAAAAACGATGCGACGCACCATATCATTGAGTTGTTCGCGATCGGGGCTCTCAATTGTTCGCGAAGCGGCCTCAATCGAATCCACAACCATCAGAATGGCGGTCTCCTTCGTGCCGGGTTTCATACCTGGATAGCGAAATCTATCCCTATTGAGTTCACGCTCTTCTGCCTGGCAAAGCTCCCGCTCTTTGTTGAGAAAGTACTCAACAAATTGCGAACCATGGTGAGTATAGGAAAATTCAACGACCGCCTCCGGAATGCCCCCCTCTCGAAGAACCTTCACCCCTCCGACGACGTGATGAACAATATGCCGAGCACTCTCTTGCGGAGACAATTCTTCGTGGGGAGACGCTTCTCCAGAGTCCAAGTTTTCTACGAAAAATTTTGGCTCCAAGCTCTTTCCCAAGTCGTGATAGTAGGCTCCCACTCTGGTCAAGAGCGCATCTGCACCAATTGCGCTCGCTGCCTGCTCGGCAAGGTTTGCCATTGCGCGCGAGTGTTCAAAGCTGCCAGGAGCCCGATGCACCATACGCTGGAGCAAGGGTTGTGAGAGATCGAGCAGAGCGACCAAGCGCTCGCGAGAGACGTGGCCCAATAGACGTTCACCTCCCCCTCGAGTCAGTGAAAAAATCACCCCCTCAAGCAGGCCCCCCAAACAATACCAAGCTGCTAAGACAAGCAATTCGCGCCATGATGTACCGGTGCCGAGACTGATAGAGATCTGTACGGCTGCGGAAAGCACACCAGCAAGGGCTCCCGCACGCAAGGCGTCCTGGGCACTGCGCCCTCTCCGGTAAATCAGCACGAGCGCCACTGCTCGTACAAGGAGGGCTGCGGAAAGCACAGCGGTTGCTCCCGACCAAGCCGAAAACGCAAGGCTAGCTAGAACCGTCACCAGCCCAGCACCCGCACCATAACTAGCTGTAACCCAAAGAGCCCCTAGAGCTACGGGCAAAAACACTGCGCGCATGCTCAGCGCTGCGGAAATCGACGCAAGTAGAGCTACCAGGACGAGAGCAGAAACCACACCCACCAACGGGCGGGTCAAGCGCAGGCGAGAAATATCAAATCGGCCCAGGGCCGTTTGAAAACCCACAAGGCCTCCCACAATGAGAGCCCACTCAACGCCCCAGGAAACAGGAGTTCCAAGGGCCGAAAAGCGAATCGCTAAACCAGCGGAACGAGGGTGCGCCCAAAACAAGTCGGTTCCCAGTAGGGGTAAGCGATAAAATAGGACAAGAATAGTTGCCCCCACGAGGGCGATCCTGATTCTGTCCCCCAAACCCGCGCGACGGCGGCGAGGCGCCAGGTGATAGTCTCCCACGAAATTTAGCTAACCTGAGCACGGGACCTGGGCCAAGTTTACGGAGATCTACGCTGCTGAATTCCTCCCTCGACAAACCTGAGCGAAAACTAAGTCCAAGACCAATTCGTGCCATAGAGGTTTATTATCGATAAAACAGCCCTTTTCATTGCTCGCCTGCCAACGACTTGCTAGCTCAAAGGTTGTCGTGGAGACCTTAAGCGAGTTGGTGGATGTAGTGCGCAAGAAGCGTGGGGCGGTCATTATGGCCGTGCTCAACACGACTCCGGATTCATTTTTTGACGGCGGTAAATATTTCGACCATCACGGCGCTCAGCAAGGCATTGAGCGCGCGCTCAGGGAGGGGGCAGATATTATTGATGTGGGGGCCGAGTCGACGCGACCTGGTGCAAAGCCAATCTCTCCACAAGAACAAATCGATAGGGCCGGACCTGCCATCTGCCATGCGGTCCGTTGTGGCGCCGCCGTTTCAATCGATACCACCTCTAGTATTGTGGCCCTTGAGGCACTTCGTCTGGGTGCAACAATAGTCAACGACGTCTCCTGTCTCGCGAACGAAAAACTAGCCTCGGTAACGGCTGCCGCCAATGGCGATCTCATCATCATGCATAGTCGCGGAAGCATGACTACAATGTCAGGTTTTTCTCAGTGCGCCGAGAATGAATACAAAGACGTGGTACGCGATGTATTCGAAGAGTGGAGCCAAGCGAGAGAACGGGCGATATCCGCTGGTTTGCAAAAGTCCCGCATCTGGTTTGATCCTGGATTAGGGTTTCATAAAAACGCAGAACACTGCCACGAAATCATGCGACGTCTCCATGAGTTTCAAGAACTAGAGGCGCCAATACTTTTGGGACCCAGCCGTAAGTCTTTTATTGGACAATTGGACCAATCGCCTGCCGATAAACGCCTAGGGGGAACTATCGCTGCTTGCCTGCACGCCCTTCAAGCCGGCGTGAAAATTTTAAGAGTTCATGATGTGCACGATGTGAGCCAGGCCGTGCGTGCCTTTGAAGCGTGGTCTCCCCCGTTGATGCAAAAGCAGCTGCGTCCTGTGCCTCACTCCTCCTCTGGCATAAACCAAGCTTCTGGAGCTCTCCGTGCTTGACTTCATCAACTCCTATTTCAACGAGCGTACAGGCACCGAAGTTGCACGCGATCTCTTCGATATTTTTATCGTCTACTTCATCTTTTATCGATTGCTTTTGGTAGCCCGAGGAACGCGAGCCATTCAAATTGCCGCTGGGCTGGGTATTGTTTCTCTCTTCTACGTTTTCGCCCAAATATTCGAATTGGTGACCATTGTCACTCTAGTGGGTGCCCTTCTTCAGAGCATCATCCTGGTAATTGTCGTGGTGTTTCAAAACGATATTCGCCGCGCCCTGCAGCGCGTCGGTAGTCGAGCAATATTCGGCGGTGCCCGCGCTCAAGAAAACCAAGTGATTGAGCATGTGGTACAGGCGGCACGTGAACTCGCCCGGCATCGAATCGGCGCTCTCATCACATTTGAATTGGACGCAAACCTCGACGAATTTATCGGACAAAATAAGGGCATCGAACTGGACGCGAAAGTAAGCGCTGAGCTTCTCGTCTCCCTCTTTGTTCCCGAAGGCTCAAACAAATTGCACGATGGGGCGCTGATCTTACGCAATTTGCGCATCGCCAAAGCTGGTGTCTTTTTTCCGATGCCAGAAAATCGCAGTTTTGATTCCCAGTTTGGCTCACGCCACCGGGCCGCCTTGGGTATCACCGAAGAAACGGACGCTGTCGTGGTAGTTGTGAGTGAAGAGCGAGGCACCATTGGTTTTTGCTACAATGGAAATATCGCAACCGATCTGCAAGCCAACCAACTACGCGATATGTTGCACTCAATATTAAATCCGAAACAGTTGCGCAAATCATTGGCTCAGGAAAAAGCTGTTCACGAGAGACAGTCCCTTCTACCAACCCCTCCTCCCTCACCCGAAGAGATGCCACCTCCCTCCGTTCGGGCAGCCTCCCTCCACCCGGGCGCCGCCCGGGGAGACACTCTGCGCGCTAGCAGTGTTCCTGCCACAACCACTTCTACTGCGGGTTCTTCTTTGCCCCAAGAGGCCCCGCGCCCCTTGCGCAAAAGCTCTCTCCCCGACGAGCCGACTACAGCGGCTGACTCGTCGTCCGATTCGATTCAACTGCCCATTGCCACCCCACGCCCTATGCCCAAAGCAGCCGAATTGGAACGTCCCCATGAGCCAGACGAGAGTGACGATGGTCCCAGGACACCTTCTTGATGGATTTTGAACCTATCCTTCGCTGGTTGCGTCAAGCCCTCTCAGAAAATCTCGGCCTCAAGGCGATGGCATTGATTTTTGCTTTCGGTTTTTTTGGATACGTGCACAGTCAAGAGAACGTTCAACAACGTACGATTCCCATCAGCGTCATCAGCCTGTCGCCCGAAGATGGCGAGCGGGAACTCATGACTAAAATTCCTCCTGCCATTCATATCACACTACGTGGTTCCCGGCGGGCCATGACTGATTTGGTTCAGGACGGCATTCCTCCCGTCGAAATCGATTTAAGAGACGGGTATCCAGGTGAAATCACTTTCAACCGAAAGATGTTTCTACTGCCTCCTCAACTTGAACTCATGCTCGTCGACCCTCCAAGCCTTGAACTAGAGTGGGAAGAAGTAATCACCCGTCAGGTACCCTTGCAAGCCTCAGTAACCGGTAAATTAGCTGAGGGCTTTATTATGAAAGGTGAGCCCACGACGGAGCCCAAGCGCATTACCGTAAAGGGACCCCGTAGCAGAGTCGAGGTCATGCAATTTGCTCGACTCGCTCCTTACAATTTGACAGGATTGACAGCAGGGAGTTTTCCAAGGCGTATCGCCATTGACTCCCCACCTCATCGTGTAGATTTTTTGGGAACCCAAGCTGCGACAGTCTTGGTCGAGATCAAACGTCGTGAGAGTGAAAAGCTATTTTCTGAGCAGGTAGTCTTGGTGATCGGTCCACAAAATGCCGAAATCTTTCCGAAGCAGGTCGATGTGACGGTGGTGGGCGCGCCTCATATAATTCGGGCGCTCCGAGCCGCACAAATTGTTCCCAAGGTCGATCTAGTAGCGTCCAAGTCATGGGACGAAACGAAAGTTGGCCCCGGCGCGGTCGAACTGCCCATTCGCGTTGAACTTGAGGGAGTGACGGCCCAGGTGCAGCCGCCCAAAGCAATTGTGAAATGGAAATAGTCTCTAATCACCTTTTGTAAGGGCTTTGCCAAAAGATGCAGGGCCGCGATCATTTAGAGAAATTTCAAACGCACGCGAGCTCGCGCATTTTGAAAATACACCGTCAAGGCGGTGCGCAGGTGGCGCGCAACAACCCAACGAATCAGAGCGGGTTGGGCTTCTGCAAAGGCACGATGAGCAAGGGGGCCTTTGCCGCTCCGATGAACCTTTCGCAACTCAAGTGAACTGGGCGTCAACATGGGGGCAACCATGATATGTAGGTAGAGGCTAGCCAATGCACGCCTACGTACAAATCGCCGAACTTCAAGCCTTCCGATTCCCTCAAGTCGCGCGGCTCTCATAAACGCCTCCTCTCCTCCCACTTCTCCAACGATCATTTTTCTCGCGACCTGTACCTGTCGGCTAATTTGAGTGGGGGATTGTGGAGGATCGACAGGAAGGGCTGCCAAGAGAGTCTCTGCTATATGTCTTTCAAGGGCGTTCTGCAGGTGATGGCGTCGGTAGGCCCCTGATTTTCCTCGATGAGCAACATCAGCCAATGCCACGAGACGAGCTTCGAAAGCCAATTCACGCTCATAGATGAAGTAGGGACGTTCGCGACCGCCTCCCTCTGGAGCAGTAAACCGTACCACCGCCCGATCCAATAAAATGGGAGAGGCGAGCCTCTTGGATTGCGCGCCCCCTTCTCGCTTCTCTTTTGCCTCAGCCTGGTAAGGCAGAGCCAAGAGAAGAGCTAAGATAGAAAACAAACGACGCGGACGGCCAATCATTCGACGCATTTGAACGCGCAAGGAGGGTCTGCCCCCCTCATTGTAGGCGAGAATTTTAGACCAACTTTCCAAAGAAAGCGCCCAACGCCTTCAATGATGCTCGGAAACCGGAGCTTCCAATGACTCGGTAGAAGGTACTGAAGAAGCCGCCGTCCCATCGTCTGGCGTGTCCTCTTTTTGCTCACCCAGAGCCGCGCCCGTACGCACAGAAAAAGCCCGAGCTGCGGTTCTGGCTTTAACGAACTCCGCGAAGGTGAGAACTTTCTCAAAGTCGCGACTAGACATTCCTTCGACAATTTCTAGAAGCTGCTTACTTTGCAGGTCGCTAGGTTTATGGTGCTTGGTTCCAAGTTGCTCCTGGGTAATCGCAGGAACATCATCATCCGTCTCGGAAATTTCTGGCTGAGTTTCTGTAAGAGGGCGGGCAATCGGGGCTAGACCATGAGCTCCCATCCACGCTTCCATGAAAACACGTAAACGCTCACTGCGAAATGCGAACCAACGCTCGCGCTCTTCAGTCGCCGACATCAAGACATCTTTAAATCGCCGAAATGCGCCCTTGCCGTCAATTGCAGTGGTCAAGCGAGTCTGAAACTCTTCGTCGGTCACCATGGGGATGAAGCGCTCCATCCAACGGTATTGTTCCCGTGAACTAACAGGATCAATGCGCATGTAGTGGGCATCAGTCGAGATGCGAGAATGCATCTCAGGATCTGCAATTCCGTCCACTACGCGCAACACTTCGCCTGTTTGAATGTGCAGGTAGCTATGCACCTCGGGGGCGTTGTTCTCGAAGGCGTCTTCTAGCGCCTCCCAATCCACAGGGACATCTTGAAGTATATTGTTACCGTCAGTCATTATCTAAAAAGGCTCCCTGAATCGTCCCAGCGTGTTCTACATTGCCCGAGTCGCTTCAAAGCTGCAACTTGTGGATTTTACGGCCATTATTCGTGGGCAGCCGTTACCATGTCAAATTCGGAGTCCGACCTTGCTCCTGAAATGCCACTCAACTCCACCTCGAATGAGGGGCTCAGTGTAAACGCGCACGTGCCACAGCTTGTTCCCATTGGTCGCGATTTTCTTTTCGCTGCGAATCTTCTTGATGGGGGAGAAACGTTTTATCCAATTTGAAGGCTGCCGCCGCCTCGGCGACGCCGGGTAGAAGTCGTGCACCAATCGCCGCCAACATACCAGCGCCCCTCGCCGTACTCTCGATGTCTTGAGGGCGGTGCACTTGCAGATTCGAAATATCGGCCTGAAGTTGCAACAGAAGGTTATTTTTGGAGGCACCCCCATCCACTCGCAGCTGCGCCAGGCCATTGCCGGTCGAACGGCGCATATCTCCTTCTATAGCCGCCAACAAATCGTCCACTTGAAAAGCAATTGCCTCCAATGTCGCGCGGGCCAAATGGGCTTTCGTCGTACCCCGGCTGATACCGGAGATCAGTCCTCTCGCCTCCGGATCCCAATGGGGCGCTCCCAAGCCGGTCAAAGCTGGAACAAAACTCACTCCTTCGCTAGAGCTGACTCCCCTGGCCAAAGTCTCAATTTCTGCGGCATGCTCGATGATTCCCAAGCCATCCCTCAGCCATTGCACAGCTGCCCCCGCAACAAAGGAAGAGCCCTCTAGCGCATAAACTACTTCGTCGCCTATCTGCCAGGCTAAGGTAGAAAGAAGTCCAAACTCACTCTTTACTGGGGTTTTTCCTGTATTTACAAGTACAAATGCGCCAGTTCCGTAAGTACATTTTGCGTCACCGGGCAGTATGCACCCTTGCCCAAAGAGAGCTGCATGCTGATCGCCGGCAATGCCTGTAATGGGGATACCGTCGGGCAAGCCAGGAACTCCCAGAGTGCGACCCACCCACTGCGCCGAGGAGACAATCGTCGGTAGGATTTCGGAGGGAATATCCCAAATACCGCACATCTCTGAACTCCACTTCCTATGACGCAAATTCATCAGGAGTGTACGAGAGGCATTGGTAACCTCTATAATTGGTTCATTTTCGCCAGGGAGACCCCGTAGTCGCTCGACAATGTACGAGTCCATCGTACCAAATCTCAGCTCTCCCCGTCGGGCTGAGCTCGCTATAGAGGCATCACTTTGTAGTATCCATTGGAGTTTACTTGCCGAAAAGTAAGGATCTATCACCAACCCGGTGACGTCTTTCACTCGCGATTCATATGATTTCAATGCGGCGCAGCGCTTTGCCGTCCTTCTGTCCTGCCAGACAATGGCTCGATGGACAGGGCGCCCTGTCTTGTGCTCCCAAACAAGAGTCGTTTCACGCTGATTGGCGATTCCAATCGCTGCAATCCGCTCACGACTTCCGCAAAACTTCTGCAAAGCTTCTTCGATGGCCTGGACAATACTTAACCATATCTCCTCGGGCTCGTGTTCCACCTGACCAGGAGCTGGAAAATACTGGGTAAACTCACACGTAGCTCGCGCAAGGGTGGTTCCGTTGAGATCCATCAAGACAACTGTGCTGCCGGTAGTTCCCTGATCAATTGCTACAATAAGCTCTCTTGCCACGCCTATTTCCTTCTCTCTGTCTCCAAAAAGAGCCAGCAACTACTCAATAGAGCAAAAAAATGAGTCAGCACAAGGGTCCGGCGCTTGTGGCGCCCAAGCTGGGCGACTAACCTTAAGCAACATGGCGCGCCTGATCTTGTCGACTCCTGACGGTCAACGAACCGTAGAGCTACGGGCAAAGAATAGTTTGGGTCGACACCCAGACAATTCAATTCAACTTCTCGACAAAATTGTCTCGAAGGAACACTGTAAGATCGAATTGCGAGGCTCGCAGTTTGTTCTCATCGATTTAGGTAGCCTCAACGGCACCTACTTGGCCGGTCAAAGAGTCAACGGCGAAATCGTACTCAGTGAGGGGGTCGAAATCGCCATGGGGCAGACCACGGCAAAGTTTGTGCAGGCCACAAGTTTACCCTCCAGCCCGTCCAATCCGGCGTGGGATCATCCCACCAAAGCGATCTCCCCCCATATGGTGGGACAGCGTTTGGCCCCTTCAGCGTCACCGCAGTCACCGCAGTCACCGCAGTCACCGCAGTCACCATCCGCTCCAAAGCCCATTTTGGCCGGTCAAGCAGCGGGTGGACCTTCCGCTTCAATTCAGGGTGCTGGCCCAGGCAGGCTGCCAGGTGGCTCACCGCAGTCCGCAGGCTTACCAAACTCGTCGAGACGAATCGGTATGAAAACACGGGTCGATCTCACCGACAATGTTCGGTCGATCGGCACGCAAATTGATGCCACGCAAAAAGGCTTTCTTCCTTGGAAAGAGATCTGTGGTGACCAAGCCGCAGCTGCCCAGGACTACGAACGACTCAGAATGTCCCACGAGCTCGCTAGAGAAATTGCATTGGAGCAAGATCTCGAAACGATGCTGGCAAAGATTCTCGAAACAATCTTTCGATTTGTACGTGCTGACCGCGGAGTCATTCTACTCCAGGACACCGAGGCCGAGGCAAGCGAAACCCCCGAGCTCATCCCAGCCGCAAGTTATCGAAGAGATGGTACCAACGCTCCCATCCCGGTGTCTTCTACCATCATGAAACACGTGATGAAGGAGCGCGCCACAGTGCTCACCCACGACGCTGCGATGGATTTTGCCGCTTCAAAGGGCAAGAGCATGATCCTAAATAATATCAGCTCAGCCATCGTCGCCCCGCTCATGCATGAGGACGAAATCCTGGGAGTGCTCTGGCTCGACAGTCAAAGTCTGGCCATGTTCCAGCAAAAAGACTTGGAGATCGTCACGGCCATCGCCAATCAGGCCGCGATGTTCATCGAGATCAATATTCTCGGTAAAAAGATGGAACAAGAGGTAGTGAACCGGGAACGGTTTAGCCGACTTCTTTCTCCCAATGTCGCAGAAAAAGTATTGAGCGGTGAGCTCGAGGTAAAAAAAGGCGGGCGAACGGTCGATCCGTGCACCGTATTCAACTCCGATATTCGTGGATTCACCGCGATGAGCGAAAAGGCAACTCCAGAAGAAATGGTCGATATGCTCAACGAGTATTTCGAGCTGATGGTGGAGACCATTTTCGAGTTTGAGGGCACACTCGATAAATTCATGGGTGATGGCATCATGGCCCTTTGGGGAGCCCCCGTCGTGCATCCAGACGATGCGATTCGCTCGGTCAAATGTGCTCTCAAGCAAATCGAAGTACTCAAGGCATTCAATATTAGCCGAGCCGAGGCGGGTAAAACTCAATTAGGTGTGGGCTTCGGCATTCACACGGGACCTCTCGTTGCGGGCTACATCGGCAGCTCCAAGGCTCTGAGTTACACGGTCATTGGCGACACTGCCAATACGAGTGCACGCCTTTGTGGAGTGGCCAAACATGGGCAAGTTGTTGTGAGCTACCCCACCTTGCAACAATTGCGCGATGGCTTTGACTACGAAGAATTGCCCGCGGCACACCTCAAGAACAAGGCAGAGCCCTTCCGCTGCTTCAATATAACTGGAGAACGCAGCTAAATAATAGGACTAGAATCCACGAGCGGACTGATCCCACTTTTCCCTCAGCCACCCCTTCTATGTCTGCCCCCCTCCTCGATCGGGCGCTCAAGCCTTTAGATGGAGAAAATCTCGCGGAGTGGCGCGTAGTAAATGACGCGCCGTATCGTGCAAGTTTGAAACGCTCCTCAACTGGTTCATCCAATAAAAGATGAATTTTCGGCCAACTTCGTCCAATTAGCCCTCGACTCGACGCCCGGTTACAAGCAGTCTTTGCGCCGCTCATGGCTCACGTACTGGCATTCGAGCGCCCCGTGGTGGAACTCATCACGCAGGTGCGACAACTTCGCGATCTCGCGGCTCAAGACGAGCGTTATACTGCTGAACTCAAGATTCTTGAAGAACGCACGGCGCAACTTGCGCGCGAAGTATTCGCTAAGCTCTCTCCAATTCAAAAGGTACAGGTCTCTCGTCATCCGTCGCGCCCCTATACTCTTGATTATATCGACTATCTTTTTGAAGACTTCATCGAGTTACATGGCGATCGCCGTTTTCAGGACGATCCAGCTATTGTAGCGGGGCTTGCGAAGTTTCGTGGGCGCAGTGTGATGCTCATTGGTCATCAAAAAGGTCGCACTACCAAGGAGAACGTGCGGCGAAACTTTGGCATGCCCAATCCTGAAGGTTACCGAAAGGCCGATAGACTTTATAAGCTAGCGGACAGATTTGGGCTTCCGGTCATCACCTTCATTGACACGAAGGGAGCCTACCCTGGCTTAGAAGCCGAAGAACGTGGTCAAAGCGAGGCGATTGGGGCTTGTCTGGAAACAATGGCGGGGCTCACAGTACCCATTGTAACGGTGATCATCGGCGAGGGCGGTTCGGGCGGCGCCCTGGGTCTAGGGGTCGCGAACCGAGTGCTGGTGATGGAGTTTAGTTATTACTCTGTAATTTCACCCGAAGGCTGTGCTTCAATTCTCTGGAAAACTCCCGAGAAGGCAGCTGAAGCTGCGACCCGCTTAAAAATTACGGCCCCTCACCTCGTTGAACTAGGTGTTGTTGATGGCGTCGTGGAGGAACCCCCTGGCGGTGCCCATCAAGATCCGCGCCGCGCAGCTTCGCTAGTGGGCGACGCCCTCTGGAAGCATCTCTCCGATCTCACTCAACTTTCTCCAAAAGCGCTAGAAGAGCAGCGCTACGATCGATTCCGAAAATTGGGCTCTTTCATCGCCTAATTCATTTCCCACTTCCGAAAATTATCATGTTGTTACTTGATGAGATCCAGACACTGGATGATCTAGACCTGGAAAATCAGTTGGTTTTCTTGCGCACCGATTTAGATGCACCCTTGGATAAAGACGGTAAAATTACCGACAATACTAGAATTGTAGCGGCTGTCCCTACTATCAAAAAACTACAACAACTCGGCGCTCGAATTGTTGTGGCTTCTCGATTTGGCGAAGCCACTCGACCCTTAAAGAAAAAGCGTTCAGCAAGCGCACCCAGTATTGAGCCGGCAGCTGCTCTTTTGAGCGAACTTTGTGAGTGCGAGGTTCTACTTCCCGACGGTTGCGTAGGAGACTCTCTCAAAAAGGTATTGCTGAACTTACGCACCACTCAAATATGCGTTCTTGAAAATTTGCTCACTGAAGAAGAGGGCGGTCGTCCAGCTGAAGCCATTGCTCGCGAATTGATGGGTCACGTAGACGTCTATGTAGCCGACTCTGTACGTGCTCTTTCTTTGGACAGTGCCACAACTTCGGAGATGCCCCGTCTGATGGAGTTTCGTGCCGCTGGGCAGCAAATGATGAAGGAGCTGCAATGCATCGCTCGGATTCGCAGTGGTATTGACGCACCGCGAGTGTTGATTTGGGGTGGAAACTCAATATCTGATCGAGTTGATGTGCTCAAACGCCTCGCTCAAAGTGCAACCCATGTGGTAATGGTAGGAGTTGCCGGAAATACCATGCAACGCGCTCTCGGTGGTTTTGTGGGTACATCCACCATTGAAGAAGATTACCTCGCTGGCGCGCGCACTCTGGCGGAACAATTGGGCCCCAAGCTGGTCTTGCCCGAAGATGTTCTTGCTGCAAACTCCACGAAGGCAACCGAGCCCGAGGTCTACCCCGCGGACGAAATTCCCGCGGATCTCATGGCTCTCGATATAGGCCCGAAGACCCAGGCAAAGATACGGGAACTAATAGCCCACGCGGGCACCGTGATCTGGTGCGGCACCGTCGGGTTTCATAAATCTCCGGCTTTTTCCCAGGGGACCCGAAGCGTAGGAGACGCCATGATAGATACCTCTGCGTTCACAATGATCATCGGCGACGATAGCGTGGCTGCGGCCCGCACCCTCATGGACGATTCTCTTCAATCAATTGATTGTGTGGCCCTTGGTGGCCCGGCCACGTTGGCCTTATTGGACGAAAACAAACTGACAGCCCTTGAAGCTCTCAGAGGAACAAATCATGAGTAAGCGAACCTACCTCATTGCTGGAAACTGGAAATTAAACGCGGGTGCCCAAGACGGACTCGACCTCGCTCAGGGTATTGCTGACGTCGCCAAAGGCGCAAGCAATGTCGACGTAGTGATCTCACCTCCCCTTACTGTAATCGCGGCGATTGCAGCCACAATTGAAGACGCCGAAAGCGATGTCGAAATTGCGGGGCAAAACCTCTACCCTAAGAGTAGCGGCGCTTTTACCGGCGAAATCAGCGCAGCAATGCTTAAGTCGGCTGGAGCCTCTTGGGTTCTTGTTGGACATAGTGAACGACGTCAGCTCTTTGGTGAAACCAACACTCAGGTTCGCGAGAAAATTGAAGCAGCCGTTGCAGGGGAACTGCGACCCATCGCATGCATTGGTGAAAGCCTCGAAGAGCGTGAAGCCAACAAAACTTTGGAGGTCGTTTTTGAACAGGTCGACGCCTTTGCAGATCTTCTCAAAGAGAACCCTGGCAATATCGTTATCGCCTACGAGCCAGTGTGGGCAATCGGTACAGGTAAGGTAGCAAGCCCTGAGCAAGCTCAAGAGGTGCATGCTGCAATTCGCGGCCGCTTGGCAGAAAAAGTTTCGGCTGAGGTGGCTGAAAAGACAAGAATTCTCTACGGCGGCAGCGTCAAAGGCGAAAATGCCACTGAGCTGCTTGGTTGCGCTGATATCGACGGCGCTTTGGTTGGCGGGGCCTCTCTCAAGCCCGAGGGATTTGGTCAAATCATCGCTGCAGCCCAAAAGTTGTGAGCAGAGCGCGCCCCTCACCCATATTTATGGTACGGGGCGCTGTCTATAGAAGGAGTTCGGTGAAACCGATCTCCTTTGCTCTCCCCGAGAGCAATTGAGTGAAAAAAGATCGTAATGCAGGAATTGATTCAAACCCCCTTAACCTGGTTGCATGTTGGTGCATGCTTCTTCTTGATCTTGGTTGTGTTGATTCAACCCGGTAAGAGTGGTGGTTTGGGAGCACTAGGAGGAGCGGCTGCGACGCAAGTATTTGGCGGAGGCGGCGCGACAAACTTACTCAGTCGCATCACCTGGATCACCGCTGGTATTTTCTTTACGACCAGTCTCTCCCTTGCATTCCTAGCATCTTCATCCAGCGACTCTCTCGAAGCACGCGCCAAGAGTGTCCAAACTGATGATTTTGACAGCATCAAAAAAGCGCCCGAGAAGCCCGCTGATTCAAAAAAGAAGTAAAGCGAATCGAGGTCTGCCTCACTTGAACGCCCAGACTCACCGAGCCTGGGCGTTTGATTTATGTGCCGTCTTCTTTCTCCAGATATTTCTCAGTGCCTGGTTCAGGTACGAAGGTTTTCATGGGATCAGTGACGACGATTATGCTCGGGTTGTTATAGCCCAACAATTTGCCGCAGCTCCCACTGGCGATCCAAGCGGCACGAGCTGGCTGCCCGCCCCTTTTATTTTCCTGGGCACCATGCTGCGTTTAACAGCCCCCTCTTTGGATATGGCAAGGCTCTTCAGCGTATTACTTTCTGGGGTTTCTTCGTGTCTTCTCTATTCTGCGGCACGACTTCTCATCGCAAATCGGCGAATTGCAGTCTTTGCGACAATTTTTGCTCTCGCTCTTCCCTATAGTCTTTATCTCTCTGCAGCCACCGTTCCCGAATACCCAACGGCCTGCGCACTGGTGTTCGCCAGCACCACCCTCCTTTGCTCTCAAAACAATCCTGGTCGACGATTGCTGGGAAGCTTTGCCCTCTTTTTGGCCTGCGCAAGTCGCTATGAGGCATGGCCAGCCGCCCTAGCCTTTGCAAGTATTACGGCGCTCGATCTACACTCTTCGCGAAAAAGGGCCAGTGCGTCCCCACTCCTCCTAGCAAGTTTGATCGTGAGTTGCGCTTTTCCTCTGCTTTGGATTTATCACGGAGTTCTCCATCACGAAAACGCCTTCTTTTTCGTAAATCGTGTGGTCGATTACAAGAGGGCCCTCGGCGCTGGTTCCACAGGATTTAGTGAGGCGCTCTCACTATACCCTCAAGGGCTTATTTATGGTGAACCCGAGGTCATGTTTGGACTTTTCTTAGGAGTTCTATCCATCTCAAAGGCACGTCTCGCGGGGCGTACCTCCGTGCGACTCCGTGGGCTCATGCGTCCATGGCTTGTCCTGAGTACACTCCTAATATTTCTCATCTTAGGAGCAGTGCGGGACGGCGCCCCCACCCATCATGCGGAGCGTGCGCTTGTCTCGCTCTGGCTCTTGGGGGCGCTCAGCATGGGACATCTTTTGGCCCTGTCTAAGAAAACACAAAAGGAGGTTCTTGTAGCCATCATCATGGGCCTGTTCCTAGGGCATGCTCTTCGCCGGGCAGAGCTTGTAAAGATTGCCCCCTTCTCCAATCGAGTAAATGAGGAGCAGATGGGCGAATACATCAGAGACCATTTGCCTCGGCGGGAGCCTTTGGCGATTGTTCCGGCAAATTTTGGATACTTTGCAATCATGGCTGCAGGGGAAGTGCCTTCACGCTGGAAAGTGTTGCAAAAGCACGACCCGAGAGAGCCCACTTCTTCACTGGAGTCCCTCCGCTCGCTCGATAAGTGGAGAGCGGAAGGAGGGTGCTACTATGTGATTGACACGGAGATGGCCTCACCTCCCCAGGATCAAGTATTGTTCCAACGAGGCAGTCTCAACCTTCTCCAAGCCTCGACCTGCTCTTCGCGCTCAATCAAACAATAGCCGACTCAGGGCCGAGGGGCGAAGGCGGAAAGTCCCATTCATAGCAGTCAGAATCTGGTCCGAAACGTCCTGGTTAGCGTATATTTCAGGGGTGATTTTTAAGAGCCTTCATCGTCTTTTCCTACTTCTAGTCGTGGGCTTCGCCATCATGGGTTTCATTCAGGTTCCCCTTGGAGAAAAGACGGCTTTTCAATACGTTGATGAATTCTTGAAATCGAGCACTGCTCAAGAGGCGCGCGAAGACGCTCTTGATAGACTGGATACAGTGAGCACTGCGCTCAAGGCCGACCTAGAGGCTCGTAACGCCCGGCGTTCGTCCGAGGGAGCCGAGACTCCTTAACTGAGAATCGAAATGCAGCGCGCCGAAGCTGATAAGTTTGTAGGGGGGCGAAAATGCCGCGTACTTACTCCAAACTTATCGGCGCTCTAGAAGTAGATCACCTGAACTTCTTTTCGGCTGTCCTTCTTCACCAAAAAGCTAGCACCCTTAAAATGGGGCCGATGCGTCAGGCCGATCGACTTATAATTTGAAAACCCGACGCCTTCGATGGGTAAGATCAATCCTTTGTCGATTTTTCCATTTTTGTTCTCGTCGTGATGAATGCTCAAAGCATATTTTCCTTTGGGTAAGTCCTTAAAAATCACCGAAGAGGAGCCCTTGTCGATTCCTCCTTTGATTTGACGAAAGTATTTTTTGAACTTCTCGTCCGGAATCGAGCCTTCACGATTGTACAAAGAAAATTGTACGACTCCCACAGAGTTTCGCAGGGACGAAACCCTCGCTCTAAGAGAAACCCTTTCGGATTCTGCAGCCAGGGTACCGGGGAAAAAGGCTAAAGCGGCGACTAAAAGTGCCCCCGATCGTGTCCATAGAGTCATCATATACCATTCGCATCATTGTTGAGTCGAGAGCCCGAGGGCTCTTGGCCAGCGTGAACCTGCAAAATAGCGTTTTGTAAGGTCTGAACCATCTCCTCTGTACTCAAACCATGCACTTTCGCTGCCATGCGCACAGTGAGAACTTTGGCTACCAGGCGACGAATACTCAACCGTCCCACTCTCTTCACTCCAAAGCTCTCCATGACTTCGGCGATATCCCCGTAGCGATGGAGTACATCTCCAATTTTTGTCTCTGGTGTAATTTGAAGGGGGGGATCTTGGAAGGCCATAAAGCAAGTACTTACTTTTAGAATCGCTGGAGTCAAACAATATACGCTATTTAACTGCTTTCTGACGCTTGAGCAAAGCAATTGGAAATCTTGCAAGTGTTTACTTGCATTGCTCTTGAGAAGGTTCAGACTATTCTCAAGCTTGCCCCTCGTTGTACGGAGGGACTTGTTGCCCTCTTCCCCCCCAACTCGCCATGACACGACAATACGAAGACACCGACACTCGCCGAGCGCAGGTAGCAGAAGCCGCCTTGCGCACGATTGCGGAAGACGGTGTTGCGGGCTTTACCACCAAGGCCGTAGCCCAACGAGTGGGTATCAGTGAGGGCACCCTTTTTCGACACTTCGTAAGCAAGGAACAAGTTGTCCTCGAGGCCATCTCCCTCCTTGAGCGCGAGATGGAAAAGGGCCTCGTCGAAACCGGAGATGATCTTCGAGATTTAGAGACATTTTTCCGCCATCGAGCCGCATTTGTTGGAGCCGAGGCATCCGTAGGGCGTCTCGTCTTCTCTCCGGAGCTGCTCCATCTCGCTGGACCGAAATCCAGCAATCGAATCAAGAGCTGGAGAGCCAAAAATATGGACTACCTAGCAACGAAGCTAAGCGCTCTGCATACGAGTCACAAACTTCAAAGTAAGTTAGGAGTCGGGGCGCTGAAGCTCTTCATACAGGGGCTTCTGCTCACCTTCGCTCTCCAACCTAGCTTCGAGACGACAAAGGCTCAAGCCGACCTTCAGCCCCGAATCAACCAAGCCTGGAGCTCCATATTGCTCCTTCTGGATATTACAAGTCCCCAGCACTCACGCTCCTAGGCCCCCTCACACCCGCGGCCTCATCTTCGCGTAAAGAGAGGCCGTATCTTTCCCCACCGAACGCTGAATCAAACTCGCTCAACAATTGAGAGCCCAAGCAACTGGTAAGAAAATGAAAGCAAGTACTTACTTTAATATATCTCAAGGCATCCTCAGTCTCGTACTCCTAGCCTGTACTCCCCAGCCCACGCCTTCAGAAGACTCCCTTCCCCAAGCAGTGCGAAGTAGCCCCGTACACCATGGAGTTCTGCTCGAAGGACAAGAGTTCTTGGCAGAGGTTGTTCCGGCCCTCCTCGTAAAAGTGATAGCTCAGGTCCCCGGTGCAGTCGCGGCAATTCCTTTGGAAGAAGGCGAAAAAGCCAAAAGAGGAACTCCTCTCGTTCACGTATCGGCCCCTGATATTGCTGCGCGGGTCTCCAGGGTCAGAAGTGAACGTAAGCGGGCAGAGCGCGAGAGGGATTTCGTTTGTGGTACGCTTGATACCGATAGAAATCTGGCGAAAAGTGGCGATCTAACGAAGATTCACCTTCGAAAAAGTGAGCGAGCCTGCGACTCAGCAAAGTTAGCAGTCACAGGTGCCCGGGCTGCTGAGCGTGAGGCATCAGTCAATAAATCACGCGATGTCGAGCGCGCCCCATTTGATGGAATCGTGCTGAAACATCTAGTTGATGAGGGACAAACTGTAATGCCTGGCGCGCCCCTCATGCAATTCGGCAGTCAAGAAAACCTGCTCAAGATTAGAATTCCTCAATCGGACTTAGAAGGAGTTACCGTGGGCACTCAGGTAAAAAGCTCCTTGGGTGACGGTAAAGTTCAAAGGGTTGGCTCCCAGGCTCTAGGACCAGGCAGAGTCGTCGAAGTCCATATTCAACTAGAAAAAACCATTGAAGCCCGCGCAGGATCGACGGCGAAAGTTACGTTAGTCAAGCAAGAGAGCAAGAAGCTCACGTCAGTACCCAATGATTCTATTGGTGGCTCGGGCGACGCGTACTTTATATACGTAATAGAAAAAGAGCGCCTCAAGCGTGTAAATGTCGAATTGGGCATAAGCGTCGACGGTTGGACAGCGATTGCCCCTGCCCTTGACAAGGACGTGAGGGTAGCTCTCGGGGCCATGTCATCTCTCAACCCCCAACGTAAAATCATGGTGGTAGAGAAATGAGTATTACAGGATTCTTTCTTCGAAATCGGTACGCCATTTGGGCGATGGTAGTGGCTACCGTCATAGCGGGCACCGCCGCCTATTTTCAAATTCCAGTGCGGCTCTTTCCTGACACTGCTCCCCCCTTAGTCAATGTGGTCACGGCTTGGCCCGGCGCCACAGCAAGCGATGTGCATCGAGACCTTGGTGACGTATTGGAAACAGAGTTTGCATCCTTGGATGGGGTGGCACGCAGTAGTTCAACTTCACAGGACAATCTCTCAGTCATTCAATTGGAGTTCCAATATGGAACCGACGTCAGACTGGCTGCGGTAGACGTGCAAAACGCGGTATCACGCATCTTGGGGGACCTGCCTCAAGGAGCCGAGCTGCCTCGAGTACTTTCATTTAGCACCGCGGACCGACCAATCTACACAGTCGGTCTACAATCGGAGAGTCTGCTCGACGCGCGTCGTCTTGCTGAAGATGTCATTGCCCCCCGTCTACAATCAAGCAAAGGGGTGGCCGCTGTAGACGTATTTGGCGGGCAAATACCCAGTGTACTAGTGGACGTCGACCCCCAATTGGCTGAAGCGCATCATATTGCTCTCCCACAGATAGCTCAGGTGCTTCGCAGTAATAATATCTCCATGCCAGCTGGGCGCATACGGGCTCAGAAAACAGAGACCATGCTTCGAGTAGATCAACGACGTGAACGAGTTGAAGATCTTGAGCAATTGCCAGTACAACTCAAAGATGGATCTCAACTTCGCATAGGAAATGTTGCCACTATTTATCGGGGCGCAGAGCAAGACGACTCGTGGTTCAGTATCAACGGTGAACGGGCAATAGCGATACAAGTATTTCGCTCACAAAACGCCAACACGGTAGATGTCGTGGGGAGAGTGCGTAAAGAAATCGACCTCCTCAAGAAAAAGTTTCCTGAACTTAAGTTCATTGACGGTGAGGAAAGCGCGAGTTTCACAGAACAAAGCGTTTCCAACCTACTTGCCAACGTATGGCAAGCGCTCTTACTCGCCTCTGTAATCCTTTTTCTTTTCTTGGGTAGAGCGCGGGCAGCACTAGTTACTGCATTCACCATGCCTTTGGCGTTCGGTCTCACGTTCTTCGTCATGTGGAAACTCGATATGGAGTTCAACATGGTCACCCTAACAGCAGTCATTTTAGCCGTGGGCATGGTTGTTGACGCCTCGGTCGTCGTATTGGAAAATATCATTCGTTTGCGCGACGAAGGCCTCTCGCCTGAAGATGCCGCGCAAAAAGGAACTGACCAAGTTTGGGGGCCTGTTCTCGCAGGCACCGCCACCACATTGGTGGTGTTAATTCCTCTTTTGAGTCTTGAAGGTTTTGTTGGCAAGGTATTTGGCCCCCTCGCAACAACATTGCTCATAGCTTTCTCCTCCTCAGTGCTTGTGGCTCTCGTTTTAGTCCCTATTTTGAGTCTCCAAGTAAAAGACGGGGGTATTGTAGAGAAAGCGGCTGCAACCTTCAGCTCACCATTTCGTGTGACGATGGAGTGGATTTCTAATGCTTACATTTACGTACTCACAATCGGTCTCAAGTGGCGTTCGTTAGTACTGCTTGTGGCATTCGCTTCTTTCGTAGCTGGTGTTGTCGGTCTGCGCTCCCTGGGTATGGATTTATTGCCCCGCATGGACGGCGGTACATTCAGCGTGTCTCTCCAAACTCCTTCGGGAACTTCTTTGCAGGAAACCACCAAGGTCGTCCAGCGCATCGAAACCTTGATACGTGAAGCTCCCGAAGTTCTCCTGGTGCAATCACAAGCAGGCTTTGAGCCTGGAATGAAGTTTTCTGGAGGCGGGGGGGTGATTGGGCCAACGCAGGGTTTTCTAAGCGTTAGCCTCTCCCCAAGAACTTCCAGAGAGCGGAGCATTTGGCAAATTGAGGCTGCCCTGCGCAAGAAGATTGCACTCATTCCCGGCATTGCCAGCGCGGTTGTGAAAGAAATCGGCAATACCGCAAAGCCTACAACTCTCGCCCCGATCGTTGCACGAATTAGCGGACCCGATCCCTTGGTCCTCGAAAAGTTAGGCAACGAAGTCCTTGAACGTCTCGAACGCGTCCCTGCCCTCGTGCACCCCACCCTTGCCTGGAAACGCGACATGCGCCGAATCGTCGTTCGTGTAGACGAGCGAGAGGCCGCCTCCCATGGGCAAAGCTCACGTTCAATCGCCCAGTCCCTAGCGATGGGCACCGAGGGAGTCGACGCTGGAAATTGGACACCCGAGCTAAAACCGGCCGAACCCATTGTGGTGCGCTACCGGCCCCAGAACGACCCCACCGTAAGGCAAATGCTCTCGTGGCCATTTTTTCTTCCGAGCACAGGGGACCCGCTCCCACTGCGCTCAGTTGCGAAGACTGAAACAATCACCGAGCAGGGACTCTACAGTTCTATCGACCTCAACCCTGTGCTCGATATTCTTGCTGGGGTGGGCGATAGACCATTGAGCTTTGTGGTCGCTGACGCAGAAAAGTCAGTACAGAACATGAATGTACCCCAAGGGTATCGAGTGCATATTGACGGAGAAAGTAACGATCTTAAAAAGTCGAAGTCGTCCATCCTGGGTGCTCTTTCAGTGAGTGTGCTCGCGGTCTACCTACTTCTCGTGGCTCAATTCCGCTCGTGGATTCATCCAGTCACTGTAATGATGGCTGTTCCTCTCTCCATCTCCGGAGTGTCCCTCGCCCTATGGTCGGTGGGTAAACCAGTTTCCATGCCTGTTATGGTCGGGTTGGTATTGCTTGTGGGTACGGTCGTGAACAACTCCATTCTTCTCGTGGACGTAATTCGCGAGTTGAGGTTGAAGGGAATTGAACGTCGCGAAGCCATTCGTGAAGGAGTGAGAGCGCGCTTTCGCCCCATCATGATGACTTCACTTTCTACGATTGTCGGTATGTTGCCCTTGGCAATGGAGTTAGCCTTGGGCGCAGAAAGGTTTTCTCCTCTTGCCACAGCCGTCATCGGCGGCCTCCTCGTTTCTACACTCTTAACGATGATTGTTATTCCTGTTCTGTACGATGCCGCAGATAGTTTTTCTTCGTCGTTTGGAAAAGGGGGTAATAAGAATGTGGCCGCCGCATCGGTAGCGACTTTACTCGTAGCGGGCTCAATTTTCTTTGTCCCCTCCTTGGCCCAAGCACAGGAAAGCTCAGCGACGAGTATCACCCTAAAAGATGCCTGGGCTCTCACCCTTTCTCACCCGGCGGCGCAAAGCGCCTCCCTACAAATTCAAGCCGCTGAACTATCGAAAACAGCTGCAAATCGACGGTTTTTTCCGCGAGCCGAGGTCACTGGACGCGCGGCACAATCAAGTTGGCCCAAAGCGGGCCAACTTGACATGGGTCTAACACTTCCGGATGGCACCCCAGCACCGCCTGTTCAATTTGGCGACACAGTCCAGCAACATTTCTCCGTTCGCGGGGCAATTACCCAACCCCTTTACGCTGGTGGAGCACTTATCGCTGGCAAAAAGGCGACGACTGCCCAATTGAAAGCAGCCAAGCACGGGCAGGAAACCACCGAGGGCGAGTTATGGTACTCACTAGTCCAAAGCTGGTATGGATTAGCTGTTGCCGACGAACTTGTGGATATTCGAGAAATTCAACTCAAGTCTGCCGCCGCAAGAGAAGAGAGTCTAGAGCGACTGTACACTCAAGGGCGGGCCACCGAGCTCGACTATTCGGCGGTCGCCCTGAAACGAGCCGAAGCCAAGCAGTTGCTCGTCGAGGCCCAAAGCGCCGCTCTCACCGCAAAAGTTGCCCTCGAATCTTTCTTGAATCACCCCGTTCAGCGCACGCCCATCGATGTCCTGGCAAAAGCAAATTCACTCAGCACAATGCAAAAGGGTGGACAAATTTCCCCGGCACTCGCTCGCGCTCAGGCTCTTGCCCAAGCGGCGGAGGCCCGCGCTACCGCGGCAAAATCCCCCTTACTACCCAATCTAGTTTTCAAGTTTCGAGCGGAGTACTCAAACCCTAACTATCGCTACTTTCCAATTCAGGACAAATTTCAGGGAGCTTGGGACGCAGCGCTCATCCTCAACTGGAAAATTGACGCTGGGGCGACTTACAACGAAGCCCAAAGTGCAAGGCGCAGCGCTGAAGCCGCACAAGCCCAATCCCGCGCTCTCGAACGACAAATCGAGGTCGAACTTGCCTCTGCCAAAGCAACACTTGAGCTCACCCCCACCCAGCTAAAAGTTGCAAAAGGAAGGGTGAAAATAGCAAAAAGAGCAGTCGCAACCACTCTTCGCGCCTACGAACAAGGTCGTTCAACCGCCGACCAAGTTGGAGAACGAGAAGCCGACTTAGCTCTTGCACGAGCTGCCCAGCAAAGGACCGCTCTCAATGCTCTGCTCGCCCACGAAAGATTGCGAGTTCTCAGCGGCTCCTATGGCCCCAAATAAAAGAATTCAACGATTACCCCAAATTTAAATGATTGCCCTTTGGGAAAAATTGACCAAAAGTTACGATATGAAATATATAACGACCACACTCTCGAGAAGTTCTCTCCCCCTCCTTCTACTCATTGGGTTCGGGCAATTTGCCTGTGCTCCTCAGGGGGATTGCCCCCCCACAGAAAAAATAGAAGCTCCGGCTTCCACCGCTCTTGCGCCCTCGCCGCAACCAGCTATCGCCCCCGTTCAAGCCCCTGAGCCCACTCCCCCTCCGGGAAAACTCTCGTCTATTATGGCTGGACTTGGCGCGGACATGAGAAAAGTCCAACAAGGTGTATGGAGTGATGACTTTGTTGCAATTGCTACACACGCCATGAAAGTTGCCGACCACCCGATGGTCAACGCTTCGGAAAAAGAGCGAATTCAGGCAACGTTGGGCTCCGAGTTCGGCGACTTCATCAAGAGAGACAAAGCCGTACATGCTCGCGCTGTTGCACTGTCAAAAGCTGCAGAAAAGAAGGATATCTCAATCGTTTTAGAGGAATTGGCCCTCCTGCAATCGGATTGCGTAGCCTGCCACAACGCTTATCGCAAAGAATTGATGATTGCGACCAAGTAAGTGGTCGCTTGAAGGAGCCCGACAATGCCGCCCCAGCGAGCGAGCAATCACATTGGAGGGGCGCTCTCACGCCAAGCCTTGATCTCATTGAGCCTGTCCTCCCAGGCTAATATATTCTTGAACTCATCCAATGGCAGTTTTGCGGCCTTCCGATAAGTGAGATGGGCTCCTACGGCAAAATCGGCAATGGTCACGCCCTCCCCCACCAGATAAGGAGTTCGACCTAGGTGGTCGTCCAAAACATTTCCGAACTTTTGAATAAACTGTTCAGCTTCTTTCATGGTTTCTTGATTGGGCTCACCGGCATTGAAGAGACCGCGCAAAAACGTTTCAAAGGCGTAAGAGCTGATCCAACGCCCCCAATGAGCCAACTCCCAGTTCATCCAACGCATGATATCGTAGCGCTCATTCGTCTTTGGCCAGAGCGCAGTGTCATTTTTCCCACACAAATAGGCCATGATCGCGTTGGACTCCCAAAGAGAAAGCTCACCGTCGATAAGAGCTGGAATCTTCCCGTTTGGGTTAATCGCCAAGAATTCGGGAGTTCGATTGCCCCCCTTGCTCAGATCAATCGCCTCCACCTCACACTGCAAACCGAGATACGCTGCGACGGCAGTTACTTTACGACTATTGGGAGAAATGGGGCTGATATAGAGTTTCATATCCTAAGATCACCCTCTAATTCGCTGCGAAGCAAGCGAGCAATCATTGCGCTTGTATTTGCCACGCTTCAGGAAGCGTGAGTACAATTCTCACTTTTCCCTTTCCACAACGCGGCGCCAGCTCCAATTGTGCCCACTTGTCGGTGCTCTAGATGTCCTACTGGTCGCGACAACCGGCAAAACGGTCGCCGCTCGAGCAATCAGGCCCTAGGGAACAACAATCTGATGCACAACACCGGGAAGGTTCGCGTCATTCTTGTCGGTAATAACAAATACAAGGGACCCATTGGGAACATCAGCCGTTGAGTAGGTGCAACTCTTTTCGACCGCCCGAAAAGGACTGAGAACGTTGATACCCACGGCATCTCCTGGGGAGAGCACCGCGTAGTCCTTGGCATCATGAGCAATGATGCCTGTAGCGTTCAACAACTCAATGGCAGAAATGAGTTCGTGCATCTCGCCCACCCCATCGCCCCCACCAGCAACAATCACAACACCACCTACACCCGAAAATTGTTGAATTGGATCGAGCCAAGTTGCACCAATGGCAGCCAATTCACCAGGACTCGCCCCTTGCTGATCATACACCATCAACACCTCAAAGTTTTTGAGATCCAACTGGGAAGCAACGAATGAAGGATCAGAGGTTTCCGTGAGTTCATACGCGCGCCCCTTGGCGAGGGCACCTGATGCTAGGGCAAAGTTCATCCCCAACTTCGACGTCGCAGATGTATCGCGTGTATAAGCCAGAATACGCACAGGGCTGCGAGCAGAAAGAAATACTGAGTTGGCTAGAAGATTGGTCTGGCTAGGAGAAACTCGCTCAAAGCTCATACACAAGGCAATTACGTGCCCACTCGTTTTGCCGACACAATCTCCCGCGACGCAAATTCCCGACTCGCACACGTTACTGCACGTTCCACAATGAAGGGCATCCGTATCAAGATCGACACACGATCCAGCGCATTGGGTGACGAAAGGGACTAGTAAACAATTGGCGACACACTCATAGTTATCATTTCCGTCGGGAGAACAATTTGGTTGTTCTTCAGGACAGCGCGTAGCACAGTCCCCACAGGCAGCTGGCGTTGAATGGGGCGGCAAACAGACCCCCCCCCTCCGCCGCCGGTACCACTCATCGCGCCACTGCCTCCCGTTGAATTCCCTCCGGTTCCTCCACTGCCTCCTTGCCCGCTCGCTCCCGTGCCGGTGGCCCCGGAGCCTCCCATATCATCCCCTCCGCTGCCCTGCCCCCCCCTGCCTCCTGTTGCGCCAGGTAGCATGGCGGTTCCATCTTCTCCTCCGCACACCCCAGCAACACAGGCCAGATTTCGCACGCACGCCTGATTACAAGCGCCACAATTTGTTTCGTCGTCGAGAATCGAGATACATACCTCGGCGCAATAAGCGTGCCCCTCAGCGCACGCTCCTCCCACAAGTCCATCAGTTGAACACGCTGCGGGGGAGAGCAAGAGAGCCGAGAACGCCAAGAGAAGAAATGCCTTCAGTTTCATCACTTAGTTTTCTCCGCGTCTACGCCAAATGCTGGAGCACCTTGTTGAGTCGCCGCGCCACTCTCAGGATCGTATTTTTCTTGTCGATTTCTGGTCACTATGAATTCTACTCGTCTGTTCATGAACCAGGTACGCTCGCCACTCCCTTCAACAAGAGGGCGCTCCGAGCCAAAGCCTTCTGAGCTGACGCGCTCCTCTTGCAATCCCTTCTTGAGAAGAAAATTCTTGATTGAACTAGCCCTCCGACGACTTAGATCGAGATTAAACTGGGCATCTCCCCGTGCGTCGGCATGCCCCTCCACCTCCACGTGTACATACTCCGCGTGTTCTATTAGAAATCGAGCCAGCTTATTGAGAACCGGATAGCTCATACCGCGGATCCGATCGCTATTGGTCCAAAAGTGAATTTTCTGATCGAGCTCTATCTTATCACCCACCACTCGAATTGACTCCGAGTCGGGACAACCGTCGTTGTCTGCAATGCCATTGTATATCTCTGGCTCAAGAGGACATAAGTCTCGACTATCGGGGATCTTGTCTTGATCGTTGTCCAATTCAGGACAGCCGTCAGCATCCTCAAATTCATCAAAATCTTCGGGCTCCAGGGGACACTTATCGTTTGCATCAAGAATCTTGTCCCCATCGTTGTCTAGGTCGGGGCAACCATCTTCGTCCTCAAATGCATCAAAATCTTCGGCGTGATTGGGACATTTATCCATTGTATCAACGAGATTGTCCTCGTCATTGTCCAAATCGGGGCATCCATCTTCGTCCTCAAACCCATCGCGATCTTCTGGACTATCAGGACAAGCATCAACGCGATTGGCAATACCATCTCTATCCCGGTCCAAGTCTTCAACAACCTGAGGAGCAAAACCAAAGCTCCCGTGTACGCCAAATAGAAGAATATTGGCGTTGTCAGGACGGGGGCTTTCCCGCGTTTGCATCACCAGAACATAACCAAAGCTCGGACCCATCTTGAGTTCTTGAGAGAGGGTAAAATCGTAGCCTGCAAAAATGTCTCCTAGAGGAGCTGCATGTCCCCCAGTCATCGACACACCTAAGCCTGCGCTCAACCAAATGGCGTGCAAGTTCGCAAGTCCAGGAGCAATCGCAAAAGGATGCCCCCGCAGACCAAGCGCCAGATGAATGCCCGTTGATGCACTCAATTCGGCAAGGCCATTGGGTGGAGTCTTCTCTACCGGACCGAGAGCAATGAAGCCGCCTTCCACTTGCATGCCCCAAACTGGATTCGGTCGCCATTCAAGGGCTGCTAGCCCGGCCCCTCCCCAGCCAAACTCCGCACTCTGATAACCTGAGATTGCTTTCGCCCCCAGCAGACTGCCATGAAGCCGAAAAGACGAGTTCCCTCTCTTCCCGGAAGACACACCGCTGTCGGGCGACGCCCCCGACTCGGCCGAGTCTTCGGCGCACGCAACCTGCTCTGCAAGACCAAGGAGAATTCCAGGAGAAATCGCAAGAATGCAGCCTATTAACTTTCGAAAATAGGCTCTCATGCCCTCCTCCTTAAGTGCATGTGCCCCGCTCAAGGTCTAGAGAACTCACCCCCGCAACTACGGACGACAAGAGTCGTGATTAAGGCCAAACGTGCAACCTTCAATCCAAGAGAACTACAGAAAAGTCTATTTTATCATGGTGTTATGAATTCTAGTCAGAAAACTTACTCGCGCTTTTCTGGATGCTCATTGAAGTAGGCCTCGATGCTTTCATTGCTAATACGAAGCTCCACTAGACCCTCTGCGACTATTTTGGCTTGGCAGCCCAAACGCGACTCCATTCTCACGTCAAATGCCTTGTCGAGAATGTCCTCTTCCTCTTCCTCGGCCTCACTCAATAAATTCGCGCCCTTGTCCACGTAAACATGGCACGTGGAGCAAGCACACACACCCCCACAAGCGTCCCCTTCAGGAGCTCCTGCCTTGCGCGCGGCATCCAACAAAGAGGTACCAATCGGCACCTCGGTCTCCAGACCCTGATCTACAAATACTACTTTTGTCATGACTTATCCTGGGGGCGATACCGTCTATAAAAGGCGCCTCGCCGCTCAATCTAATAATTTAGCGTTTTGCTCGCTCGGCGCGATTGCGCTCATGTTCTGTCACATGGGCGTCTACTCCTAGAGCGCCTTCGACTTTACTCTCAACTTCAAGCACCTGATGACCCGCCAGGGACTCGGCAATTGCTCGGTTCATTCGTCGCCCGGCCCATGCCTGGGTGGCCTCATCCAAATGATCGAGGCGAACCTGAACAAGAGAGGCATTCACAGGTGGGCTGGTCTCTTTGAGCCCAGCGCGGGCCAATAATTCTTGGAGAGAGGTAATCGCTGCAATTACCCGAGGTTTTTCTTCGACAGTAAGTAATGCAGAGTCGGTCTCCATTGATTTTACCGTCGCTAAAAGAACTCGCTCAGCTTCCACTCGCACGTCGGCAAGGCGCCTCGCCTCCAAATCATCCTCACCATTTTCGAGAGCGTCAATGAGCATATCTTCGATATCATCCTCACTGAGGCCATAACTTGGCTTCACTTCAATTTGCTGTTCAACACCCGTTGTCAGCTCTTTTGCCGAAACGCTCAGAAGACTATTTTCGTCGACCGAAAAATGTATTTCCAGTCGAGCCATGCCCGCTGGCATGGGTGGAATTCCCGTCAATTTAAATCGAGCCAGGGACCTACAATCGTTAGAGAGTTCGCGCTCACCCTGAACCACATGCACGTCGAAACCCGTCTGATTGTCGGCATACGTGGTAAAAGTTGAGCGAGCTCCGGTCGGTATGGTTGTGTTTCTCGGGAGTATTTTATCCACCCCACCGCCCATCGTTTCGACCCCTAGGGAGAGAGGCAATACATCGAGCAACAGAACTGAATCTCCCGCGCCCGAGAGAGCTGCAGCCGTGAGCGCCGCTCCGTGCGCCACCACCAGATCAGGATCGACATCAGTGAGAGGCTCCTGCTCAAATACTTTCTCTACGTAGGCTCGCACCGCGGGCATACGTGTGGAGCCACCCACTAAAATGACCCCCAATAAATCGCTCGGACTGACCTCAGCGTCTCGTAGTGCGCGCCTTGCTGCCTTGCCGGTGCGACTCAACAAGGGTTCCACCATTGTGGCCAGCTGAGCTTGAGTAAGAGAAAACTCTTTTTCGCCGCCACCGCGACGGGGTAATTGCACCTCAACCTGAGCATGTTCGCTCAAAGCGTGCTTTGCATCGCGCGCGGCGCTCAATGCCAATGCCACCACTTCCGGTTCAATCGAGATTTGAGCATCACCAGTCTGCTCAAATCCCATCGTCTCGAGCATCGCGCTGGCAATGAGACGGTCCACATCGTCCCCGCCAAGAGCACTGTCGCCTCCAGTACTTTTTACCTGAAAGACTCCGTCGTCTAGCTCAAGAATCGTAATGTCGAAGGTGCCTCCGCCAAGATCGAATACAGCAAAAATACCGTTTCTTCCTTTTTCTAGTCCGTAGGCGAGGGCAGCTGCGGTAGGTTCATTTAAAAGCCGCAACACCTCCAAACCAGCCAAACGCCCAGCATCTTTTGTCGCCTGGCGCTGAGCGTCGTCAAAGTAAGCAGGGACTGTAATTACAGCGCCTCCCACATTTGTGAGTTGATCTACAGCGCTTTGCCTCAAGCTTTTGAGAATGTCAGAACTCACCTCTACCGGTGTGACCGAGCGCCCCCCCAAGTCAATTTGTATTGTAGCCGCCTCGGCCTCACTAGAGGGTGAGCGGAAGCGCAAGGTCGATAAAGCATTCGGGTCGATATCTCCATGCGCACGACCCATGAGGCGTTTCACACTCGCTATGGTGCGCTCCGGGTCACGAGTTAGATAGGTCCGAGCTGCCGCCCCGACAATGGTAGCCCCATGGTCACCGTAGTGCACCACGCTGGGTAAAAGGCCGGTTCCATCACAGGTAGTTAACGCTTGAGGCTTCTCATCGCGTACGACCGAAACAATAGAATGAGTCGTTCCAAGATCGATCCCAATGGCCACCGGAGGCGCTTTGGGGTCAAAAATATCCAAAAGCATGATAAATTACGAAATTTCGTCCAAAAGAGCGTCTGCTTCGTCAAAGAAACGACGATAATAGCGCAGCGCGCCCAAATTCTTATGTAAAGACTCAGCGCGAATTGCCTGCGCCTGAGAGTCTTCTAGGGAGGAATCACCCACTTCTGCAGCAAAAGAGAGAGCTGCCTGAAAGTCGGCACTCAATTCACCAAGCACCTGTGATTCTTCAAGCTTCATTTCAGCTTGTAATCTATTGATAACCGAAATATCGCTCTGACGGGCCGCTTCTCGCAAATCTTCCCTTTTCTCCATCATGCTCATGAGCAAAACAGGAGAAGCTGGTACTTCGTTGCCCTCGCCACGGAAAAGAGAGAGGCGCCGAAGAAGGACTTCACCGCGCGTCAATGCATTCTTAAGGAGACGAGCTGCCTCATTGACCTCTATAGCTTTTCCCAAAGCAATCCGCCGCTCACCGGCAGGTCGCCCCACAAATTGATCTGGATGCAGGGCACGACTGAGCTCCCGTTGACGGGCGCTCAACTCTTTCACATCAAGCGTAAAGTTGGGTGCGATACCCAATATTTCGAACGCGCCCACCTACTTGACCGTAAAAGAGTGCCCACAGCCGCAGCTTGAGGCTTCATTCGGATTTCTAAATTTGAAACCCTGAAACATCAGAGTTTTCTCATAGTCAAAAACGCTTCCCGCTAAATAGATGAAGCTTTTTTTGTCTACAACAAAGCGTACACCATCAACCTCCCAGGCGTAGTCACGGGAGCGAGGGTCGGCATCTTCAAACTGAATTACGTAGCTAAAACCACTGCAGCCTCCGCCTTTAATACCAAGGCGCACCGCCGCCTCGGGCGTACCACGCTTGCTTAGCTTTTCTCGACCAAAGTTCGCAGCGCCGGCCGTGATCTCAAGTGTCTTGCCTTTTTTGGGGGCACGTTCAAAAGCTTCTGACCAGGCCACACTCACATCTGAAGAAGGGAGCGCTTGTAGAGAAACTACACCGGTCATGGAGCGTCCGCCGCCAGTGCCTCACGGGCTTTCTTCTTTTTACGAAAGTCTTCGATGGCGCTCTTGATGGCATCTTCGGCCAAAACCGAACAATGAATTTTTACGGGGGGTAAGGTCAACTCTTCGGCGATTTGACTATTGGAAAGGGCCTCGGCTTCGGCCAACTTCTTTCCCTTGATCCACTCAGTGGCGAGAGATGAAGAGGCAATCGCCGAACCGCAACCAAAAGTCTTGAACTTTGCGTCTTCGATTACGCCATCGTCACTCACTTTGATTTGAAGACGCATCACGTCTCCACATGCGGGCGCCCCCACTAGTCCGGTTCCAACGTTGTCGTCGTCCTTGTCAAAGGAACCAACGTTGCGAGGGTTTTCGTAGTGTTCAATTACTTTGTCGCTGTAGGCCATGATTTTTCTTCTTGTTGAATGCTGAATTTTTAAGGGAGAGGGGGGGAGGCTCAGTGAGCACTCCATTGAATGGATTTAAGGTCGACGCCTTCTTTGAACATTTCGTAAAGAGGAGACATCTCACGAAGACGTCCCACCTTATCGATCATCAATTGAGCGACGTAATCCATCTCTTCATTCGTATTGAACCGACCAATACCGAATCGAATGGAGGAGTGAGCCATCTCCTCATCAAGCCCCATTGCGCGCAGTACGTAACTGGGCTCCAAACTAGCGCTCGTGCAAGCCGACCCACTAGAGACGGCAATATCCTTAATCGCCATCATCAAGCCTTCACCCTCAACAAATGAGAACGAGAGGTTCAGGTTTCCGACCAGTCGCTCCTCGGGGTGACCATTGAGCACAATTTCTTCCAGGCCGGCACAAATTTTGGAATGCAACCGTTCACGCAGTGCCATGATGCGAGCATTTTCTTCGGCACCCTCGCTCATGATGATTTTGGCAGCTTTGGCGAAGCCGACAATTCCGGGAACATTGAGTGTTCCGGAACGGCTTCCCCGTTCGTGTCCCCCGCCGTCCATCTGGGCGACCAAGCGTACGCGCGGACGTTTACGACGAATATACAAAGCACCACAGCCCTTGGGACCGTAAATTTTATGGGCGGTCAAAGAAGCCAAGTCGACGTTCATCTTCTCGACGTCAAAGGCTGTTTTCCCGATTCCTTGCACCGCGTCACAATGAAAAAGCACACCTTTTTCGCGAGTTATTTCGCCAATTTTTGCAATGGGTTGAATTGTGCCCACCTCATTGTTGGCCAACATAACACTCACCAGGATAGTCTTGTCCGTAATGGCGGCTCGAACTCTTTCTGGATCAACCTGCCCCTTCGTATCCACGGGCAAGTAGGTGATCTCAAAGCCCTCTTTTTCGAGGCGCTTGCAGGAGTCCAACACGGCCTTATGCTCAATCACCGTTGTAATGATATGGTTGCCTTTGGACTTATAATATTCGGCCACCCCTTTGATAGCGAGATTATCGCTCTCGGTTGCTCCCGAAGTAAAAACTATTTCCTTTCCAGAGCTTGCACCAATCAGCTCCGCTATCACTTCGCGTGAATCTTCGACGGCCCCCTCCGCCTCCCAACCAAAGCGATGGGTACGACTAGCTGCGTTTCCGAAGGTCTGATTGAAGTAGGGTAAAATCGCCTCCAAAACGCGAGAATCCATTGGGGTGGTCGCGTGATTGTCGAGGTAAATGGGTAGTTTCAAAGTCATCTTTTTTGGTCCAACCTCCGTAGAGGAATCAGCAGTAGTGGGGTCGAGTTTTGACCGAGACCCTCACAGAAATTTCAAGAGATGTGCGCGCCAGTTACAAGGGCGGGTGCGTCGGGTTGATCCAAATGTCGGGAACATTCAGGACAAGAGTCCAAGTGGATGTCTCGGTCACATGCCGATTGACAGGCGTCCAAATAGGTTAAGCTGCTCAAGAGTTCTTGCTCCAATCGATGAAGCTCCGCGAGCTTTGTCTGAACACCGGCGAGCTTTTCAACGTACGCGCCCCGCAAGAGCAATGCCGCCTCCACGCCCGTAGCTGCATCCGCCTGCCCCTGAAGAAGTTTCTGCACATCGGGCAGAGAAAAACCCAAGGCTTGTAGCTTGATGATCCATCGAACACGTTCGACAGAACTCTCATTGTACAAGCGGTAGCGTCCTCGCGAACGCTGCACTGGTGTGAGCAGCCCCATATCTTCGTATAGATGAATGGCTCGAACGGTTTTTCCCGTTTCCTTTGCCAAATCGCCCACCTGCAACACTCGGGCTTTTTCGCTTTCACTCTCTGCATGGGGGAGAGCCCCCCCCGCGTCAGATTTTACTCGAGCTGAACTTCGATCGGGGCGGTGCTCATGTTTCGCAGCCAATTCGCTGGTTTCGGAAACAATTACAGCCGAATCAGTCGTCTGAGTATCGCGCAACGGGCCAACGCCGTGAACGATAGCGAGATGTCTGTGGGATTTACGGGCCATTTATATCAAACCCTTACGCACGTGTAAGGGTTCTCCTTGGGCTAGATGTAGCTCCGAGGGGCAATGGTGTCAAATGGAGCTAAATCTCCGTAATTACTTAGTTTATTCTATTAGCAGTGGAATAATTAGAAATACTTCATCCAAGGAACGACCTAGCTCACAAAACTCTTGCCGAGAACCATACTTTCAACCCAAAGCTTAGGAAAAGAACAAATGCAAGAGTCCAAAGAGCACCGCTCAGGTGCCAAGAAGACACGACCCACTGCGGAGAAACTAGGGGCGCTCCGACGCGCACAACGAGAGCCAGCGAAAGAAACACAAACGCCCCGACGACTGCGGGGGGCGCTACCAAGAGGCGACCGGTATGACCAAGAGAAACCCGCGCCATCATACCCAAGGTGAGAAGCCCAACTCCTCCTAAGGTGAAGCAATGGAGGGCCGAGGCTACAGGCACTACTTTGAGCAAGGCCATCGCGTGAAGAATAAACGAGATGGAAAGTGAAAAATAACCCAAGTGCAAGATCCAAAGTAATGGATCGCGCGCCGAGAGACTTCCCCAGGTACTCATTCGAGCAAGGTTGATGAGCCCAGCTACGCCCCACAAGAAAATGATGAGTCGAGACTCCCCTAAAAGGGGATCTAAAACCGAGGGAAGCAACACGCTCACGATGGCTAGGCGATCCAACCAAACGACACTTCGAATCTTCATATTGCCGGTAGCGTTACGAGTAAACATGGGAAAAATACGCCCCCCCATGATCACCAGCATCATCGCTATGACCCGTAAGGCTACCAGTTTTCCCAAGCCGGGTTGCACGTCGAACCCCCAACGCTCCCCATGAAAGAGCAAATTCGCAATCGAGAAAACCGTCAGTAAGCCCACAAATAGGTAGTTGCGACGATTCTTCGTCCTCAACATCACCCTGCCCAACACAAAAGCAAGCGCGGGAAAAAACGCCATGTCAACGGCAAAGACCACGAGGGGAGGCAAGCTCACAATGAGTGGGGTGACGCGCCCCAAGAGCCAAAGCAAATTGAGCAAGAGCAAACCTCTACCCGCTAGGATATTGGTCTTTGTCCAATTGGAGCCCGCAGTGAGCAAAAAGCCAGCAATGACAGCGCCTGCGTAACCAAAAATCATTTCATGGGCATGCCATAAAACGGGACTCCAATAAGGTGGGGCCTCAACGCCAGAGAGAACGAAAAGCCACGTAGGGACCAAAAAAATTGCCGCCAAGGTTGCGCTGAAAAAGAATGAGCGAAAGCCGCTCTGCAAAATGGGAACCACCGCAGAGTTCTCCTGACGGGGGCGACCGAGCGAGATGAGGGGGGGGGATGAAGAGATTGTCATGGGCATGATCGGAGTCACTTGAAGGCCCGATATAGTTCGCGGTAAGATCACGATAAACTCTTAGCGCCAAAAGGGTACAACAAAACCTCTCCCCTGCGTGCAGCTCACAAGAGGAGGGCCTGGGACCTTAAACGCCCCATCGAGAAGTGCTGAAGCCCCTATTACGTCGCACCCTGAGGTGCTGCATTGGACTCGACCTCGCAGGTGGTCTCACGACCTGAGCGCGTTTCCACAACGTAATGATAACGTGCTGCTAATCGATCGCGTGCCTCATCGTCTACCCAATTCTTGAACCGTGCGCGATTTTTTGGAGTGCGGAGATCTTTAGCAAGGCCCAGCCAAGAAAACACTCGCAATATATAATAGCTAATATCAAGTTCCCACCAAAAGAAACCCTGATTGGCGGTAGACGAGAAGTAATGATGATTGTTGTGCCAACCCTCGCCCAATGTCACTAAGGAAAGAAGGAAAGAGTTTTTGCTCGTCTCACCAGTTTTGTAGCGAGCTTTTCCCCATTTATGGGTCAATGAGTTGATACTAAAAGTACCGTGGTAGAGTAGAACCGTCGAAAGAGCGAAACCGCAGAAAAACGCCGACCACCCACCTAAAGCGCCCACCAAAGTTCCTAACACAATAGGCGGGACGATATGGTGTTTGTTTAGCCAAACCAGCTCGGGGTAAACCGCGTAATCTTTGATCGTCTCGTAATGAGTTTTCCCGTACTTCTGGCAGACAATCCACAACAAATGGCTCCACCAAAAACCACGATTTGAATTGTGGGGGTCACGGTCAGTGTCCGAGAAACGATGATGCCATCGATGGTGGCTCGCCCACCACAGGGCCCCTTTTTGCATGGCCATTCCGCCACCAAAAGCCATTACGAATTGCATAACACGGCCCAATTTATACGCCCGATGACCGAAGTATCGATGAAAACCGGCCGTGATGAAGAACATGCGCAGATAGTAGAGCCCTAAACAAAGAAGTAGATCACGCGTGGAAGGCGGAAACCAAATCATTCCGAGAGGGAGTAGATGTACGAAAAGAAAACGCCCAGCCAAAACTGGATCCACCTTTTCGTTCGGGTCGTTTCTATCTAAACGCGGGGCGACTTCGACGTCGCTCGTGGGACATTCGCTCATGAACATTGTCTAGCGAAGACTGACGCGTTGCGTATCACGAGCCCGTCATTTGTCGTGATGGAATGTACGATTTTCGTCGACTTGCGCAAAAGTTTCGCCCACAATCGCGGGTTTTGCTAAATTTACCGTTCTTGCTCAATTTCTCGCACAAACACGTGAACCAGAATGCCCCAACTAGCTCAAAGACTTGAAGACCCAGGGTTCTTCTCAATTTGAAGAGAGCACGCCGCTCTAGAGCGGCTACCCGTTTGCCGATTGTCGCGACCAGCAGGACATTTAGAGCGCCGATAAGTGGGCACAATTGAAACTAGTACCAAAGGTCGGAACTTCGTGCCGGGTTTTGGTACCCATGAGACAAAAAGTAGTACCGAGGGCAAATAGGGAGGCTATTGCGGGTTTCATCAGGCCCCCACTTCAGTTGGGTCTGGTGAAACCCGGCACAGACTTCCGGCACGAGGTACTAGGGCGGCATTGGGGACCACCTTTACAATCTGTAGGTGGGGGAAACGCCGAGTATTTCCTTCAAACTGAAAGGCGCTCTAGAGCGCCGAAGCAACTGTCATGGTCTCGTCACGCATCCAATGCAGTCTCGAAGAAGCCTTCCGCAAAATTTATCTATTCGACTCACCAACAACACATCCTTCTTGAATAGATGAACCAGCAAATTTACCTCCTATTGCTGCAGACAGGTGCAAGTACGCGCGTTGGCGCGGGGGTTGCAGCGTGCAATGCATGCAATCGAGAGCCCCCCTTCCTGACCATCAATTTCACGTCCCTGTGATGGGCATTGGCTTCACCATCGACACGCCCCTACGACTCGCACCTTTGGGCATCGATTCAAGTATTTCCCTCGTGAGTGATTCTGTAATTGAAGAGGCTCGCGCCTATCACTCACGCCAAAGGCTCATTCCCTATGTGGCCATAGAAGAAAATTCTCCCGACGCTCGAGGTCAGCGCATCACCGCTTACCTCAATTTAGTAAACACGCTCGTTCAACGGGAAACAAAGAAACTCCGCTCCTCCTCCTTTGAAGATCCACAGGGTATTCGGCGCTTCTTTGAACTCTTGCCGAGCGAATCTGCCAAGAGAAAACGCTTCGTTGAAGTTCAGTCGATGTGCCCAGGTCAAGCCCAAGTAGCCGCCCAGAACGCCCTGCGCCAACTCCTCGTTCCGGGCACCATTGGTGTAAATATCATGACCAAGGTGGACGGCAACAAGGACAAAAAGGGCGTAGACCGAGGAAAACACAACTCTGAAGCCCAGTCGGCCCTGCGCGGTTTTGCCCTAAGTGACCTGAGCGGCCCCCTCATCCTATCAGCCGGTGCAAATCCCGGACTCTTTGCCTATCTGGCAGAATTCGATGACTTTTTCCCAGACGAAGAGGGCTTCACCAAGAAAAAAATCATTCTCAAAGTCAGCGACTTTCGCTCTGCTCACGTGCAAGGACGCATGCTTGCCCGCCGGGGTCTGTGGATCTCTGAATATCGTATCGAGTCAGGGCTGAACTGCGGGGGGCACGCATTTCCTACGGAGGGACTCCTCATGGGCCCCATTCTTCGAGAGTTTGCAGAACGCCGAATTGAACTCGAAGAGGGGCTCTTTGCAGCCTACTCCAAGGGCCTTCACAAGCGTGGCTTAAGGTGTCCAGCAGAATCTCCTCCAGTTAAAATTACCGCCCAGGGTGGCGTGGGGACCCATGCGGAAGCCGAGTTACTACGACAAGAATACGGCATAGACGGCACAGGCTGGGGCTCACCTTTTTTGATGGTCCCGGAGGCGGTGACTCTCGATCGACGCACCCTCACGAGCCTAGAAAATGCCTCAGCTCATGATGTACAACTCTCCTGGAGTTCGCCCTTGGGCGTTCGGTTTTGGTGGCTCAAGACCTCCGAAAGCGAAACGACCCGCCAAGATCGTATTGAACAAGGCTACCCCGGTAGTGTTTGCACCCTGCGACACCTGGCACTCAACAGCGAATATGGCGATATCCCCCTCTGTGTTGGCTCGCGCGCGTACCAGCGCAAGAAAAAGGCTGAACTGAACAGAAACGACCCGGAATATGATCTCAAAGTCGAAAGACTCGAAGCCCCCGCCTGTATCTGCGTGGACTTAAGCGGTTCATTTCTATCCTGTACCAACGCTCAAAAGGCTCCCCCGGCCGCCATTTGTCCTGGCCCCAATATCGTTAACTTCCAAAAAGAGCGAACTCTCCAAGAGATGGTCGACCATATCTACGGAAGAGCGAACATCATCAGCGCCAGGCAAAGACCGCATTTTTTCATCCGAGAGGTCGAGTTGTACTTTGAAGTATTTCGGGATGATCTCAAAACCTTGGGCACCAGCCTTCAAACAAAAAGTCACAAACAGCTAGTCAACACACTCAACGAATTAGCCAAAGGACTCATGTATTACGAGGAAATACTTGACCGCATTGGCACCCAGGACCAGCATCAATTTGCGAAAGGTGTTGCGCAACTCTTGGGAGTTCTCGAAACGTCGCGCCTCGCCCTTGCGAGTGTCAGTCAAGAAAAGCACTCATCCCAGACTCTCTTGGCCATGGCTCAATAGGAATAGAGGGGTCGCAATGAGGGTGTTTTCTATCAACTCTCTCGTTGCGTGAATAATCTTACACACTCACTCTACAACTGAAGACATGTTGAGTGCCGCGGCGATTGAGCTTCGTACTCGGTCAGCTAGAGCTCGGTCAAACTCGACCGGCGCAATGGGCGGCAAGATACGAACTCGCACAGAGCACCCTTTCATCAAGCGACAGCTGCCCCTTTGATGAATATGCCGAGTGCCTTGGATAGCCACGGGCAATACGGGAACCCCTGTAACGCGGGCAACCTCAAAAGCACCCCGCTTAAACTTGCCCAGTTCACCATCGATGGACCGAGTGCCCTCGGGGGCAACAAAAAGGCTCACGGAGTCGCGTCTCATTGTGTCCCCAGCCTTGCGGAGAGCCCGCACGGCTTCTTTAGGATTGGAACGATCTATTTCGACAAATCCGGAGGCGTGCAGGGCTTTTCCCCAAATGGGAGTCGAGAAAATCTCCTTCTTTGCGGCCATTCTCAAAGAAAGAGGCAGAGCAGCCAGCAAAGCGGGTATGTCGTAGTGAGACTGGTGGTTGCTCACCACAACATAAGGACCAGGTATTCGCTCAAGATTTTCCAAACCCTCAACCGACACATGAGCGTCCACGCGACTTAAAAGACGCTCAGACCAACTGCGAAGGCGACGGTCGCACGTCTCCGTCGTTAGCCTACCGCTCCGAGCGTCCAGCACCGTGGGGATACTGATGCGCAAGGTTTCAATCATCGCGTGAAAAAGTACAAGTCCGCTCATCATATGTAGTTACAGTACCTTACCCTTGGGGGGTCTCAAAATTTCAGCGCGGCCTCGAGTTCGACATAATGAGCCAAATCGTTCGCCGCATAATAACCACTATTGGGTATAAACAGTCCATATAGCCCACGAATTTTACCGGCTTTGCCCAGTTTTGTGATAAATTGAGCATCAATTTCGCCCCCGGTAAAGTTGTCTCCACCGGCTCTTCCGAGACCCCCTTCCTGCAAACGAGAGAACACATGACCCTCCACCTTTGCGATGTATCGCTCCATCATCTTGGCCTGCAAATGCAGTGCCCCACTCACCACGTTGGTACGTGAACCCGTTATATCCATCAACCCCAGCCACTTATGACCCGTTGGGTAAAGTTCGTTCCAGCCCTCATACTTCTCGGTAGTAGGATCGTCCCCGGAAGCGAGTGCGCCGCTCAAGCCAACTCGATAGCGGGTAGCCCAAGTAAAACCGACTTCAGCATCACCTTGGTAAGCAAACCCCGATTGAGCCCCATCCAGCCCTGGACGGGTACCCATTTGAGCGCCCACCTCGACACGGTAGTCTAGCGCGTCCATTTTGTCCTTAACCCGCGCGCCCACTGTAACCTGTGTTGCACCTGCTGTCGTCGTAGACGGTAATGTAGGATCGAGAGAAGGCGTATCGTAAGTGACATTTGAATTGCCTAATAGATAGAGATCTAGGTCCATGCCTTCCGCAATCATTGCACCAAGACCAGCGTACACTCCCCAAAAGTAAGAGTCTCCGCCAAAGAGCGGGGCGCTCACTCCCGGATGTCCCTCGGCTCCCGGCCCACCACTTGGGGTCGCTTGAGTGATAAAAGTGTCCACATATGATTTTTCACGAAGAGAAAAACGCGCGCGTACGCCATCAAATGAACGAGCTGTCTGATGCCAGTCCAAGTTACCAACAACGAGCGCGTCACCGTAGTCCATCATGAAACGCCCAGCATCAAAACTTAGACTCTCGCCGGAAAATCGCAGGTAACCTTCGTAAATTCCGACGTTATTTTCGGCAACAGTGCCATTGACGCCATAGGCTCCAGAAGCCTGGGGGGTAAACTGCACTAATCCTGTCAGGCCGCCTCCAAGATCGAGAGGAGCGCTTCTCAGACCAATACGGGCCCGGTACACGGTTTGATCCCCTTCCTGAAATCGTCCACGAGAAACGCCCAAAGCGTCGTAACTTTCACGCATCTCAAAGCGTGACTTCATTGACGTACTGAAGACTAGGGGCATGCCGGGCGGTACATCGGGCACGCGGGCGTTGTCTACTTCTGGATCACTCGCTGCTATCTCGGTGTGTTTCAATTTCTCCACCCCCCTACTTTCAACCGAGGTTTTCGCCCCCCCTGCCTGGGGCTCTTGAGTGGAGACGTCGGCAGTGGTTTCAGGAGGAGCTTCTCGGGAAGGACTTTCCGTGTCTCCCTGAGTGATTGAGTTCTCTGGCTTAGATTCGTCAGGGGTCTCGGTCGTCGTTTCACCTCCCGGCTCCTTTTCAACCAATCCCACTTGCGCACTTTCTAATTTCTGGTTCTGGGCGCCATGAGCGCCCTCTTCTTGAGCACCTACTGCCTGCGCGAGCAATGTCGGAACAGCTACGAGGGAAAGAGTAAGAGACCAATTGCGTAATTTGATGTTCGAGTACATCTTATTCTCCAATGGATAGCGCCGGGTTTCAACGTGCATCTCGCTGAATCGAGAAGAGCGTTGCGGCGTTCGTTGCACCACTAGAAGCACGCCTTATGCCAAAAATAGTAAATCGTTAAAGGGCGCCATTTTATGACTA
>CAYWLO010000004.1:0-96751 GCA_964459035.1 uncultured Polyangiaceae bacterium | reverse complement strand
GCGGCTGGTGGGCCATGAAGGACTTGAACCTTCAGCCAATGGATTAAGAGTCCACTGCTCTACCAATTGAGCTAATGGCCCGAGTTTTTGCAATTTTCGCAGCGAGACCTAATAATAGGCCTTTTTGCGACAATTTCCTAGATTTCTCCGCTAGGGATCTCTCTAAGGCTCGGGCATCTACCACGAGGGAGGGTCAGGTCAAGAGCCTTTTGGTGCGAAGTCTTCATGCGCGAGGCACCTTTCGCTATAGAGCCTTGCAGGATCGTTGTGCGTCATTGGATTTGGATCTCTCTCCTGGCCTTTTTAGGCATCGTCGCAGGCGCTGCCTTGCTTGCAAACCCGTGGGCAGAGCGCATTGCCCTCAATAAGGCGCGAGCACGGGGCCTTGAAATCAGTGTGAAAAATTTCTCCCTCGGTTTCATGTCCGCCGACCTCATCGGAGTCGATCTCAAATTGGCGGGAGTTGAGGGAGTGAGTGCCCATATCCGCAAACTACACGTCTCGCTCAATGGAGGCTCTCCCCGCATTCGGCGTATTGTGGTGGACGGCGCCACCATTAAAATTGACGGGAACATCAGCTCCATCAAGAATCAACTCCAAGCTTGGCGAACCCGCAGGGGCCTCACTCCCCAGACGACAAACACGGGAAAAAATCCTCGGCACGATATCGCGCGTAACCTCCACCTAGAATGGAAGAACGCATTCGTCGAAGGCGATACACAAATCATTGAAGGCCTCAATTTCGATCGAAATGCCAAGACGCAACGCATCGGTGCTGATCTCGTTTCCCTCTCCTGGAAAAATATTGAAGCAAAAATTGCGGGCTCAGAGCTTGAACTAGCGCGGGGCGGGTTTGACCTCTCCACCGCAAGCAAAGTGCGCGCGTCCGAAGTACGATTCGTCTACAAATCTACAGAAAATTCCGATTCAGAAAGTAGAGAGACTCAGCAAGCCTCCCTCAAAAAAACACATAAGATACCAGCAGCAAAAGTCCCCGCCGCGGAGAAAACCGCCGGGCTCGAAAAACGCTTGATTCAAAATGATGAACGCGTGGCAAAGCTAGTGGGTCTTTTGCACATTCTTCACGAAGAGATGCTCGGACGCCTTCCTGCACATGCGCAGGTCGACAAACTCTGGCTCACTTATCTCAACAAAAAGGAAAAGTTACACGTGGGCCCCAGCCTTTTAACGGCCAAGAAAAAAGGTGCAAGCTACCAGATAGCCGTCACACCAAGGGGAGAAGTCAAGGGAACACCCCTGTCTTTTTCTCTCACAATGTCCCCACCAAAAAGCCCCTCCGCGGCTCTCTTTGAAGTACAAGGCGGACCCATTTCACTCAGTACCCTGGGCATTGACGAAGGGGCCTTCGGGCTCAAAAGCGTGTCTCACTCGTACATCTCGGGTAAGTTGAAGGCGGAGCTTAGTGGAAACGCCCAAACCGTCTCATGGGGAGGAGAAACCACCATCGAAGGTCTCGCTCTTCAAAACTCGCGCCTAAGTGATGAATTGGTTAGTTTTCCCAGACTACACTTGGACACCCAAGGTGAGTTGTCCGTCAATGGTACGCATATTCACCTTGAAAAATCGGATATCACCTTGGGTGAAACACGTTTTGAAGGGGAATTCGAGCTAAAGAGAAAGGGAGAGTCTGTCCTACTCAAGGCCACCGCCAAGGCCCCCCTCGTTTCCTGCCAAGCTCTTTTAGACTCAACTCCCCGAGGGCTCTTGGGTGCAGTCGAGAGAATTCGTTTCAATGGTACTTTCTCTCTCGATGCAGGGGTGCAGGTAGACTCACGCAATCTCTCTGGCATGAAGGTGCGTTGGAACTTCAAAAACGGTTGTCGCGCGGTGGCCGTTCCTCCCGAGCTGGCTCCCTCTCGATTTAAAGGAACCTTTCGCCGCGAGGTAGCGGGGGCAGGTAACTACCCGATGGACGTCGAATTTGGCCCCCACTCGGCCAATTGGGCTCCCTGGGTCGAGGTCAGTCCTCACTTAGAAAATGCCCTTTTGGTGAGCGAAGACGGACGCTTCTTTCGTCACAACGGTTTTGACAATCGCGCGATTGAAAATGCCATTCGAACCAACGCCAAGGCGGGTCGTTTTGTGTTGGGAGCCAGCACCATCACCATGCAATTGGCAAAAAACCTCTACCTCAGTCGCGAAAAAACTCTCGCGCGTAAACTTCGTGAGGCTGCACTCACCTCCCTGCTGGAGCAAAGCTTCGAAAAGAAAGAGCTTTTAGAGCTTTACGTCAATGTGGTCGAATTTGGCCCTGGTATTTACGGGATACGGCAAGCCGCCGAATACTACTTCAATACCACTCCTGAAGCGCTCACGGCTGCTCAAGCTTTTTTCATCGGCTCCATTTTACCTCAACCAACGCGAAATTATTTCGAAGAAGACGGCACCATGACTTCTTCTCGTCGCGCCTACGTAAACGAATTGCTTTCCATCTCGTCAAAGCGCGGGCGTATCAACGAGGCGGAGCTGGACGCCGCTCAGGACGAGATCCTCATATTTGGCCAAGCAGAGACTCGACCGCCCGAGGAGCTTGATCCCGAAAGCAGTCTCAGCGCTCTGCCCGACGACACCAATCCCTCGGCGCTACACAACACGCCCCCCGCCTTCACTCCTCCAAACTCTTCGCCCTAATTTTTCCATGATAGATCTCGGACCTGAAGAGCAATTGAAAATCGACGAAAAGTGGATGAACCTAGCTCTAGCTGAAGCCGATAGGGCAGCGGCACAGGGGGACGTGCCGGTAGGCGCCATCGTACTCGACACCGAAGGGCATTTACTGTCCGAAGGACGCAATCGTCGCGAAGCCGAAGGAGATCCGACCGCCCACGCCGAAGTGGACGCCCTACGCAGGGCTGCTCACCGTCAAGGACATTGGCGCCTAGAAGGCACCCTTTACGTAACCTTAGAGCCCTGCTTAATGTGCGCGGGTGCATTGCTCAATTCGCGCATCTCACGCGTTGTGTATGGCGCCCTCGACGCGAAAGCAGGGGCTACGGAAAGCCTCTTTAGCGTGGGCAACGACCAGCGACTGAACCATCGCTTTCAGATCACCAGCCGAGTGCGACACGATGAATGTGCCGCTCGTCTGCGAGACTTTTTTCGAGCCCTGCGCGAGCAGGGTAAAAAGTAGAACAGCCACACCACGCGAGAGGGGCAGTGCACTCAGCGACTTGGCCGCAGGGGGTAGAAAAAGAAAACCCCTCATGCACTGCATAAGGGGTTTAGTGGACTCGGCAGGAGTCGAACCTGCGACTTCCGGTTCCGTAGACCGGCGCTCTATCCAACTGAGCTACGAATCCTCTCGGGACGCGGTATGTAGCACTCGAAACGTCCTTGTCTAGGGCAGATCGAAGACCATTTCCGATTTGTGTCTCGAATAGCCTTCAATAGACCAAAAAATCGAGCGCCATCGACTGATGGAAATATACCTCACTCGTGCCAGAGCAGAGTTCGCCCGAATGAACCGCGACAGAAATGTCCTGATTTTTTCGGAGCGCTAGGAGCATGGTGCTCGAAGCGAAGAAAATATCTCCTAAATTCAGGTAGATACAAAAGGGCGAGCAATTGGCATGTCTCGTGCTTATCCCACTATGTACGACCCAAAGGTCAAACAACTAAAGACTTACTTACGCTAGCTTATCCCTTTGCTTCGACTGCAAGCTTTTCTTCAATACCTAGCTTTGCTTCTTATTTTCTTACACATTGTTCCTCTTCACTTAATTGGCAGCTTGGCAATCAAAGCTGTGCGGGGTCGATTTCTGATGAAATCCCCTAGTTGAGTCAAATCCTGGCTTGGACTAAAAAATTTCTTGGAGCTCAGCGTCCCCCGCTGGGCTTCTTCTATTTTGTGGCACGCGACTGAGCTCTCATCGCTCATTTTGACCTCAACACACCTACAATAGAGCACACGACCCCGGGCGAGGGAGAAAACTGGAAAGAAGACAGAGAGGAAACCCCGCCCGAGGTTGCTGCTTCGAGAATACAACGCGTGAGTAGGCCCCCCTATTCCGCAATCTGCCTCTTTTTTGATTCAATTTCTTATTTTCCCGAAAGGGGTGCAAATTCGCTCACCTTGCTAGTGTATTTGTGACCAACGTCGCCCCCAGCGCGTAGCTCTCCCCAGAGGGACATTTGAATTGAAAATCAGCAATCGACTATTCGGCACCCGACTTCTCTGTAACTGGGGACTTCTCCTGGTGATCCCCAGCTTGGTAGCGTGCGCTCAATCGGCTCCTGGTCGAGAGCCTCCTCCTCAGTCCCCCCCTCAGGAGGCCGGCCCAGCGCCGCGCGATCCACAACTTCCCCTGTGGTCCGAGGCCGTTCCCGAAAAAAAGACGAAAAATCCAAACGCCAACCCGACTCTACAAGCGGCAAAAGCAAAGGCTCCGGTCAAAACTCAAATCACTCTCTTGCACCCCCGCAGCGCTACGCCCTGGCTCGGGGTCGAACTACAGGCGACGGACGCGAGCGCTCCTGGTGTTCTCATTGAACGAGTTTTACCCGGCTCTCCCGCAGACAACGCAAAGCTACACGACGGGGACATTCTCTTAGCCATGGGTGATAGCCCCATGATTTCTCCCTCTGATGTCTCCGATTGGGTTCGCGCTCAAACGCCACAGACTTTCCACCCACTCACCCTTTTACGCGAAGGAAAACGCACACTGCTCCGGGCGCAATTGAAAGGCATGCCCGATTTTGAAGATAGATTGCGTCTCGCGTTCATTGGTAGGCTCGCCCCAGAAATAGCTGGCGTGGCAACATTTCAAGGAGAAGCAGCTTCCCTCGCCGAACTAAAAGGCCAAGTCATTATTCTTGAGTTTTGGGCAAGCTATTGCGGAGTCTGTCGATACATTGCACCAATTTTGGATAACTGGCATCGCACTTACCGCCCTCAAGGGGCCCATGTATTAGGTATTACAGTAGACGGACCAGAGGCGGGTCTTCGCACGGCAAGAGAAACTAAGATGAGCTATACATTGGCCAGCGACCCTCATGCAAAAATCACTCGCACCTATTTGGCTTCTGCTATTCCCACTGTTTTTATCATCGACCAAAAGCGCATCGTGCGGGATGTAATGGTAGGGTATTCGGCCAAACGAATCGCTGACACACAAGCTCTCATCGAGTCTCTCCTTGCCCCATGAAAAAGACGGCCGCTTTCCGTAACCTTTCCTTTTTTTCTGCTCTGGGGGTTCTCTTCTTATCTCAAAGGGCCCTGGCAGACACATCGGCTCCGCAACTGGCCCTCGCCCTCCAAGAATTGCCAGACAAAGGAGCGCGATTTCTCCAACTCACAGGCCCCGGCGCTGACAAAAAGTACCGAGTCATTGTCGGGGTAAAAAGTGAAAAGAATGCGCGGGACTTGGGCCTCACCCCGGTCAGCACTCATTACGCGGTGGGCACGTTGCCGATGACCCAATGGGCAAGCTTTCAAGGAGATCCGCGTGTGTTGAGTTTGCGATTTTCTCCCCCCCGTCACCCCCTTCTCGATCTTGCTTCGCAAACTATTTCAACTCAACAAGCCCACGATGAATTTGCTCGAAAAGGAAAAGGCACCCTCATCGGTCTTGTCGATACAGGAATAGACCTCACCCATCCCTCGTTCTTAAACGATGATGGCACCACTAGGGTAAAGTGGGTACTGGCGTTCGGGCAAAAAGCTCGCGGCATCCATCCACAACTCGAAGAAAAGTACAATTGCACGGGAGACGATCCCTGCGCAATCTACTCACAATCAGACATCAATGATCTCTTAAAAGCTGGCCTCCCCGCCCTCTTGCCCCAAGACGAATTTGGTCATGGCACTCACATCGCCTCCTCTGCGGCCGGGAGCGACCCCCTCTATCCAGGGGTCGCTCCCCAAGCAGAGTTGATTGTTACTTTCGCCGCTGAGACAAGCGGTGGAGTCAGCGACTCTCGAATTTTAGTTGGCTCTCGTTTCACTTTTGATAGAGCTGACGATGCTCAATTACCCGTCGTGCTCAATCTCAGCTTAGGCTCTAGTTTTGGGGCCCATGACGGGACTTCTGCTGTCGAAAAAAGCCTCAGCGAGATGGCCCAGGGCCCCGGCAGAGCAATTGTGGTTGCGGCGGGCAACAGCGGCGAATTGCTCTACAATCTAACAGACAAGTACCCCGAACCTCTTGGAATACACACAGAAGTCTCTGTTGCAAGGCAAACCACTGTACAAATTCCAATTATCGCGTCCTTGGGAGGTCCCCCTGAAACAACAGGAGCCATTCTCGCTTGGATAACGACCGACCCCGGTGACGAACTGAGCATTGCTTTTCACAACGGTCGCGGAAAAATAACCCCCCTGGTCCAACCGGGCGATGCCCGTGGTATCTCCTCCGCAGCCTTAGGAGATAGCGACGATTATTCTATCGCTCTCATCAACGGCGTAACTCCCGACTTGACCGATTCCGGCGGAGCTTACGACGAAATTCAGCCCGGTAATATCGTCGTTGCCATTGCCGGCACTTGGCAAAGAGGACGTGTGTTCGAGTTTGTCGTCGAGGGGCATGGCAACGCGCGCATCTGGCTCAGCGCCACAGGAACTGCCGGGCGTGGTGGCGGAGGAACGGGGCCCCTGGTGCCCCAGGCCCAGTCACGAGGAACCGTGGCCATTCCAGGTACTCAGCCAAGACTGCTCACGGTGGGAGCAACGGTCAATCGTACTCAGTGGACGACTTACGAAGGCGATCTCATAGGATTTCCTTTTGAGAAAAGCGGCCGGGCAAAATTTAGCGCAGCGGGCCCCAACCTAAGGGGGGACTTGAAACCAGAAATGGTTGCCCCCGGTAGCGGACTCATAGCCGCCATGTCCAGGGACGCAGACCCACGCAACCCCAATAACATATCGAGTATATTTTCAGGAGCGGGCACCTGCCCCGACAATTTACAATGTTACGTTATTGATGACAATCATGCCATCACAAGCGGAACGAGCATGTCGACTCCCTTGGTCACTGGTGCTCTTGCACTTCTCTTTCAAGGGAACCCTCAACTTACTATGGGCCAAGCAAAGGCATATCTCATGGCCGGTGCAGCCCCCCTCAGCGGAGAGACCCTAGGTTCCCAAGTAGGAGCTGGGGAACTCAATATTCTCGCGTCTCTCCAGGCTCAAAAAATCGACGATTCGAATGAAAGCGAACCATTCGATCCTCAATTTTCTCGGGTAAGCTGGGCTAACCGGCTTGCATATCCCGCCCCCAGCCCCCCACTGCAGGGGGTGCTGCAAATTCGAGATAGTAAGAACCAGCCAAGCAGGGCAAAGCACGATGACATAGAGGTTCGAGTGAAAGGACCTGGTCGTGCCACCTGGAAAATAATGGGCCCCGGCTTAGCAGCGCTAACTATTGAAGCAAACCAGGGCAGCGCCTTGCAAGAACTAGACATTGAGGTCTTTTTAGGAAAAACGCGGGTTCACCAAACTACCCTCCCCATCGCTCTCGACCCTGCTCAAGCTCAGTGGGGCGTGCAATACTTAGGAGGAGCGTGCGCGACCACTCCCTCTTCGAGAGAGTTTCCCCCCATTGCCTGGTGGAGCCTCGCCCTTCTTTCTACTTTTTTGCGCCTTCGTCGTCGGCGAGTATATTGACGGCAATGCTACAACCGTGAGCTTCATGGGGCCCATGGTCGGGGTCAAATGCGTGGGCCAAGTCGATGCCGCCCATATTTGTTCCTACTAACAAAAGTGATTCAGTACCTTCTACTGGTTGTACCGAGGTGGCTGCGTCTCCTCCGCGCTGACGATAGGGAACCGCCCGCCGAGAGATGGTTCGTCCCTTCTTGTCGAGGCGCGCCACGGACCAAACGTAGCTCACTGGTAATTCACACTTCATACGAAATACCACGATTTTATTTTGCTGAGCCCGAGTCAATTGAGTCAGCACATAGGCTGCCCCGGTTGGCTCTATTGGCTGAGGCAAAGCAATGCTGCGAGGGAGAGTTTTGCCTTCTAATGTCCAAGTGGGCTCAATTTTTGAGCCAAATGATGACGATTCGAAGTAACTTTCTTGGGAAAAGTCATCAAACAGGCGTGCTACTTTGGTAATATCGCTGTCCAAAGTGGCAAATAATATATCGCCAATATCAGGCTCGGCGTTCCAACGAGAAGCCCCCGGAGAAGTGCGCGTAGCCCCTAAGGTCAAGGCAAGCCAGCCGGCACTGCCTTGTTTGTCCAAAGAGCGCTTCTCCAAATAGGAGAAGAACCGGGCGGAGCGGAGCCTGGAAACGTTCACATTTTTTTGTTTATGCAGGGGTGAAAAGGCGCGTGACGAACTCAACACGCCCAAGTGAGGAAACCTAAAAGACTCACGAAGGGCAGAAGCGCTCACAGGTGCATCACCTAAGCGCAGACTCGTCCCGGCACTGTAGCCATCCCGCAACCAGGGAGCCGTTCCCGGTGAAAGCGCCACGACTGCCGCTGCGGTGATACACCGTCGCGCTGTTTCGCGACTCATGATTCCACCACGACAGAGGGCTCGTCCTCGGTCAAAGCCTCGACTGGCAAGAGGCTCAACTTCAAGAGAAAGATCTTTAAAGGGATCTAGGTGCCAGACCAGGGGGCGCGCCCTCGTTGCAAAAGGCGCACTGCGACCTGCCCCCATCACATGCTCTTCATAGGACGACTCCAACAAGTTCAAGGATCGCTTCTTTGAGTTTGCGCTCAAACTGCTGGGGCCATCCACACACACAGGACGCAAAAGTGAGCAGAGGGGGAACTTCATGAAGAAGGCGTGGGGGCTCCGCCGCAAGTAGCCGCGGGGCAACACCGGATCCAATAAAACCGGAAACTTGGGCGGCGGGGCTCCTCCCCCGAGCAAAAACGACCGAGGTGGTGGCGGTTTTCGGGGCACTCCTTGGGCCCAAACTTGGGTAGAGAACCCGCCTCCCACTCCCAGGGACATCAAAAGCAGCCCCCAACCGAGAACTTTCCCCTGTTTTTGAGAAAAAACTGCACGGTATTTGACACGATCTTGGCCCACGACCCTATACTGCCATGAGCGATTTATCTTTTCGCCCCCCAGCGTTCTTTTTGGTTCAATGAGCCGCGCTGGGGATCTCCGATTTACTTCCTGAAGTGAAATCCCTCGATCCGAGCTTCTATGACTCCACGTTTCGATCCCACCCGAGCACTCATCTTCGACCTGGCCCGTGGCCAGCTCCGCGATGAAGAAGGCACGGCCCGCCTCAACCTCCCCGCCTCCCTCGTCCTGCGACTCTGCGAGCAAGCAGGCAGCGAAGCCACTTTGGACTTTGCGCGCTCCATAGGCAGTGAACTAGGGCGTCGAATCGCTGACCGGCTCAAGGACAGCACATCCGAGGCCAGCGTAGAGACCTGGGTCGAACACCTGGGGGGGCAACTGGCACTCGTGGGCTTGGGCGAACTCTCGGTTGAACGCTGGGGCAAAGCGCTCGTGCTACGAGTGAGCGGAGCCTCTTCGGAAGTCCACTCGCTTCTTCCTGGCGTTCTGGCGAGCGCATTGCAACGTGCTCTTGGTCGTCAACTGGAGCTCGTACTCTTTGAAGGTCAAGAAGGTCTTGGTTTTCTCGCACTCTCGGGGGCCTCTGCGGCCCGCGCCATTGCCCTCAAGGATGGCGGAGCTGGACTTGGACAAGTGATCGAACAACTACATCAGGGGGACGCATGAACGCCCGCAGTGCCAAATTAGAAACTCTCCTTGCTCGGGTTCTCACCCGCGCAGCTCAGCCTCGCTCCCTTGCTCTAGCTCCTGAGCCTACAGCGCAACAGGCAGCCCCCGTCTTGGAGGCAGCTTTAGTTGTTCAGCCGGTACCAGTCGAGGCTCCAGTACCTACAGCGACGACAAAAGCTGTCAACGACGATCACATCACAAACGCGGCGTCCGACGCAGAGCCAAAAACACTTCCCAAGAGCGCAGCAAAGCACGACGAGCGGTCCGAAAGCGCCCCCCCTCTGGGCGAGGTCGAAGAGTTGGACGACCTCGAAGAGCTGGAGATGACGGAGCTCGATCTAGACGAGCCACAGTCTCTCGAAATAGCCGACGAGCCTGAAAGTGAGATCCCCCCCTTGAGCGCGACGCTCGAATCGGTCGATCCTCTCACAAGAAAAGCCGAATCGTCCCGTGACGTTCCCACAATGTCTCAGCTAGGCGAGACCATTCACCTGGAAGAGGGTCATTCTCAAGAATTTGAGTTGGACGAACCCGCTCTCGACGAGCCCTATCTTGAAACCTCCGATCTGGCAGTTTCGGGGACAGACAGCACGGCAGCAACCTCCGATTTAGAAGCCTCCCTACCCCTTTCGCAACCTTCCGACTCCCTCGCTCCGCCCCAAGGCGCCCGAGAAGAACTCGAAAATTTACGATTGGGAGATGCGACTCCCATCGAAGCGCATATTTCCACGCGTCCTGTACTCTCGACCAATGTAGTCGACTTGATTTCTTCTAGTCGAACCTTTGAGCCCCAGAGTTTCCTCGAACTCCTCGACGCCTCATTGTCTCTCTAAACGGCATGGTCTCTCCCAGTCCGCCTCACAACGGCGGGCAGGGAGTCTCTGCACGATGACATCGATACAAGCATCTCTTTTGAGATGCTTTGTCGCTTAAACACTCTCCTTCTAGGGGCTGGGTAAGGATAGAGTGCGGGCAAATGCATCCAGTTCAAGCTCATCGTCTAATATACTAGAAGGCTTCAGTTCAATCTTTTCATCGCGCAGCCAGGTGCGCTGCCTTCGAGCAAAAATACGGGTGACCCGTGTGACATCCTCTGCGAGAGTCTCCTCTTCAACCTTTACTCCCTGAGCCTCAGCTTCGACAGCTTGGCGAACCTGACGGTACCCCACCGCATCCATGGCTCGAGCGCTGCCATACCCGCTCTGCAACAGAGCCTCGACCTCTTGTTTCCAGCCGCTGCGCAGCATCATTACGATTCGCGCCCGCAATCTGTCTTCGTAGACAGGGCGCTCCCACTCAAGAGCTATCAAACGCGCATCATAGCGACAATCACGAAAACCATGCTCCTCTTGAATCGCGCTCAAGGTGCGACCGCTCAGTTCAAAGACCTCAAGAGCACGACTTACACGCAATAAGTCATTGGGATGAAGGCGGGCAGCGCTCTTTTCGTCCACCTTGGCCAGTTCTTCATGAAGAAAAGCACGCCCCTTGTCCTCAGCAATTTCTCGATGGCGAGAGCGAATGCCTTCGTCTCCTGCCGGGGCATCCGCTAGGCCATAAAGAAGCGCACGTATCCAAAGAAAAGTCCCTCCACAGACAATGGGAACCGCCCCGCGCTCACGAATTTCTTCAATTTTGCTCCGAGCTAACTCCGCCCAGGCCATCGCCTCCAAAGGCTCAAGCGCATCTCGAATATCTAATAAGTGATGAGGCGCGCGGCTTAATTCTTCAGCGTCCGGCTTGCCCGAACCTATATTAAAGTCTCTATAGACTTGCACACTATCGGCACTAATGATTTCACCTTGAAGTCTCTCGGCAAGACGAATGGCAAATGATGTTTTTGCGGTTGCTGTTGGACCAACAATTACTAAAAGAGGGTCCTTTTTCACGCCTGCCCCACTTTTCTCGCAAGTTCGTGCAAACTTAAAGTAACCAAAAGAGGACGCCCATGGCGGCAACTTACCTCAAAGTCCGCGCTGCGCAGACCTCTCAACAATGCCTCGGCCCCTTGGCGCTCTAAAACGTCTCCAGGGCTACTGGCCCCCAAACAGGCCATGACCCGAAGACATTCTTGAAGCAAAGAAGGAGAAGACGGCGACGTTTCTTTCTCCTTACTATTTTTCTTGAGAATCTTCAGCAAAAGACTTAACAGTTCTTGAGGAGCAACCCGGGGCAAGTCTTTTGGCACCGCATGAACGCTCACTGACAGCTCAGTTCTCACGCGAACATCTACACCCAAGCGCTTGAGAGGCTCCACTAGGCTAGCAACCAACTCAGACTCAGCTTTGGACAATTCCAAAGTCAAGGGAAAAAGCATCACTTGGGAGGGCAAACGTCCCTTGTCTAGTGCCGCCTTGAGCTGAGTTGCTAGGACTCGCTCTTCTGCCGCATGGCGATCAATCACATAAAGCCCCTCTCGCCCTTCACAGATAAGGTAGCTGTGGGCGAGCTGCCCTAGCAGTCGTAAATTTCTCCAAGTGCCTGGCCCCTCATTGCGCCCTTGGGAGGCTACAGGGGCCGCCATGGGTAGCCCATATCGACTCCCTTCCCTTTTGGCGGCAGACTCTGCTTTTTGATGTAGAACAGGCTCTCGCAAAGGCCGAAGGGAAATAGCTGGAGAGCGAGACGCTCCTTTGATGGGCGCCGGGGGTCTCTTTAGGCCTGTGAGCTTCTTCTCTGAGGGGGCGGGCTCAGGCTTTTGTTCAAGAGGTGGGTTTGAAACCCGCCCGTGCAACTTTTTCTCCAAAGCGGATACCATCCCCCGAGAGACAACACTGTGCAAAGCGTCCAATACAGCGCGTGTACTAGCGAAGCGAACTTCTGTCTTTTGAGGGTGCACGTTCACATCAAGAAGCTGCCCCGGTAAAGTGAGATAGATCACTCCCCGAGGGAATCTGCCGCGCTCCAAGGAGCCCCCATAGGCATGTGCAATCGTAGATGTCAGTGCCCGATCGCGCACCGGTCGCCCATTTACAATGAGCTTCAACCCCCCGGCCCCCCTGCGGGCTCGGTCAGGGCCGCATAAATAAGCCTCAACCCGCAAGGGCCCGCGCTCACCTTCACAAAGATGCAAAACCTCTTCTCCTAAGACTTGCTCCACCCGCTCGCGACGAGAGCCAACGCGCGAAAAGTTCTTTTGGCGCCGACCATCTCGCTGGAGCGAAAAAGCAACATCCGGCCGAGCCAGGGCCATATCAATTACAATCTCACCAACATGACCGGACTCGGTATTGGAAGAACGAAGGAATTTACGCCGCGCTGGAACATTAAAAAAGAGATCCCTGACGCTCAGGGTCGTTCCAACAGGACACCCTACAGGGGCGCTACTCAGTGGCTGAGTGCCTTCAACAGAAAGCTCCACTCCGCTCTCCGATGAGCTATCGCGAGTGCGCAACTTCAATCGACTCACCGAAGCGATACTTGGGAGCGCTTCACCTCGAAAACCGTAGGAAGCAAGATCATCCAAATCGCTGAAGCTCTTCAGCTTACTGGTAGCATGCCGCTCCAAACTCAGGGGAGCCTCGTGCTCGCTCATGCCCCGACCGTCGTCGCAGATCTCAATCAGTCCAAGACCACCAGACTCAATCGAGACTTCGACCCGTGCGGCCCCGGCATCGAGGGCGTTCTCCATCAGCTCTTTTACGACGCTCGCAGGGCGCTCAACCACCTCGCCTGCGGCGATTTGACTAGCTAGCTCGCCGGAAAGGATGCAAATCTTATTTTTCATGGAAGAGTCCCTGCGCCAGTAGACGAGCGTTCAATAGCCACAAACGAAAAAGAGCGACTCACTCACCTTGATTCAAGGTAAGCGAAGCGCCCTACTCACTCAGTTCAATATCGAGCTTATGCTTCGACGACTGATACTTTTTTCTTGGTACGACTCGCCCATTCGAACTTAACGTGACCATCTTTGAGAGCAAAGAGGGTGTAGTCTTTGCCGATGCCTACGTTGAGACCGGGATTGACGCTTTGACCAACTTGACGAATGATGATGCCACCGGCACGAATTGCTTCGCCCCCGTAGACCTTCACTCCGCGGTGTTGTGCCTTGGAATCGCGACCGTTGCGTGTGGAGCCGCCGCCTTTCTTATGTGCCATTAGGCTTTCACCTCCGTGATTTTCACCGCGGTGTAAGACTGACGATGTCCAGCCTTACGACGGTACTTCTTACGACGCTTGAACTTAAAGATAACTAACTTTTCGCCACGACCTTGCGTAACGATTTCGCCAGAGACTTGAGCGCCTTTGACTAAGGGAGTTCCAAACGTGGGGCTATCGCCACCAAGAAATAGAACTTCGTCAAAAGTAATTGTATCGCCGGCAACGCCGTCAAGCTTCTCGATTCGAACGAGATCGCCTGGCGCGACGCGATACTGCTTGCCGCCGGTGCGGATAACTGCGTGTGACATGGGGAAGGGCGGCGAAAGCTAGACGCTAGAACTGTCTCATGCAAGGCGAACTTGAGTATTCTTGTCGAATTTCTTCATTTTCTTACTTTTGGGTCAAATATTTCATTGAGAATGCTCAAAACACCAGTCAGATGACCAGTGATTCTTGGGTTTTACTCACCCCAAGCCAAGTAAAAAGTAGACTCTCGAGACAGATTATAAATATTTCCACTTTTTCCATCTCGTTCAATTCATCGGGTCATGAATAAGCGCCCCAGGAACGTGCCCAATTGCGCCGAAGTGGGCGCCCAATGTAATGCGATGCGTCCAGTTCCTTGGAGATGATGGGCAGTGAGCGAGGCCGACACCACTTCAGCTGTGGCTGGAGGTAATTTCTTGAGCAAATCGGTCTTGGCCCGATTGAGAAAGGCGAGCACGTCCTCACATCCCTCTTCGAGACAGTCTATGCCCCCCTGAGCGCCTCCATTGGGCTGAGACGAGATGTAGGCCGATTGAATGAAGCGCAAGGGGCTCTTGGCCGCATCATGGCCGAGAGAGGTCATCCAATCGGTGGACACCGAGAGAGTCGCGTCCAGTACAGATCCTGGGGCGACTGACTTGTCTCCGTGCATCTTATGAAAGAGCCGAGAGTGAGGCTCGGTATTTCGAGCATTTTCACCCAAACCAGAAAGCACCGTAAGAGCTTCTTCGAGGTGGGTCTCACTTGTCAAAAAGACCATTCCTCCGCCGGGGCCGTGGGCCACAACTCCAGAAGGACTCTTCAAGACTTGAAAACGCTCGTTTTCAGCCAGGGGGCGTCCTCCTGATTGCTCAACCCTCAGGCGCGCACAATTCCAGAACTCGTCGGAAACTTGAGGTGCCGCAATCAGAAGATCGGGTGGATCGCCCTTGTTTGGGGGAAGGAGCGCCACCGCGACCCGAGGAGGAGCCGGGACCAAGGCGCACGGGCCCTCTTTGTCGGCAAAAGGTTTCTGCCCCACAAGTTCCCCGTCAAAGTCGGCTACAAGCCACGCCCTTGCCGGCACCAAAGCACGCGCTGAGGCCAGATCTCTCGCCAGTGCAGGCACGGGGGGCAAGTGCTTTTCAGCTGTCTTTTTCTCAGTCTCGGTGGGGCTTGGCCCGGCCTTTTTGCTGGGCAACGCTACATCTAAAACAGTCCTGGCCCCCAAACCAGGCGCCTCCTCTTGGGTACTTTCTCTGCCCCAAAAGACCAACGCGCCCACAGTGGCCGTGACCACCAAGGTTGCCCCCACAATTTGTTTGGAAAAACTCATGAAAGTTCCTTCGCTTTGCTCTCTATCCAATCAATCACATCAAGTTCAGGGCTGCTCTGGGTTAGGCGCCCCAATTCTTGAATCCCCGTTGGGCTGGTAACATTCACCTCTATCAATTTGCCCCCAATCAAATCGAGACCAACAAAAAACAACCCCTGAGCGGCTAGTTGAGGACCAACATCATCGACCAAGTCTTGCTCTTGCGGGGTAAGGGTGGTTTTTTGAACGCTCCCCCCCACATGAATATTGGCGCGAATATCATCGGCCCGCGGCACTCGTAAAATGACGCCCAAACACTTGCCATTGAGCAGTAAAACCCTCTTATCTCCTTCGGTAATTTGAGGCTGAAATGCTTGCACCATGGCCTGTTCTTTGCCCTCAAATGTCAGAATATCTGTAAGGGCACGTGCGTTTTTATCCCCGGTTCTCAGGGCCACTACGCCACTGCCGCCTGCGCCATCTAGGGGTTTAAGAACCGCCGCGCCACCCACATCTTTCACAAAGGACAATATCTTCTCTCTATCACTTGTCACCATGGTGCGAGGCATCCATTTTTCAAAGTGCAGGGCGAATATTTTCTCGTTTGCATCGCGTAAACCCTGAGGGCTATTGCAGATAAAAACTTTATCCTTCACCAATTCTAACTCTTGAGTCAGGTGAAGATATGCGGTGTCAAAGGGGGGATCTTTACGAATCATGATCCCGTCAAGCTCAGCGAGATCCCACAATTTTTCTTCGCCAAGAACTACATGAGGGGCACTCTGACTGACCGTCAGGGAGCGAGCCCGGGCCCATACTTTTCCATCGAAAAGATCAATTGAACGGGGCTCAGCGTGCAAGCACGTATGACCGCGCTCCATCGCCCCGCGTACCAAAGCGAAGGTAGTGTCCTTGTCAGGAAGCATGCCCAAAGCGGGATCCATAATAAAAAGTATCTGCATGACGATTTTCTACACTGGGGAGCCAAAAGACATTTTCGCCTCGACGGCTCCCAATGGTAGCAATGGTGCATGAGGAACGGGCATTATCAATGGTTGAAGAAACGATACCTTTCCGGACATCGATGGGGGGGGTGGTCCCCTCTCACCATTGCGTGCGGAGCCTGCCTCTTCTTTTCGGGGGCGGCTCTTGCCCGTCCGCCACAATTGCGTAGTTCCAACGCTTCTTTACCGGGCTACGCAATAGCGACAGAAAGCCGCACGGCCTCCCGAGAAGCCGGCCAAGTTCTCGCCCAGGGAGGAACAGCCGCTGACGCTGCCATCGTGGCGGCCCTAGTAGCCGGAGTCACCTCGCCGACTTCTAGTGGCATCGGTGGCGGCGGGTTTTTGGTGGGCTGGGACGCTAAGACTGGCACCAGCTACGTAATAGACTTTCGCGAAACGGCTCCTCGAGGCCAGCGAAAAAAATCCACCGCCTCCACCAGTGCAAGTGCAAGTGCAGCACCCGGAAGTTTCATTGGAGTCCCCGGAGAGGTGCGCGGTCTTTTTGCTCTGCACCAACGAGCCGGAAAACTACCCTGGCGCGATTTGGTCAAGCGGGCGAGCCACCGGGCTACCCAAGGTTTCACTGTCGAAAGGCACTTGGCATCCATGCTCGCCTACCGACAAAAAAAGCTCCAAGGTATTGGAGGATTCTCTAGTCTTTTCTACCCAGGGGGACGTCCCGCCTTAGTTGGTATGCGACTGACTCATCCGGCTTTGGGGCGCACCTTAGAAAAAATTGCGGCCCAAGGTCCCTCGGCATTTTATGAAGGAAAAGTCGCCGAAAATATCGTAAAGGTAGCGCAAGATCACGGTAGCACCCTCAGCCTAGAAGACCTGCGAAACTACAAGGTCCAGCAGCGCCAAGCTCTTAAAATAGACTACAACGGCTACGAAATTTATACCATGCCGCCTCCCTCTGCTGGTGGGCTCCTGATGGCTCAAACCCTCAAGATGTTTTCAGCAGACTATTTGCAAAACTTAGGACACGGCAGCCCAGCTTACCAACACGTCCTCGCAGAGGCTTTCCGAGGCGCAATTGCCGACCGTATGCGCTATTTAGGAGATCCTCAATTTGAAAAATTCTCTCTGGGTGAACTATTAGACGAGGAGCGTTTGGAAAAACGCCGAAAAAAAATCGTCCTGGACAGGACCCATAGTATCCCCCGTTTTGGGTTAAAAGAGAAAGGCACCCACGCCCTGGTCAGTGCAGACAAAAGCGGAAACACTATTAGTCTAACAACTACTATCAACCATCTTTTTGGCGCAAAAATCTACGCCCAGCAATCGGGCATAGTTCTTAATAACGAATTGGCGGACTTCAACTCGTTCGAGCAGGTAAAGTTTCTTGGGCTCAGCGAAAGCCCCAATCGCTATCGCCCCCAAGCGCGCCCGGTCTCCAGCATGACCCCCACAATTGTCGTAAAATACCAGCAGCCCGTGCTTGCCCTCGGCGGCTCAGGGGGAACTGCCATCGCTACAAATGTAACTCAGGCGCTTTTAAGTGCATTGGTTTTTGATCATGAGCCCCAAAAGGCTGTCGCGGCCAAGAGATTCTATATTCCAACGCAGGGGGCGCATATTTCATTAGAAAAAGGCGCACAAATGGATCACATTCGCAATTTGGAGCGACGGGGAGAAATTGTAACGACAATGAAGTTCACAACGTCGGCGGTTCAAATGCTGCGCATGGACGGAGGAAAAATGCGCGGTGCCTCCGATCCTCGTAAACACGGGCTCAGCTTGACTCAAACTATCCGCTAAGCAAACCCATCTTCAACGATAAGCGGCGACCACGAGTTCAGCCGACTCCTCTCGACTTAATTCACCGGCAATTGCGTACCCCACCCCTCGACGCTCAGAGGTGGCAATAGAATACCCCTGACGATTGCCCACAAAGACAGCGCGATTGCCAACGACCCGTGGCTTGAGAGCTTGTTCAGCACGCAAGGGCAGTTGATCGGGATCGTACATGTAAAGAGAAATCCTGCGCCCCCCTATACTGTATCTCATGATGGCTACCCGTGTGCGATCGAGAGAGACAACACTTGCCCCCTCAAACTCGGCCCCAAAACGCGCCAAATCGGGCGCCCGTACCGGAAAACCTAAGCGCTGCTCAAATTTCGCTACTGCGGCTCGTTCGCGAGTGGAAGGCTCCTGCACCGTGGTATGATTGTGCACCATAAAGTCGACAATATCGTTACGCCCTACTTGCAAAGAACGACCACGCTCGACAGATTGTGCGTTCATGCCCAAGGCAAAGAAAAGAGCCACTGCAGCGGCTGCTGCTAGGGGGGCAATTACCCTCCAAGAAAGCAATGAGTGCTCGTCGTGCTCCTGGCGCTCACATTCTTCTGCCAATGCCTGGCGCAAACGACTTTGAAATTGAGGGCACATTGTCACCTCTGTCACCGAAGTTCTTGTGGCCCGTACAAGAGAACGAGTCAGTTCTGCCTCCGCATTGCACTCGCAACACTCTGCCAAATGCAGCTCCATCCCTATCGTTTTTTCTGCAGAAAGCTCGTCGTCGACGTAGGCTTGTAGGTAGGGGCGAATTTCGGTGCAACTCATGGCGCACTCCTTTTTTTGCCGCGATACGCTTCAATTTCAAGAGGGGCACTCAAAGTGGGGGAGTGCACACCAACAGCCCCGCTGACGCCCGATTTCTCTACGACGTGCTTCTCCAAAACGGGGGGAGAAGGTTCAATCAGTCCCATCGCCTGCGCCTGATGCACCAAACGATCCTTTAAGAGCTTCCGTCCGCGATGGAGACGACTCATGACCGTGCCGATGGGGCAGCCCAAAGCCAAAGAAGCCTCTTTGTAAGAGAGCTCTTGAACGTCTACGAGCAAAACCGCCATGCGGTAGTCCTCGGGAAGTTCGTCCAAGGCGAAACCAATTTCTTCTGCCAAAAGAGGGCGCAAAGCTTGAGACTCGGGCTCACGCAGGGCCGCCAAGGCTGCCGAACTGGTCCAACCGTCACTGATGGGATCTAATTGCTCAGCCCCCAAGACAGAGCGCTCTAAAACACCGCGCTTGTACTTATTGATAAAGGTATTGGTGAGAATACGTACCAACCAAGCCTTGAGATTTGTACCTTCTTGAAATTGCTTTCGAGCACGCATCGCCTTGAACAGGGTATCCTGCACCAGATCTTCCGCGTCGGCTGGACGCCGCGTCATACGCAGACCCACTGCGTAAAGGGATTTGGCGTGGGATAAAACCTGTCGCTCGAATTCTTTGATTTCAGGAGATACGGAACGGCGGATAAACTTCATGAAGTCCTTCGGGGCCCTGCACCATGGCAGATTGAGCCCTGTAGAAGCCAACCCATGGCGCTCTTTCTTTATTCCACGACCCCTTCCTGGGGTCCTAATCCCAATAATTTGGGCCTCGGTTTGGGTTCTCGTGTACCCCTGAACCATGTTCCCCGTTCCCTGGCATCGATCCGTGCGCCCATCGATTTCTCGGAAAAAATACGCTCTTTCGCTGAGGCTCTTTCAAGTAGCCCTCTTTGGCTATTTATTGGCCATCGTAGCTTGCGCGCCCCAGTCCACCCCCGACCTCCTTCAAGTGGACTCAGTGGGGCCTAAAACCCTAGAACCGGGCAGCGAAATTCAAATCATCGGCAGGGGATTTCCAGAAAATCACGAGGGAACTCTCTACCTAGAAGGCATGGTTTATGCCCCGGCGCGAGTACCCAAAAGTGTCCAGTGGCAATTGCCCCTCCGCGCTGGTTCGCGAGGGCACATTACGATTCGCCTCTCCTCACGCAATCTTGGCACCTACCTCGAAGGTGCCCCGCATCTCACTTTTAGAGGAGACGCTCTGCTCGAATTCGCGCCCCTCCGTGCTGGTCGAGCGATTCTTAAAGGCTCGAAACGCACTCTTGTGCTCGACTTCTTTTCTCGCGGAGAAGAAGAAAACACAGACTCAAGTCTCTTTACCCAATATCTCGGCATTGCGGTTTCACCTCAATTGTTGATCACCGAAGTCAAAAGCGATGCAAGGGGCGCTCAGGCAGGACTTCTCAAGGGCGATCATCTACTAGAACTTGACGGAGTCCGTCTCGACTCTTTGCGTGATTTGCTTCCTCAAGCACAGAGTCGCGCCAGCGTGCTCACCTTCATGCGTTCGGGTCTACTAAAACCACAACAGGTTCATCTCGATCGCTCAGAATTTCAGCTCCTCGACCATACGGTGGCAGCCCGAGCGCTCGTCGTCTCCCTCGGTATCGTCTTTGCTTTTCTACTCGCTGCCCACCCCCCCCACTTTCTTCTTTGGCTCTGCGCTGACAAGACCAAAGGGCGTCGCTCACCTCCTCTTTGGTTAGTGGACGTGCAACCTCACCTGCAGACGCTGGCTTACCCCGTCTACCTTTTAGTACTCTTGTATACTTGGTGGCAGCTCAGTGGGTTCAACGAGCAGAGCGTCCCTACAAGCCTGCTCGTGACTCTAGCGGCGGGGGGTATGCTGCTCATTTCGTCGGCGTTTCTCCTGGGTGGAGCCAGCACCCATCAACGCAAGTTCTCTTTGCTGGGCGCATTGAGCGCAAGCCTTGTTCGTCTTCTTCTTCTCGCTCCCATTCTTCTTGCCGTAATGATTCGCATCAGTGATGTCGGAAGCTTGCATCTCAATGAAGTAGCCCGCAGCCAAGGAGCTTTCCCTCACCAATGGGGCATGTTCTCTTCGCCTTGGACGCTCTTTCTCTCCCTCAGTTACTTATTCTCCCTGGTGCCCATCGCAGGAAGGCGCGCCCCCCTCGAAGGCAATGCCGGAGCAAAATCCCCCACTAACTTACTTTCACGGGTGGGTGAATGGGCAGGACAATTACTCCTCATGGGACTTTGGTTGGCCCTCTTTGGAGGAGCGACCCTCGGGGCATCCAGTGCAGGCTTAGGAGCGGGTGTACTACTGAGCCTAAAACTAGCATTGCTCATTTCCCTTGTCTCTCTTGCCCGTGCACGCATGGGTCACCTACGCGTTGGAGAATCCTGGGGGCTATTTTCTGGCACGCAGCTCCTTTGGGCAATTATTTTCGCAATGATGGGTTTCATCTCGAATTTTTCAGGTTACTCCGATCAATATAGCGAGCTCTTAGGGCTTTTAGCTCTCGCTTTCTCTATCTCTCTGGCAACAATAGCCCTCGTTGCCCGATCCCTATCATGGTCAGGTATGGGCCGGCGCGTCGATCCTTGGATCTAGAGATTCACTCTAGAGATGACCTCGCTAGCTCACGTTTCATAGAGTCAACACTCTTACTTGAGTCAGCCCCCTTGGGACTCAAGCAAAGTCTAAATCATCCGTTCTGCTCGTGTCTACGGAACTGGCTTCGCACATCTTACTCGGTGATCTCTACAAAGACCGATTGAGTGAAGCCAATCAACTCCAGGACCACGCGAGGACAAATTGGCGAGTACAGCAAAATCATCTGATCCAACGTGGTCGGCCACCGACGGCGCGCAGCCCCCCCCGCTCAAACGCGAATCTCGCGAACAACCCCAGAGCACGGCGCCCGATCCTACTGGGAGACGACGTTTTGACCGTAAGGATATGGCCCTTGATGTCAGTCTCTATTCGGACACCAACTTTTACGCGGGTTTTACAGAAAACCTTTCAGTTGGTGGGGTATTCATCGCCACTCACGATTTGTTGAGTGTGGGGGAAACCATTGACGTAACAATTACCCTGCCCAACGAAAATAAAGTGATTGCTCACGGTGTGGTTCGTTGGCTGCGTGAGTTCAACGAGGCGAGCGATACCTCGCCTGGTATGGGCATTCAATTCCTTCAATTAGAAGGCGAAGATCTCATTGAAGATTTTCTCTCGGCACGAGCGCCACTCTTTTACGACGATGAAGATTAGTTAGAATCTTCATCAAGCAAGTTCTAAGAGGGTTTAGGGTTCAAGCTAGGGCGCCCCCCACCGCATTGCTGCAAAATTTCCACATGGGCCACCTGGCCCACGGTGGAGAGATCGGGAGCGCTCCCTGGGTCTTGTACATAGCGATGTATCAACGAAGTCAATCGCCGGCGTGCGGCTTCAATGCGCTCGGGCAAAACCGTGCCTCTTTCGACCCCGTCATCAATCGCATCCATCAACTCGAGGGCACTCTCTGGGCGCCGAGCGCAAAGAAAACTATCGGCACCGCTCGCCATGCCACGCACAGCAATTTCTTTGCGCGTGAATCGGCGAGACAACGCGCCCATGTCGACGTCATCAATCATCAAAAAGCCCCGATAACGGAGTTTTTGACGTAAAAGCCCAAAAATAATGGGACGACTGAGAGAAGAAGGGAACTTGCTGTCCAACTCTTTAAAGAGAATATGTCCCACAAGCATTCCTGCCATACGGGAAGAAATACCCGCTTGAAAGGGCTTTAGCTCAACCTCCTCCAGGCGGCGCACACCGTGGGGTAAAATGGGAAGAGAAAGGTTGGAGTCTTGGTGGGTATCACCATGACCAGGAAAATGCTTACCGCACGCGGCCACTCCTTCGGACTGCTGCCCCTCTACTAAGGCCGCTCCCATTTTGCTCACTATCTCGGGAGTATCTCCTAAGGAGCGTTCTCCAATGATTGGATTGTTGGGATTGGTGGCGACATCCAAGACTGGTCCCAACGTCATATCAACGCCTACAGCCCTGAGCTCGCGACCCAGTACTTGGCCAACGCTTCGCGCTAGCTCAATGTCGCCCGTTGCTCCCAAACGTGAAGCCACAGGAAAGCGGGTAAACCCACCTTGCAATGGACTACGCTGAGCCCCCTCATGATCAACTGCTACATAAACAGGACGTCCTGCGTACGCCTTGATAGCGTGAACCAAAGTGGCCACAGACTCGGGTCTATCAAGTCGTGATTGATAAAGGAGCACGCCCGATACACCCGCGTCCAAGAGGATACGAGTGCGATCGTCCAAAAACGGAGCAGCTAGCCCCACGCACATCAAACTTGCTGCTTTATCACGCCACAACCCACCCATAGGTGGATCGTCCTCAACAATGGCCCCTCTAGCAAGCCCGAAGAGCTTTTTCTTCTTCTCCCAGCTCAGAAATTGCCTCCATACAGCGCTCTGAGATCTTACGGTAAGTGCGAGTGTTGGACTTTTCAGCCAAAAGACCACCAAACTCGATAGGCGCGCCAAACGTCACAGAAATTTTATCTCCTCGGCCACTAAAATTTCCCTTCACTTGTTTAAGCAAATCGTTGCCCAAACCATTGACAAAAACTGGAATCACGGGGACCCCAGCCCTCTGAATCACCCGCCCCACACCGGGCTGCGCTGGTAAGAACGCATAGGGGTCGTCCCCACGACTACGTGTACCTTCGGGATGGAGACCGGCAAATATTCCACCCTGACGCAACATCCACCCCAATTCATCCAAAGCCAACAGACTCAGGGCTGCTTTCTTTCTTTGACGAAAGATGGGGGGATACATCGCGAGAAAGCTCATCAAAAAATTGACAAAAAAACCAAGAATCGAATCGTAGAAAAAGTCAGAGCGTACCAAAAAAACGATACGTTGCTTCAAGCCTCTTCTGACCAGCTCCGCTGTGATCACATAGAGGTCAAAAAAACTACGGTGATTGGCAACGACGACAATACTTTGACCAGAACTTAAATCGGGCAAGCGCTCGAGCCCGTGCACTTCACGTAAATGACGAGTGCTAAAATGAATCCATGCCTGACCGACGGTGGACTGCAGATAGCGCAAGCTCTTGTCGATAAGGCCCGGACGAAATGAGGCCCGGACCAGACGTAAATTCAACCTTTCGACGCGAGAAAGCTTTCTCTTTGCTACACCTAGGAGATCTGGCCGTGAAAATTTCTCCCCTGAGGTTGAGCTGGACTCAGTTTGCTGCTTCACGAAAAATAATATCCGCGTAACCCGGCGCAGGCAGATGAGGAGCCGCTTCCTCCATGACATCATCTGCTAAGTTTTGCCGGTCGACATCATTGCTCGCTATCACCGTCAATAAGATAGAAAGATGAGGCTCACGATCGCGCTCGGGGTTGAAGGTGGTGTGAACGGTAATATCTAAGATATTTTCATTTTCGCCCTTTGCCTTTTCCAAAGCGGCCAATAACTCAGGCGGAGGCGGCTCTGCACCTTCAACCAATTCTGTCTCTTCGTCCGAACCTGGAGCGAGATCGGAGACATAGCCGACCAAGGGCAATGCCTTTCCTTGGGCTAAACTAGCCACTTCATCGCGCTGCAAAATCAATTCTTGTTCGGTACCCGGGTTCAACACAAGCCCTGACACATCTTCGCCTTCAAGATTCATCTGACCCAAATCGAGAGCAACATGAGCAGGGGCACAAATGAATTTGAGTTCGCCGCCCGCAGTTTCCCAACCCAATGCTTTTTGCATTGCATCAACCAAAGAAGGGTCAGAATACGCCACCGCGTAGACACTATGATCTTCGTTGAGAATCATATGTGGACGAAAAGTGAGATCTGTCTCCATTTCGATTTTTTCGCCATCAGGAGTATCGGGCAAGTCTTCAGAAAGAGGAATGTACACATGGGCTTCGCTGATGGCGTCCACAAGTACCTGCACTTTGCTAAGAAGGCCGATTTGTGCCGACGCAATGGCAGGAGCCAGAGAAATCATCTCTTCATTGGACTCGTGCTCTTCGCCCCCATGGTGGTGATCCTCATGACCATGGTCGGTGCAATTGTGCGCCGATTCGCTAGAATCAGTATTTTGAGGGGATTTATCCGAAGAATCGCTCATGGCTGCTGGCTATCATGAGGATCGCTCGGGCGCATCTTTCCTGAGACCCCGAGGGGGACTATTGTGAAAGGGATCGATGAATGCCTCTCAGTTTCTCTCTCTGCTCACGAAACATTTCTCGCCCCGACAGCGGCGTTTTTGGATAGGCGAGGGGCGGGCCCACGTAGAGCTGCGCTCTTGCGACACCCACGAACTGACGCAGATAGGCGAATTACTCTCAAAACAGGTTCAACGCCTGCCAGAGCTCCATTGGGCCGAAGTGCATCAAGGAACCGGTCGAGCTGTCCTCGCGTTCAAGAAAGGCTCTTTGGACGAAAAGTCTGTGTTGGCCCTGGTGACCGAGGCCGAGCTAAGATGTGGGGTCGATCGAGCCACTTTTGAGGGACGTACGCACCCTGGTGATGCCGAGCCCACAGAAATATTGCTCTTGGAGCTGATTGCAGATGCGGCCGGGCTTTTAATTGGCACTGGACTCAAATTTAGTTTTGTTCCCAAAAGTCGTTTAGCTGGGGCCTTAGCATCGGGCCTGGCCGTTGTACGCACTGTGCCTCGCCTGCGACGCCCTCTCGAAGATCGTTGGGGCAAGGGGCGTGCGCAATTGGGACTCGATCTTGCAATTGGTGTCCTGCAAGGGCCAGCCCAACGCCCGCTCAATGCGCTGGTAGGTGTCGCAGAAAAGACCGCATTGACCGGCGAACGCAACGCCCAAGGTCGATTGTGGCAAAACCGTGAACCCGCTTTGTGCCCCGGCCCTGGAGCCTCCCCACCCCGACCCGTTCCCGAACGACCTGTCCCCCTGCCCCGCGGACCCATCGAAGAATACTCGGATCGCGCATGGGCTGTAGCCCTCGCTGGATTTGGTGTGAGCTTTATCTCCACCCGTAGTGTTCAACGGGCATTTGGAGCCCTCTTTGGTGGCTTACCGCGCCCAGCTAAATTAGGGCGAGAGATCTTTAGTGCCGGTCTCTCCCGAGTTTTGGCGCAGCGCCAAATGCTGGTGCTCGATCCCCAAGCTTTGCGCCGACTGGACCGAGTCGACTGCCTGGTACTTCAGGGCGATTTGATGCCCGGAGGGGCTGCGTCTGTCGGTCGACTTGTATTCTCCCGCGATGTGGACGAAGCCTCTGCGCGCAAAGCTGTCAAAGAACTCTTTCAAGCTGACTCTCCTCTTGCCATTCAAGAAAAAGACGGCTTCCGCCTCGCTCCTCTGGGTCGATGCGATGTAGGCATTCCCGCTGCCATGAAAGAAGAGGAGCACACCCTTGCGAAAGGGGGCGAATTGGTAGTCACCCTCGATCGCAACGGTCAGCTCCTCGCTTTGGTTGAAGTCTGCATGCGCTCGAGGGTCGGACTAGAAGAACTCATCGAGGCCGCACATCAAGCCTCTATCAAAGTGGTCGTCGCGTCGGACGATCCAGAAATTTTACAATCAATTCCCGCGGACGACACTCTCGGAAGTGGTGACGCTCTTTGGCGCGGAGTGCGCCAGCTTCAACGGGAAGGGCGAGTGGTCTGCGTTGTGGCTCAAGGAGATTCGCGAGCCCTTGATGTGGCCGATTTAGCCGTCGCCCTGGTCCCCCCAGGCTCTCAAGTTCCGTGGTCTGCTCATATTTTGTGTAGAGACGATCTGACAGATATTCGCCTACTTATCGAGTCCAGCCGGGTTGCCCATGAAGTGAGCCAACAAAGCGTCAATGTGGCCCTGGGAGCGGCAAGTCTCGGAGCATTGGCTTCCGTGGGTGGTCTTTTACCTTTGACCACCTCACGGGTTTTGACAGTGGTCAATGTGGCCAGTTTACTCTCGATGGCCAACGGTTTGCGTCATGCTAGCGAGTTTGGACGACGCCCCTTGCCCCCAGCGCGCGATCCTACCCCTTGGCATGCTCTTGATGCACGGGGAGTCATGCAACGTCTTGAGACCCAATCGGAGGGTTTGTCGCGGAGAGATGCCCTTTCTCGTCATCGCCCAGCAGATGATAAAAAAAGCGCGGCCGGGCAGCTTGCCTCCGCCATCGGGGACGAATTATTTAACCCCCTCGTTCCTCTGCTTGCCGCGGGCGCAGGCTTGAGCGCCATTGCGGGCTCAGTGGCCGACTCCATGATGGTAGGCGGAGTGGTTTTTCTCAACGCAGCGGTAGGTGGTGTACAGCGCTTTCGGACCGAGCGCGCTATTGATGAACTCTCGCAAGCTGCAAAAATTCCAGTCCTGGTTCGCCGAGAGAATAAGACAGAGCAAATTGATTCGGACAAGTTAGTTCAGGGTGACGTTGTGCTCATGGGAAGCGGAGACGTCGTGCCAGCCGATTGCCGGTTAATAGAAACGAATTGTCTCGAAGTGGACGCTTCGGGGCTCACGGGTGAGTCTTTACCCGTTCCCAAGACAGCCCAGCCCTCCTTCGAAGAAGGCATTGCGGACCGCAGCTCAATGCTTTACGCCGGCACCACAATCGCCAGCGGAAAAGCCGTGGCAGTCGTGGTGGCCACAGGCACAGAAACCGAAGCACAACGGGGCTCCGTCGCCTACCGCACCACGGCCAAAGACAGTGGCGTCGAACAACGCATGCGCCAACTCATGGATCTCACCGCTCCTATCGCCCTGGCGGCTGGCGTTGGAGTCATTGGAGCCGGGCTCCTGCGTGGGCGAAAAATGGATGAATTGGTGGGCTCAGCGGTGAGCTTAGCTGTTGCCAGCGTGCCCGAAGGACTTCCCCTTCTGGCAACCGCCGCCCAACTGGCGTCGGCCCAACGACTCAAAAGCAAAGGAGCCCTCGTGCGCAATGTACGCGCTCTAGAGGCACTAGGACGAGTCGATACCATCTGCGTCGACAAGACCGGTACGGTCACCGAAGGCTCAATTGTTCTCAGCAAAATCTCCGACGGCGAAGAAACCGAGCATGTCGCTTATCTCACCAACGAGCGCAAACTTGTGTTGGCAGCGGCCCTGCGTGCTAGCCCACCACGACCGGGCGATTTAGGCCGAGCGGATCCAGTCGATGCTGCCCTTTGGCGAGCGGCTGAAACCAGTGCAATCACCGTACGCCAGGACTTACCCCAATGGGATCGCAAAGCCGAAATACCTTTTGAAGCCGGTCGCAGCTACACCGCAGTATTGGGAGACACCCAAGAAGGCCCACGACTCTCCGTCAAAGGAGCGCCCGAGGCCATCATCTCTCGCTGCTCTCATATTTTACGCCAAGGGGCGCCCACGCGCCTCACCCCTCACGAGCTAGACCAAATTCAAAGAAAAGCCGAAAGCCTCGCGCAAAATGGCCTGCGAGTTCTCGCCGTAGCCGAACGCAGGTTGCTCGACGGCAGCGAACTTACCATCGACTCAGTTCATTCCCTGGCCTTTGTGGGGCTCTTAGCATTCAGCGATCCAATACGGCCCACCGCTACTCAGGCCATCGCCGATTTACGACGAGGCGGCCTGCGCACCCTCATGATCACCGGAGACCATCCGAGCACGGCTCAAGCAATTGCTGTCGAGCTGCAATTAGCAAGTGTTCCGCAAATTATGACAGGGGCCGAGCTCTCACAACTGGATGAGGACGAACTGCTCGATCGCATCGATACGATCGATGTTTTTGCCCGAGTCTCTCCTTCGCAAAAAGTGCGTATTGTACGCGCCCTCTCCAAATGCGGTCATACGGTGGCCATGGTAGGCGATGGAGCCAACGACGCTCCTGCTATTCGCCTGGCTGCCGTTGGCATTGCAATGGGTCAACATTGCGCAGAAGCAGCGCGCAATGCAGCCGATATTATTCTCGTCGACGCGCGAGTCGAAACCCTGGTGCACGCTCTGGTCGAAGGGCGCGCCTTGTGGGGAGCGGTCAGTGACGCCGTTTCTATTTTAGTAGGAGGCAACCTAGGAGAAATTGGCTTCACTGTTTTGGGAGGGCTCATCTCAGGGCGCCCTCCCCTTTCACCCCGACAGCTGCTTTTGGTAAACCTATTCACCGACGTGGCTCCCGCAACCGCGCTGGCCCTGCGCGCTCCCGAAGAAACCGCCCTAGAAAATCTCTCGGAATTGGGCCCCGACGCCGCCATGGGCTGGCGCCTCAACCGCGATATTGGCGCTCGAGCATTGGTCACCGCCAGCGGGGCGAGCGCGGCTTGGATGGCGAGCAGCTTATTGGGAGGACGGCGCGGAGCCTCCACCACAGCACTTCTTGCCTTGGTTGGCACCCAATTGGGGCAAACCATGACCTCAGGGACAATGAGTCGACAAGTGATTGCCACAAATGTAGTTACCGCAATTGCCTTGGGTACTCTTGTACAAACTCCAGGGCTCAGTGGAGTATTTGGTTGTCGCCCCCTGGGACCTTTAGGCTGGGCCATTGCAATCGGCTCCTCCACCGGGGCAACCCTCGCGGGGAAATACGTCCCCGCTCTTTTGGAAGATTTCATGCGCTCACGAACAGAGAAATCCGATTCCCCCGCCTCAGAGCTCAATGAGGTTGCAAGGGCGTCTCTCGACGCCGTCGATGCCTAGAATATTAGCGCCACTCACAACCTGCTATATAGTCGCACGCTTGCTCAAAAGGAGCGGCCGCGCAACTCAGCGCTACACATTTCGGTTCTTGGGGAGCCTCCCAAACACAGAGATTTTCCACCCCGGTATCGCTATCAAAGCTCAGACAATCACCCTGACCTATTTGTTGTGAGCACTTTGCTCCGTGACTAGCCTGCACGCAGCGCCCACCTTTAAAAGCATCAGTTGGGTCGTTGAGCCTCACAATGCAAGTCGCCCCACCGTCAGCAATACCGCAACGGCCAATTCCTCGAAGAATACATTCATTTTGCGAGATGCGCGCAGCGCAACCGCCCTCGTTGCCACAACCGTTCAAAGGACTGCACTCCATCGTGCCCGCCTGACTTTTGCGACATTCTACATCCACGCTCGCATCAGGCTCACCAATGCAGCGCTTTGGCTCCATAGGATCGACCAATGCACCACCGGTTCCCAAGCTACCTCCAGTATTCCCGCCTCCGGTAGCAGTTCCCCCTGTGCTCTGACCACCCGTGGTCGTACCACCATCGGGCGCGCCCCCCAGGGACGAACCAGCTCCCCCCGTGGAGGATCCCCCTGCAGACGAAGCACCGGAACCGGCGCCCCCGCTGCCGTTATTGCTCGACCCTCCGCCGCTGCCCGCAGAAGAACCACCGGTGCTTGAGCCACTGCCTGGTAGCAGAATAGAATCATCGGAACTTGAGCAGCCCACGAGGGAAAGAAGAGCACCCGCAAAAAAGAATTGATGAACAGACATGGTCTGTAGCTCATCAGCTGGGTGGGTAATAAGCAAGGCTTGTTGAGGGCACCCCGTATTGCCTCTCTATTTTGCGCGGCTCCAAGCGTGGCAAGTCCAACGTTTTACCCGGAGCGCGTTAGATTTTAAGGGGACTAAAAAGCAAGCGGGGTGATAAATACATGGTAAATTGCACCTATTTTGCTCAAGTATGCAAGGTAAGTGCAATTTACCACTAGTTCATCAGGCTTCTTTCGGTGTAATCGCTCACGGTAGCAGCGCAGAAACTTGGCCCATTGACTCCCATTGCGGCACCTAGGACCCCATGGAAAGCATTGGTCGTTTTACGGGAATTTCGTTAATTTCTACCTGGACGGGCTTTCTAAGGCTCCTAGTTTCTGCCAGCACGCTCTGTGCTGCTGCCTGTAGCCAAGCGCCCACGCCGGAGACCCCAGCAGGAGCAAACGACCCTCATCAGCCCGAGCTCACCTCACGGTTCGAGAGCGAAAACAACTCGCTCCCTGAGCTTGAGGGAGAATCAGGAGTGCGCACTCAACGAGCAGTTCCCCGTCGTGTGGGCGATATTTTTGTACATCGCTTTAGCGGTAGCTACCGAGGAAGCGCTCTTACCTTACGCGAAGAAGTCATTGGAGAAAGCGCAGAGACTCTCATTGTGGACTACCTGTTGAACGATGAAGGTAGCCTCAGTCATCTACGCGTAGAAATCACAAAGGGCAGCGAGCGCATTGTGCGCGTAGCGCGCGTTGTTGGCGAAGAAGAGCTCCCCGCCACTCTCAAAGAGTATGATGCTATGATGGCAAAAACCACATTTGTGCCCGATAGTAATCTGGGGCAAGTTGCAAAAAAGGACCAGACTTGTCTTGTCGGTCAGGACGAATTTGCCTGCGCCATTTCGGAGTTTAGCGTACAGGTTGGTGACCAATCAGCCACTTTGGCGGTTGCACACAGTCAGTCAATCAACCGAGATATTTCTGGAGAAATTACGGCCGTGGACGGAACGGTGATTTACCGAGCGTCGTTGATTGAAATGCACCAAGGCCAAGAGAAGAAAGAGAGCGCAGCTTCTGGCGTTGCCCTCAATCGTTAAAGAGTTCCTCTTTCTTCGAAAATAGAAGTCTCTTGCGAGCGCTCAAGGACCAACCGGGGTGAGCCAGGACTTTCGCTTGGGGTCTTTCCCTGTTGCGGCTCGCAAATAGGCCACCTGCAACTTTGCCCCCAAGGTATTGCGACCTGTAGCGTACTCGCTGCCGTCCAGTTCGCGCACCGGGGTCACCTCGGCTGCCGTGCCTGTCATGAACACCTCGTCAGCGCGCATGAGATCTTCGCGAGTAAAGGCACGTACTTCGACGGGTATCTGCAAATCTTCGCGAGCAATTTGTAAAATGGAGTCCCGTGTAATGCCTGGTACAATGGACGAAGTTTCGTCGTTGGTCACCAAGATGCCGTCTCGAACAAAGAAGACATTTTGCCCAGTCGCAGCAGAGACCGTACCGTCGCCATTGAGCAAAATGGCATCGTCAAAACCTCTGTCCATCGCCTCATGAGCGGCCAATACTGCGGACGAGTAATGACCGCTTGCTTTGGCCATAGTGGGCTGCATCGTATGATGAATTTTTCTCCAACTACTCACCATCACTCGCACGCCATTGCGCAATGCCCCCTCACCTAAGAAAGTGCCTAACTCACGAATTGCAATAAAAGTGTGCACGGGGCAACCACGCTTGGGTTTAAGATCGATGGGACCTTCTCCAAAATAAGCGAGAGGGCGCAGGTAGCCGTCGGTTACATGATTTTGCCGCGTCACTTCAACGCAAGCGCGAGTCAATGTCTCCGCGTCGTAGGGGATCTTCATGCCATAGAGGCGACCCGATTTAAGCAGGCGCTCAATATGGTCTTCTAAACGAAAAAGAACCGGACCATTCTCTGTAGGGTAACAACGAATGCCCTCAAAAACCGCAGTACCATAATGGAGCGCATTGGAATAATAGTGCACCCGATGCTTTTCGGCCTCATCCAAGTCTCCGTTCCACCAGATAAATCTTGTGAGGGCTTGGCCACGGGGGCGTGAGTCTCCGAGCACATCTCGCTCAGGAACAATTGAAAAGCTTGGCCATTCGTTTTCCATCTCTATCGTCTCCGGTAAATACCCTACAGGTCGTTTTGCCCGTTGGGAAACGCTGGTCGACACCGGGTTCTTTCCGTCAGCCCCCTGACGCCTAGGGCAGTGTTGCCATCAATTTGACCAATACCCCCTCTCTTGCGAACCAAAAGTGACAAGAGCATTTCGCAAAAGCGAGGAGAAACGGCCCCTATGCCCCTTTACGCGGTTTTCTCAAAAAGGACTGCTTGTGGAACAGCCCTTGCTTTATCAACTCTGTGTGGAAATTACTCGCTGATATTCTGGACTATCACCGCTCACTCATCGCAGACACACATCGTTGCTCTGCGTTTCATGAAGCCATACTGAAACAGGTGCGCCCCGGTGACGTAGTGCTCGATATTGGCACCGGGACTGGCCTGCTTGCTATGTTTGCCTGCCAGGCGGGAGCCTCGCGCGTGTACGCCCTCGAGGAGGGGATGATTGGCGATCTTGCTCAAGATCTCTTTCACCAAAACGGGGTCGCTGACCGCATTCAACTCATGCGCGGGCGAAGCTCAAATATTGAACTACCCGAAAAAGTGGATGTGGTGATCTCGGAAACTCTCTGGAACTTTGGCTTGGGGGAGGGCATTTTGCGTACCTTGGGAGATGCAAAAAAACGCTTCTTGAAACCCGATGGGCGCATTGTCCCCGGACGCATGACTATGCAAGTTGCTCCCGTGCAAAGTGACGAGCGGGAGCGCGAACTGTCCTGCTGGAACCAAAAAGTTTGCGGTGTTGATATGTCGGTTGCCTACAAGATGGCAAAAAACAATATGTACCGCATGGTACTTTCTCCTGAAATGCTTCTCGCTCGCCCCGAAGAACTCTGTGAACTCGAGCTGGGAGAAGACTTGGACGCTATGATGGGAGAGGCCCAATTTTTGATTGAACGCCCCGGAGTAGTACATGGCCTAGGAGGCTGGTTTGACGCGGAACTCTGCGAAAATGTCCGCTTGAACAACGCGCCTCCCTCCCCCGCCCCCAGTTGGCGACAAGCTTTCATGCCCTTGCCTGAGCCCCTTCAAGTGAGTCGGGGAGATCGCCTCACCACAGAGATTCAATGTATGGGTGATGAGTCCGCCTGGCGCTGGACTGTTCGTCACACCCCCTGTGGTAAAGGAAGAATCAACGCCGGACGCATCTACGCCCAATCAACCTTAGGCGGGTTTCCCTCTGCGATGGAGCGCCTCACCGCCCCTTAAAACGCGTGGGGCAGGGGCGTCACCTCACTCCATCAGAGAATAGAAAGAACCCAGCCTAGCCCTATCCATGCACCCAAAGCAGAACCCATTGAGGCGAGCACCACCACGAGTAAAACTCGGGTCACGCGGTTCTTGTACACGTCTGCTAGACTATTGATTTGCTGAACGCCCTCACAATCCGCCACCGTGGGACGACGCATGTACGCCTCGACTAAACCGGCCACCATGCCCGCACCAATGGTCGGGTTGAGCGAGGTAATGGGCGACGCTACAAAAGCGGTCACAACGGTCAAGGGGTGGGCTAAGGCAACAATAGAAAGAACGCCAGCGAAAATTGCATTGGGCAAAACCCAAGCCCACAGAAGTTCTTGGAGCCCCTGTCCCTGGTGCTTGTAATAGCCAAAAGAAAAAGCGCTCAACATCAAAAGAGGGATGACCCATTTGAGCAAGGCTGTGAATTTGGAGGGCTCAGGCAATTGACTCAAAGCCTCTAAATCAGCTTTTTGTCCGAGAAGCTTCACCATGCCGCGTACATGTGCGGCCCCCACCACTCCCACAATTTTTTTACCAGGCGCATCTTGAATCTTATTCATTAAAAATAAGTCGCGCTCATCAATCATAGGCGTTTTTACGAGAGGCATCTCCTCGGCCACCTGATCCATCATCTCTCCAAGACTGTCCTTGTCTTTGAGATCTTCAATGACAGATTCATCAATCTCGTTGACGGCGAAGGGAGCAGACACCAACCACGAACCCATCTTCATCTTGTCAAAGAAGGAAAGATTGGCCCAGGTGCGCTTGAGGGTTGCTTGCACGTCCCTGTCGGCCAGCACAACTTCGGCCCCAATCTCTTTGGCGGTTTCAACCCCAGCCAAGAGTTCTGCCCCGGGTTTGGCCCCATGCTTTTCTCCCATACGGCGCTGAAACGCTCCCAGGGCCAAACTACTCAACAGAAAAAGGACCCGTTTTTGACGAATGATTTGGAAAACGTCTAGCTTTTGCCAAGCCGTCTTATCCATCAGCATTTTATAACGGCCCTCGTCTAACTCCACGCAGACCGTGTCAGGTTTTTCTTCTAAAATAACCCGGCGTACTTCTTCGACGCTCTTGTTAGAAACATGGGCTGTTCCAATAAGGAAAATTTCCTTACCTTCGTACTCCAATTTGGTGACGTTTCCGGCCTCGCTCATAGGGGGCGAACGCTAGGGCACGATGGGCGCCTGTACAATATAAATGCTTTAGCCCAGGCCCTCCCCTTGTCCCACGCAACAAAGGAGCGAAGATAGGCCCCGTGAAAAGCAATTCACCCCCTGAGGCACTGTCTGCACGCAGTAATTTTGGTCTCATTTCCAAAAAGTTCCAAGAACTGCACGCCTTAGCCTTCTCTAGGAGCGCACCTGTCGATTTAACTCAGAGCAATCCGGGGCGGGTGGGACTGCAACTACCCGACTTTCTTGAGCTCCTTCGCAAGGGAGGCGAAAATGTCTACATGCCTTGTCCACGCGGGCTTCTCGGGGCGCGCGAGGCAGTTGCAGCCACCCTGCAAAGTAGAGGAGCTGTGAGCGCCGCCGATATCTTGCTCACCGCCAGTACCAGCGAGGCTTATTCGTATTTATTGCAGGTACTTTGCGATCCTGGTGATGCTATTTTAGTCCCCGAGCCAAGCTACCCTCTTTTTCACCAATTGGCTCAGCTTTGCGGCGTGCGTTTAGTCCCCTACCAATTGGTTTACGATGGGGCCTGGCATATCGATCTCGCCTCACTTCCCTCCACCCAGGAGATACATCGTCAACGTATTCGGGCTGTCATGAGCGTGAGCCCCAACAACCCCACGGGCAATATTCTCTCACAAGGAGAACTCACTGCGCTCAGAAACCTAGAACTACCCCTGATTGTGGACGAAGTGTTTCGCCCCTACATGCACGCATCTTCAACGGCCTATCCTCCAGAAAATAGCGCTGACCCTCTGAGGCATGCTTCCACCAGTTGCCTGACCATTGTTTTGGACGGATTGAGTAAAAGAAGTTGTGCGCCAGGGCTCAAACTGGGTTGGTTGATAGCCCAAGGCAAAAATGCCTCTGCGTTTCTCAAGCGTTTAGAATGGGTCAGTGATACCTTTCTCTCATTGGGCGGCCCCGTACAATACGCTCTTGGGGATATTTTTGCCCACGAAGAGCAGACACAGCTCCAAGTTCAGCGCCGGTTAAAAAGCAATTTGGCCTGCTCCCACCAAATTCTCAAGGACAGTGCACTCAGCGCCCTTTCCCCCCAGGGTGGTTGGTCTCAAATCATTCGTTTGCCGCAAATGATGGACGAAGTGCATTGGTGGGAAGCTCTTTGCCAAAAAGGTATTTGGCTGCAACCAGGAGAGCTCTATCTATTGCCCTTGCCTTGCGCATTTGTGGTGAGCCTATTGACCCCCTGCCAAGAATTTGAACAGGGGCTTCTTCGCCTCCGCGCTCTTGTAGATTCAAAGCTATCATCCAACTTTTAGACGAAGCAAAGCGCTCACTTCGCTACAACCGAAGACTCCTTAGAAAGAAAAACCCCCGTAAGCACCAGGCTTCAGGGGTCAGCTAGGGGCTCTTTGTCAGAGCCCAGAAGTTGAGAGAACTCAACAGTAAGTTTTGGCTCCTTGGAAATCAGGCGCGGCGGCGACGAAGAGCCAGACCGACGCCAAGACCGGCGAGAAAGAGCAAGAACCCCCAAGAGGTTTCACTCACTGGTGTGAGATGGCAGCCGCCGCCGGGCTTTCCTTCAACGCTGGGAGGAACTTGGCCTTCGTCGTCTACATCCTCGCCCTCGTAACGTTCTTGTACAGGCGCCTGGTATTGAGTCTCCTCAGGAGCTTCTTCCTCTTTGGGCTCCTTCTTCGTTCCTTGAAATGTGATGCTCCGGCGGTCAACCACCGGGTTCTCACCACTCAATGTGAGTGTCGCGACCTGACCTATTTGTTTGCCATTGTCCGAGTCGCGAATTTTCACTTTCCATTTACCGGCCTTGTAACCATGGGCACGGGTGAGCTTAAAGGAAAATTTGGTACGCGATTGAATCACGCTGGTGCCCGGATCCATGAATCCTACCATGACGGTCTCAATGAGCGATTGCTGACCAGTGAGAGGCACGGTGCGACTTTGAGGACCTTCGCGGCCGTCCACCAACTCGCGTTCAAATTCGGCCACCTGAGTGAACTCAAACTTCATCGATTTGTTGCCCACATCGGGAGCGTGCGGAAGATGCACCTGCATCTCCAAATACCAGGACTCCCTTTTTACTCGCTCCTTGATGGTTTTACTTTTCCAGACTACGCGACCCACAGCATGAGCAGGAGCAGCTGTAGAAAGGACGAGGAGCCCGGCGAAAAGTCCCGCAAGGAGGATAGAAAAGGAGCGCAACCACGCTCGGCGACGAATATCGGCAATCAAAGTCTTCATGAAATCTCCGCCCACGACGCTACATGCTCTGCTGTAGGTTACAATAGGAGTGGACTTTCTAGGTGCATCGAGCATTTCTCTCCTCAGCGTCGCTCACAGCGTAAGAAGCGCCCCTGCGTTCAATCGTCCTCGGGGACGGGCGCTGGTATCGTTTCACGCTCGGATCCCTCAGGGAACTCGACCGACAGCGGCAACATCGATGGGGGCGGCAACATCGATGGGGGCGGCAACATCGATGAGAATGGCTCGGGGGAAATATCGGTGATTCTCTCGGAATCGGCAGGCTCAGCCTGAGAGTCCATCGCGGGGTCCAGCTCGTGGACTCCGCTACTCAAACCGCGTGCAACGAATCGCTTGGCCCCCTGGAGATCTCCTTGAGCAGAAGTTTGCCCTGTGGGAGGAACTTCAAAGACCAACTCGCCACTCGCCGAAGATGTCCTACTTGGCGGGGGCAAGATAGCCCAACGCTTTCTGTCTGCAGAATTGCTCAATTCTCAGTCTCACTAGGGCACAATGAACACCGCCCCAGGCCGCCGAGATCGAGTGATACGGAGGTAGGTTGGTGTGCGAGCTCCTACACTAGCCTTTACCCCGCGTGAATAGGCAATTGTCCTTACCTAGAGGCCATTGATGCTAATTTCTGGAGAGGGGCCCCGCGCACCTCAAGAAGTACTCATCTAAGTATCGAATAGTACGAAGATTTGAGTGGATCATTCTACTTGAACCACTGACCAAGTTTTTGAGAGCCGAAGGCGACTTGCCGCGCTTTTTCGCTCCAACCGTTCCCCGTTTTTACCATCATGGTTGCCGAGGAGAGCGCGGGCCCGTGCAAATTCGCAAGGGACACGCGCTCAGCATCAGAAGAGCTACTGCAAATAGCTGGGCTCAATCATTTCACACTAGCCAGAGCCTCAGAGAACAACGATGACAACCTTGCACTCGACCACTACGTCTACAGTGTGATTGCCCTTGCCCTGAATTTCGTCACAGACGTTGGAACCAAGACGAATCGTCTTCTTGTCCGCGTCCAGCGTCCAACCGTCTTTTTCGTCTCCCAAAGGTCGATCCACGTCGTCGATCGTCACTCGAACAAATTGGGCGTCCTTCACCTCTTTTGAAAGTTCATAATCACAGGGCACCAAGCCTTGTAAGATTTTCGACATTTCAGTGTTGAGGGTGGCGGTATCGTCCGCCGCGATATGAGAGCGGGGGGTACCTTTGACGGTACCAGCCGCAGCCCACTCGTCCAATGCAGCCCCCTTATAATTGTAGGCAACAACAAAGGTCTCAACGCCTTGGGCAGCTAATTCTTCTATCTTACTCTGTACCGCCGCGGTTTCCTCTTTTATCGTTCCTTCGCAGGTGGGCGCGCCGTCTGTGAGAAGAATAGCGACGCCGGCGGAGCCGTCTTTCGGATCTGCGTTCACCAGAACTTCCATCGCCTTGGTCATTGCCAACTGAGTGGGGGTGCCCCCGACCATGCGAGCTTCAACGATGTCATCATATGCTTGAATGATTGCAGCCGTATTGCCCGCGCCCGGCGCAACAATTGAAGTATTCGAGATCGAGCAATCGTCATCATTGGCAGTGAAAAATGCATTGAACTTGGTATCATCCATCTCTTGAATACTTGCGAGATTGTCCAGGTAGACGCTAGAAAAAGCCATGTAACCCAGAGACATCTGGTCGCCAAACGAGGGGATCACTCCTCCATCGCCCACCATCGCGTCGTCCAGAGCTTGCCACTTGCCTTTCATGCTACTGCTCAAGTCTTGAATGATCAGCACGCGAGGAGGCGTTGCAGAAGCGTCCAACTCTAACTTTTCACAAACATTACCGTTGTCGCTACCACTTCCTTGAGCGCCTCCCTGAGCGGAACTACTCCCTTGACCACGAGAGATATCACTCGAAGCGCCGTCCCTACCAGTTGAACTCCCGCTTCCTCCTTGGCCGCGGCCGTCCACTCCGCTGCCTGCTCCACCATTTCCTCCGCCGTTGAACTCGGGATTATTGGAGCACCCCGAGAGGAGAAAAGCAGCGGCAAGAAAGGAAGTGAGGTATCGCATACAATGCATCCTGACACAGAATACCCCCCCCAAACAGGGAGGGATCACCGAGCAGGTAGCACAAGAGGAAGAGAAAAGAGCACACTTACCTACCTTTTTAGCCATTTACCCCGGCGCGTCAATGGGATGCGGCCCTCCCGACTCACTACTATGGTCGGGGCGCTCTCCCTCCCGAATTCCTAGAAGTATGATTTCTCCATCCCTCGATCTCCCCGCAGGCGGCTCCGCTGTGCCTGATGTGCTCTCTGTCACAGCCACCCTCCTTCAATCGCCCTGGGGCTCCGCGTTGCGTGTGGCAGAGTTCAACGAGACCTTTGCTGCTCTCATCTCCCCCTCAGGGGCTCAGCACCTCATCTTCAATGGGGAGCTTTGGCCCCATCCCCTTGAAGAGACCCTTACCCGAGCCGCCGAGACTGTAGGGCAAAGGGGAGGCACGTTGATAGTTCTTGGGGGCAGTTCTCAAAGAACCGCTTCGCTGCAAGGCGCCTTACCCCTGCGAACGCCGGCAGCTCTTCGCTTTTTACACCTCACTTCTGCCGGTAACTATTCAAGCTTTCCCGAGCGACGACGCCTACGCGATCCGTTGGGTCGAGCCTTGCGCTTGGCGTTACCCCTTACAAACTCACAACACAACCAAGCTCTCACCCTGGTTCAAGAGCGCCTAGCAGGCGCCCAACGTGACATTGAAGAACAGCAAGTTTTTCAAGATGCTATTGCCCAGCGTAAACCCTACGCAACCTACGGAATATTGACGCTAATTGGCATCATGTTTCTGCTGCAATCCTACGTCGGCACCGCTTTGGCGGAAAAAATGGGAGCCCTCACCGTCGCATCAGTCAAAGAAGGGCAATGGTGGCGCCTCGTCTCGGTAGGGTTTCTTCATGGGGGCTTTGTTCACGCGGCCATGAATAGTTTTGTTCTCTATATTCTGGGTGCCCAAGTGGAGCGTGTTTTGGGCACTCGACGCTTCTTAATTCTCTACCTAGTCTCCCTCGTTGGGGGCAGCCTGGCCAGTCTCTCGCAATTAGGTGAGGGTACGAGCGTAGGTGCCAGCGGCGCCATTTGGGGAATTTTGGCCACCCAAGCCTGTTTTGCGTTTGGTAAACCCGCCATTTTACCCCAAGCCTTGGCCCAACGCATGCGAGCTGTGGCGGTCCAGAACTTAGCAATCAATATTTTCATCTCTTTTCAGGCAAATATCGATTGGGCCGCTCACTTGGGCGGCGGCCTCGCTGGGGCGGCTCTTCTCTTGAGTGGTATTCTCTCCCCAGGCCTGCTTTCTCCAACTCAAGCTCTGACTGACCCATCGAGTGAAAAGTCGAGGGACACGTCGAGCCCCCCCTGGCTCAATGGTGCAGCAATCTTGAGCGTGCTCATCATGGTTTCCTGCGTTTTGTTCGCTCAGTTCTCGGGGAAATCATGGAAACTCGCAGGACCAGCGATTCTCATCAATGTCCCCCTACCCGAGCTTGGTCTCACAATAGCGCTGCCTCAAGGAGTCAAGCACAGCACCAAGCGCGATCCGGAGACGGGATGGTATGTGGTAGAATATGGTACGCCCGGTAGAGATCTCGCCTTTGGCACCATTCAATTTTCAAAGGGACCGGGCCCTAGCACTCGTGAAGGTCAAGTGAAGACTCTCAAAGAACTTCTCTCGCGTAGAAGGCCCCCCGAGGGAACAACTGTGATTGTTTCTCCCCATTTGGGCTCTCTTTTGGGTGCTCCTGCCTCGCGTGAAAAGTACCGCTACGCCAATGATGTCGAATTGGACGTTCTCATTCTACCTTTGCCCCAAGTCCTCTTGCGGAGCGATCTTTTATGCGTGCAACCTGGACACGCCCAATGCCCCACCCAGGAACAGATATTAAAGCCACTCCTGTAAAGCAGTTTTGGCACATCATGTATTTGTTCGCGCGTACTGCTCTCGAACTTTTTTTGACAAGGAAGCCAGCACCAACTCGTAGGAGTGCTCCACCATTTCCTTGACCTGCTCTTCGCTCAAAGATCCATCAAAGAGCACACTATTCCAGTGTGTCTTATTCATATGATAACCCGGCACGATTGCCTCGTACGAGGCACGCAAGGTAAGAGCCCACTCTGGATCGCATTTGAGGTTGAGGCGTACCACGTCACTCTCTGTAGTCGTAAGGAGAGCAAACATTTTCTTGCCCACTTTAAACACCACGGCTTGAGGACCAAAGGGGTACTCCTCTTGAGCGCCAGAAAAGCCATTTAAATAGGTTTTCAAGGCGCTGCGTTTCATCAAATACTCGCCTTATAGCTTGGCAACATCATCCTGTGGTGCGCTGATCAGGAACTCCACAAAGTCTTTTCGCAAGCGCACACGATAGGGCGGTACAGGCCCGCGAAATTCAAAGCGTACAGTCGCTCCACGGGCGTTATTATTGGCTTTGACCACCATGATACGTTTGTCACGCTTCTGGATAGATTTACCCGATTCCATAGCCTTGCGACCTGAGACAACCACCGTGAAGCCGTCTTGGTTCACCGCCCCCGAGAGAGTGCGACCTACCCCATCCAAGCGAATTCGATGAATTGTCGGTAGATAAAGACGACCGCGCCCCCAAGGAGCGCTTTGTTTCACCTGCACGGGAGCTTCTTCCTCCCACGTTTGGTCTTCGACGGCCGCTGCGGCAGCTCGCTTCTCGGACTTGACCTCTTCGGCTGCGGTACGAGGCTTTTCTGCGGGCTTTACTGCCATGGCCTGAGGACCAAAAAGAGGCACTTCAGCCAAGACCCCCTCGGGCTTCCCTTTCTTCTTTGCGGCGGAGGCGCTGCTTTTCGAAGCGATAGCTCCCATCGTCTCTTGTTTTTTTGCGCCCTCGCTGGCCAAGCTCGACTCAGCACTCGCAACCGCTTCTTCAGCGGAACCAGCGCTGCGCAAGGCAAAAGCACTTCCCCCAAACACAACAAACGCGACGCCAAAAATCATGGCGGGACTGAAGCGACGCTGAGTTGCAGATTTCTGTACTTTTTCAGCACCTCGACCTCCTTGTTTGCTCGAGCGAGAGGAAACGGAGACACGCTGGGAAGGTGAGACACTGGGGCGCGATTTACCAGCCAAACCGGCGGCGTGAATGCCTGAACGAAGGTAAGAAGGAGCTGTGTTGCGCGCCGCGCGGGTGGTTTGCCTACGCTTCACTCCCGTACTTTGCGGGGACATGCTCCTCAACGAGGTGGACTCCTCACGTGCATGTTGCATGCGGCCCTGCACTGCGCTTGATACAGAATTCTTCGCGCTTTTTGCCGCAGAGGAGAATAAACCACCGGCCTTGCCCGCCACCTGGCTCGCCGACGCCATAGCGCCCCCCAACCTTTGTCGAATGGCATCTGCTGCAGGCTCCCAGGGGGCCGGCTCGTCGTCGTCTAATTCATCGAGACCCGCAACCGAGTGATCCATCGAAACAGAGCGAAGAGAATCGCTTGCTCCCAATGAAGAGAACGCCTCATCATCAAAGTCTACAGCCGCGGTAGGTGCTGGGGTCGGAGTCATGCCTTCATAGCGAAGTTGCACTACAAGTTCGGGCACTGATGTGCTGGGATTGATGACCACATTGACGGTGTCCACGTGGGCGCCACGTCGAACGCCGCCCTCAACGTCCTCAATTTCAAGAGTGCGTCCCACTTTCAAGAAGTCCAGGCTGGAACCAACACGAAGTTTGCGTGTCGAGCCCTCGTGAACACATGCCTTCATCGGGGCACCTAAACCTTCGATGTGCAATTTTACGCGAGAGCCATCGACAAAATCGCTTTCTTCGCATTCCTCTTCGGTAATTGCAGGAGGGAGAAACGACTCGGCCGCAGTCTCTGTCTCGCCCAAAGATTGAAGAACATGTGCGGAGTCGGCGTCGAGGGCAGTAAATTGAATACCAAATTCACCGCTATCTTGGCCCTCGGAGCGCCAAGCAACCTTGCCTTCAACCAAAATTTCTTGGTCATCATGATTGAGGCGACAAATCAATGCCTCTCCGACAGCCGGGAGATAGCTGGTGCGCACCTGCATGCCCCTTCCGCTCACGTTGGCGCTTTCGCCTTGAAATGGCGAAATTTCCCCTTCTTGGGTACATATATCGACCAATGTAGTGAGTGCTACACGTTGAACATTGGCGGCGCGGCGATCTTCGGGCTTCATCATGTGATTTTATGAGCCCCCATTCAACCTATTCAGGGAGAGGGTCTGCAAAATGGAAGTACGTGTCTCGGAGTCAGTGGGCCAAGAAATTGACCCGCTTCGATTCTCTAGGGACAACATCAATAAGCCTTGCTATGGCCCCTGCGATGGCGCTCCGACTCCAAGTGCTCACGGCTACAGTGGACCCCACCCCAAGTGTTCTGATCAAAGGTCGAAAAACTCTGATTGGCCGTAGCGCAGAATGTGAAGTGCGCCTCCCCGATCCAACAGTAAGCGCTCACCACGCAACCATTCGTAAGCGAGGTGACCACTTTATTTTGGTAGACGAACATAGCTGCCACGGAACCGGTGTTGCGGCCCATCAAGGAGAGGAGCCCATTTGGCTGGCTCCAGAATCCCCTCGGGTGCTCAAAGAAGGTGAGACCATTTGGGTGGGGCAAATTGAGCTCTTGGTGAGCCTTGAAGCAACTCAAAGAGGAGCCGCCACGGGCCAAGAGGAACTTGCATTTCAACTGGTAAAAGCCGGTCTCCTTGCTGCCGGTTTTGAAGCAACAGAACAACTCGTTGGAGAAACCTTGCGCGAGCTGACTGATTTACCCGACGAAGTTCTCCCTCCTTTACCTAACGAAGAGCTCAATACAGAGCCCGTCGGAGTTGCCGCGCTTGCGCAAGACGAGAAGCACCCTCCTTGGATGGTAGATTTCATGGTTGTGGCCATTGCACTCTCTATATTGGCTGGATGCGCCTATGGGCTCTACTTTGTGATTCGATAGCGCCTCTGGATATTTTTATTGGCCCCTACGGCGTGCGTTGTATTTGCGCGGGCGATATTTGGCGGGGATGCCACGGTTCGCCTTGCCATTTTCCGTCAGTTCGTAAACGAAATAATCGAGCCACGTATCGGGGTGCTCCCCAGCCAAGTCCTGTAATTTCCGTTTGTTGCTATCAAAGGCACCCTTCTCCCAAATACATTGTAAAGCGAGAGATGTAAGACTTTTTGATTGCGGAGCGAGGGCGAAACCGCGCAAATAATGACTCATTGCCTGGGGCATTTCACCCCGCCTACAGTAGGTATCTCCTAAATAAATTTGTCCCATAGGCCACGCGGGCACAAGTTCACTAGCGAAACGAGTGTATTGAAGGCGTTTGTCCAAATCGCCCCGAGCGCCCACCATCACACCTAGATTGAGGTAAGACTTGGCGCTTGCCGGCGAGCCCGAGCTAGCCGAACGCCAAAAAGCTACGTCATCGCTATAGTGAAAAGCATGAGCGCGAGCCTGTACGCTGTGAAACGACAAGAAGAAAAGAGCCACGCGTACTTTCATTTGAGAGATCCCTCCGCGAGCTCCTATCCCCACTGCCATCAGAACAATACCAAGGGTGGGTGCATAAAAAAGACGGTCTGCTCGTACCGTCGGTAGGAGAACCAACAGATTCGAAACCGGCAGATAGAGGGCCAAAAACCACAGGGAGCCCAGGGCAAAGCAACGCGCCGAAAGAGAGGGTTTGTGAGAAAGTTTTTGGCGAACAAAAACAACCAAAACCGCCACTACCAAAAATATTAAAACACCCCCACCCAAGAGACCCCACGGGATCATATTCTTTGCGGACTGCCGGGGAAAAGAATAATCACCCGCAAGATTCCAAGGAAATATTACCTGAAAAAATTGCTCAAAAAAAGTTGCCAAGCCAAGGGTTAAACGGTTCGCGCCCTCCAGAAGAACGAGGGGGTTGTTCATTGGATCGTCCGGCAAACGCAGGGGAGCAAACCATAAAAAAACCGAAGCCATGTATTGAGGCATCCAGTGGGGAGCTAGAATATTTTTGACCTCGGGGAGAAAAAAATAATTGCGTAGGGTCACGTAGGAGACGAGAGAAAGCGCGCTCACAATCACCAAAGAAAAAGCCCCCCAGATCACAGCACTCTGCTTTTGATTCTCTGAAAAGAGAAAGATGAAGACGAGTGGCACAGCACATAAAGTGCCGAGCATCGACTCTTTACTTAAAAGCCCTAAAATGAAGCACAGGAAGAGGAGAAGCATTCGCCCTGCCCAAGTTGAGAAGGACGAGGTCTCCTCCGCTCTTGTTCTGGCGAGTAACCACAGACAAATCGCCGAAAAAAAGCCAACGAGGACATCCGCTAGTCCCACGACACCACTTACCGCCTCAGTAGAGAATGCACAGACGGTAAAGCTCAAACCAGCAAACCAAGTCAGCGCATGAAGCCTTGAGGTTTGCAGTCTTGGGGTTTTATTTTCGCACTCCTCCCATAAAAGCCAAGGCACGGTCCTCGCCAAAAGGGTGGCAGTGCCGGCGTGCAAGAATAGGTTGATGAAGCCCAGCGCCCAGGGGGTATGAAACTTGAGCGAGAACGAAAGGCTACGCCAAAGCAAGTTGGGAAGAGGCCGGTAGGAGCCTATCGTTCGCTCAGGGGGTAAGCCCCAAAAATCGACATAAAAAACCCGCCAAAAAGGCATCTCACCCAATAGGTATGGGTTGGCCAAAATTGCTTCTTGTTCGTCAAAAACGAAGTTTGTCCAAGGTGGACGTACGAAAAGTAAAAGGGTGACCACCCCGAGGGACAAAAAGAGACGCAGAGGGGTCGGAGCCGGCACGCGCAGAGTGTAGCGTGGGCTCATGCCGGTCGCGCCCTCTGGTCTTGAGATAGTCGAAACTCGCTCCAAGGGACCAGTACGAGTTATTTATGCGGCGCGCCAAGAGCCTCTGGGACGCCCGGTGCAACTTGTCACCCTCGCTCCCGGCGTACTTTCCTCCTCCCCGCGCGCACGCGCACTTGAGTATGAGGCAAAGGTACTGGCAAAACTGGATCACTCCAATATCTTGCGCCTCTACGATCTTAAAAGAGACGGAAGTCAGCTTTGGCTCGTGATTGAAGATGTCGATGGCCCGCAACTCAGAGAGCTCATCTCCAAGAAAATGAGCTGGCAGTGCGCCGCCGCCATCGGGCTCGACCTCGCACGCGCCCTCTCCCACGCGCACCACGCGGGGGAAACCCACGGTAAACTTCGAGCGGCAAGCGTTCAATTGAAGAGCACAGGGCAGACAAAACTTTCTGGGTTTGGCGAATTGATGCCCCTAGAGCAAGATCAAGCTGAAGCATTGGAACCCGACCGATCAGGGGGGCTCTCACCCGAAGGCAGCGTTGGCCAAGCAGTGGGGCCCCTGAGCGATCTTTTTTCCTGGGGGGCTCTTCTCTACGAAATGCTGACTACCGTTCAACCTTTTGGAGATCCTCTAGATACCCATTACCCGGCGCGGGTGCGCAACGAACAAGCCCGCCCCCTTCTCTCTCTACACCGCGAGCTCCCTCCCCCTCTCGAACGACTCATCAATCAATGTCTGGACAAACACCCCTCAGAACGCCCCTCTAGCGCTCAGGCCATTGTTCAAGAACTTGAAAAGCTCATCGGCAGTACAACTGCACCGCTTGTCTTAACGGAGCTTCAGAAATTGCAGCTCACCGCCGTCACGCATCATTCTAAAGCGGCTCCTCCTCCTCTAGAAGTTTCGCCTCGGCGAGGCTCTCCAAGGGGCAAATATGTAGCGCTTCTTGTTGCAGCAGCGTTCGTCGGAGGAGCGCTCCTGTCGGGGGGGCTAATCAAGCTCCGTACGGCCTCACCCAGCCCCTCATCACCCTCCCAAAAAACGCGGGATCTCCCCCTGGAACAATCCCTCTTATTGCGTGCAGTTGCATCACCCTGGGCCCACGTCCTCGTCGACGGTCTACATCGAGAGACGACCCCCTTCGCTCGGCCCATCGCTCTCTCACCCGGCCCCCACCTCGTTCGCTTCGAACACCCTCATGCCCCCCCCGAGGAACGCTCCATTGATGGGCAAGCGGGGCAAGCTCTTTTGCTCAACGTGCAGATGCACGTAAAGAGACCCCTCGTTTTGGAAGTTCCTGGAGAAATATCGGAAGAGGAGTCTCCCTAGTCAAAGACGCCTAGTCAAAGACGCCTAGACCGAGTGCGCCCCCGAAGACCACGGCGAGTGGGCATGACGCCCCAGGCCGTCCCTGCCTTTCAAACTGGCCCGCACTTGAATGAGGCATGTGAGGGACCAATTTCTTCACAATATTTGTGAGTTTCTAGAGCTAAAAATCGAAGTATTTCACGAGAACAGCTTCTGATTCTGCCTATTTCCAAGAGATCAAGAGGTCAACATCACAATTGCGCACCAAAGGACGCACCTGAACGGTCCCTTCCAGACCGAGAGATTTCATACCGCCGCGAAAGACGCCCACCTGATAACAACAAGGAAAGTTCCACACATCGCGTAAGGAAACGATGGCACTCTGTTCTTTGATTTCCACCACACTGGCTTGCGCGGGGCTTAGGCTCAGCTCATATGCCTTGGGACAAAGACGCAAAGTGCTGGGCCAATCACGCCCAGCAATGGCAAAGATCACCCTCCCCACGCTCGAATTACGCAAAGTAGAGAATGCTAATTCTCCTTGCAGCTCCAGCCCCTCACGCAGAGACTTCTCGGGGTAGACTTGATCTATCGATTCTATCATCGTGGCCATCCACTCTCGAAGATTATAATCGACGAAAGGAATAAACCTTTTTTGGGTAGGACGCGGTAGGTGTGCCCAATCAAAAGTCTTTAAATAAGCCTCAATGAACATGCCCTTGACCGTTGCGCTCTGAGGAGTGCGCGCAACTTGCTCGATTAGCTCACGTTGCTCGTCACGAGAGCCTCTTTTTAAGCTGTGTGCTGCCGCCATATTCTAGTCCCCACGGTACTTGGTAGCCCCCCTGAACCCTCCCTAGGGAAGACCAAAACGGTTTTAAAATTTAGGCGATGGGTATTTGGAAAGCAACGCGCGGTTCCGCAAATTGATGACTCATTTTACTCCAATCGCGGGAGTATTTGAGCATCTCGAACCCAGGCTCTGACCATTTTATTCATCTCAGGCGTTACCACATGACCCGTTTGAGGCATCTCGGTATAGTCAATTTTCAAACCGAAGCTCCGCAGGCTTTTTACCGTCTCCCGGCCCAGGTGAGTGGGAACAACCACATCGTCCGCACCATGTAAGGCGTGAATAGCGGGGTAGTTGTCTGATGGATTTCGATGAGTCGGAATCAAAGAGCGGGGCAACCAGCCAGAAATCGGAAAGACGGCGCTCAGATGGTCGGGGTGACGAATTGCCAAACCAAACGCCAAGATGCCTCCTTGGGAGAAACCAACAACAAGGGGCAGGCCCTGCGTTGGTTTGAGTTCGCCGAACGCCTCAATTGCGGGCATCAGTTGATCAACGCGAGCGGCAAGAGAACGCGCTAAGAGTTCCGTTCGACCTGAATTGGTCCAAGTCGCCAACCAATGATAACCGCCCTTGAGAGGATCGGGTCCCCGAGGAATAAATAGTCGAATGGGCTTTTTCGTTAAATAGGGGCCACGAGGGATAGTCGGTTTTCCGCCTCGCCCATGAAGAAGAACAACGAGGGGCAGTGGGTCATCCAAAGCCCCGCGGGGACCTAGAATCACTTCCAAATAGTCAAAGCCACCGATACGCCCTTCTTCGACATAAACGTCAGGAGTATCTCCGGGCAAGAGTCGCTCACGGGGGACCGAACGCCCCTCATTCATCTCTTGAATGAGAATCTTGGAAACGGCCAGCTCGCGCTCAAGATCGGCGGCGTGACTCGGAGGCCAATCCGGATCGATCGGACCACGGTAGTCTTGGGGCACCTTCAATTTGCGCCCAGGCGAATGATGCGCCGACCTCGACTCTTCGAGTCGAGAATTGTCGGTGCAACTGAGGCTGCCTCCGTAGAGGAGCAACGAAAGTAAAAGAGCTGTGTACTTCAAGCTCCCTGAGGCTACAGGAGCCTCACCGGCTTAAAAATAGCAATTTTCCAGAAAGGGGCATGCGTTGAACCCGCACTTCATGAAAGGGCAATTTTTCTTAGTCCCGACTTGCCCAAGGCGCGTTGGGCCTCATCAAGATCTTTGTACAAGCGGTCGCGCTCGTCCATGACCCGCTGCAGTACTAAGATGAGTTCTTCATATTGCACGTGCATTTCCCAAAGGTCCTTTTCAATTGGTCGCTGAAATACCCGCTCACTTTTGGGGGGACCAGCCGCACACTCAAGAGCCTTGCCCAATTCGTTCACCTCCTCGGGTATTTTCTCGATCAACTCTTTTAAATCTTCAGGATTGATACCAATTTGCGATCCCGCGGTTTCGGCCAAGCGTAAATTTTGCAATTCATCGCCGGCCTCAAGCACAGACGCTGAAAGCTCGGCCGCCCAACAAATAGCAGCCAGAGGCGGCTCGGGTTTACGGTGTTCATGGTGAAGTTCGATGGCCTGAACCATGGCGTCCGGTAGAGCGAGCTCTTTGGCTATATTCGCGCCCATCATGGGATGGGGTACCAGCCCTCCCCCGCGCTCACGGGTCACTCGATGACGACCAGGCGAGCGTGAAACTTCCAGACATTCGTCAAATTCATCGCACGCTTGATGCAAAAGTCCGACCTCAAGCAAAAGACCGGCAAAAAAAGCGTCATCGGGACGTACCAACTTTGAAATGCGCGCCAACTCACGAGCCGCTATCGCTCTTCTTAAACAGTTAGCTAACAAAGACGCCGCACCTTCTGCCGCAGGCACGAGGTCAGCGACAAGCATTCCCAAGGCGATATTTCGAAGCCCCCTAATCCCCAACAAAGAACACGCCTGTTGCACATTGCCCACCTCACGTGAGAGGGTATATGCGGCGCTATTGGCGACAGAAAGAACCCTGAGAGCAAAGGCCGGGTCCGAAGCGGCCATCTCCCCCAGTTCGGCCACACTCACATCTTCTCGTAGGGCAGCTTGCACTATCTTTCGTGCCCCAGGGGAAAGCATCAAAGCCCCATTCCTATCGGCACTACGTTGAGAGCCGGGCGCTCGATGAGAAGGAGATAAAGCAGCTGAGCCCATAACTCACACCTACGGCCACGCTGATTGTAGCCTTTAGTGCCCATCGAGAGTGATTTGCCTAATTTGTCCCCTACTCGATGCGCAGCAAATCACGGTGCCACAGGAAACAAAGGAGAGGGCACCCTCAAGGGGAATTTTAGGACGATTTTCTCTTGGATTGACGCTCAGTTGTGGAGAAGAAAAGCAAAAGTAATGCCCCCAAGACGATAACAAAAGAGAGGAAGGTCGATTGCCAAGTGAGGGCGGTCCGCAGCCATTCTAACTTACTTCCAAAAGCCACCATTCCTGCCAGAAAAATACCCATCAGCGCCTCCCCGGTGATCAACCCGGCACCCATCAAGATCCCCCAAGGGGGGCCCCTCCCTTCATGCTCTCTTGAGCGAACCACTCGACGACAAATTCCGCCAAAAAGCACAGGAAAAGAGATCTCCCAAGGCAAGTAAAGACCCAAAGCAAACGCAAGCACAGGAATACGAAAGGGGGTCACGCGCCTCTGGAGCAAGAGGTCGAGCCCAATAACACCCACCCCCAACAGGCATCCAATGGTGAAAAACGTCCACGGCAGTCGTCCACCAAACACTCCGTCCGCCACCGAAGCCATCAGCGTCGCTTGAGGAGCACGCAAGGCATGAGGATGCTCGAGTGTGCTCGGTCCAAAACCGTAGGCGTCAAGGAGCAACTGTAGCGTGGGGCCGAGCACCAGCGCAGCGACCACCACACCCACAAGCTGCATGATCTGTTGGCGATAAGGCGTCGCCCCCAAAATATGCCCAGCTTTGAGGTCTTGCATATTGTCACCACCAATGGCCGCGGCGGTGCAAACAACACTGCCCACCAAGATTGCCGCGGCCGGGCCAGCAGCCGCAGAAAAACCGGGAGCCACAGCTTTTACCCCCCACCAAGCTAAGAGCAGCGAGGTAAACAATATCGTGGCAATGGTCACGCCACTCACTGGGTTATTCGAGGAGCCCACAAGTCCAGCCATGTACGCAGCCACGGCAGAAAAAAGGAACCCGAACACCATGACCAGGACGGCCAAAATCAGGGCGACCATTGATTCTCCCAAAATATAATAAAAGACTCCAAAAAGAGGAACCAGGGCAAAAGCACCACCTAAAAGAACTCCCCGAGCCGGCAGATCGCGGTTGCGCAAAATGATCTCCGCCTCGTCCTTCAGATGGTGCCCGCTCCCCCCCCGCAATGCACGAAAAGCGGCGCTCACCGCCTGGTAAATCGACGAACGCACCTCCCAGAGAGTGTAAATGCCACCAACAGTCATCGCGCCAACTCCTAAATAGCGCGTTTTGGTGGACCAAGTTTCCCATACCACTTGCAGTTCACTCATGTTCGGATCGGGGAGCGCCACGAAGGGCAGAAAACACAGCCAGTTGACACACCCTCCTAGGAAAACCACAAGGGCAATGTCTAAACCCACAATGAACCCAACGGCCGTCAAAGCAGGAGAGACTCCCATACCCCAATAAAATAGGGGCCCTCCCCCCGAGCCTCCCAAGGCCCACGCCCCTTCAACCGTCGCCTTAGACCACCCCAAGGCGGACTCCATCAGCTTTGCAATCGCTCCAAAAATGCCTCCTGCCATCAGAAGTTTCAAACCCCTCGATGAGTTTGCATGGGGGCTACCGGCCTCCATCGACTCACTTTGGCTATGCCCCGCCTTGAGAACTTCGGCCGTCGCCCGCCCTTCAGGAAAAGCCAAGTCACCCTCCACGACGAGGGAAGGGCGAAGTAAAATTGTAAAGAGCACTCCCAAGACGCCTCCTAAAAGAGTCAGGAGCATTGTGAGCCAATAGTCAAAGTCGGCCCAAGCCCCCAAAATAACGAGAGCTGGGAGTGTGAAAATTGCACCAGCCGCCGCGCTTTCTCCGGCAGACGCGGCTGTTTGCACCAAGTTATTCTCTAGAATAGATCCCCCAAAAACACGAAACACTCCCATCGAGAGAACTGCCGCTGGAATGGACGCTGAAACTGTCATCCCGGCAAAAAGACCGAGGTAGGCATTTGCCGCCGCCAAAAGAGCGCTCAGTAAGGCGCCCAGGACGACAGCCTTCAGGGTCAACTCGGGAACTTGCCTCGTGTGCTCAGTAGATTGATTGGCCGATTCTGTTTTTGGCACCCTCTACGAATAACAGGTTCAATTCAGAGCGACCAGCCGAGAGCTAGACTAACTCCTCCTCCATGGCGCAACGCTTTGCCGTCCACACGAGTCGCTGGCACCCCTGCAACTCGAAGCCCTCGGCTCGCCACCCCACCGAATCCCCAATCAACATAAGGAGAAATCAAGAGACGCGTTCGCGCCGTAGGTCGAAAGAATATTCCCGCGTTCAAACTCGCCTGGAAACTGAGCACGTCTTTGAGGGCCCCATCCCCCGACGTTGTTTCGTAATTTAGTTGAGGACCGACTTTCGCCAACCACCCCCAGTTTCTACTCAACTCTCGCACGATGCCACCATGCAATCCTGCGGTTGTCATCGTGCTTGATGGATAGGAATAGGTGTCCTGGCTGCGCCCATCGCTTGTTGCCTTCCGCTCACCGTTGGACCAACTCAGTCCAAAGGTCCCGCCAAAAATCCACTGTTTTTCGGTCTCGTAATCGAAGTAAAGCCGCGGCATCGCAGAGGGGTTCTGCCCATCAGAACCATCACCTCGCCCCGCGGTCTGACCAAATAGATGAGCCTGCACACCAGAGTCTACGGTGCGAAAGTCACCAAAGTCGGACTTTGATTCGCTCACATGTCGATAAAGTGAGACACCAAAAAGGCGATCCACCCCGAATGCTATACGCGAAGGGACAGACGAGTATGCCTCCGGATCCGCCGCTCGACAGGGCAATGACCAAATCTGGAGCGTACTCAATACAATCGCGAAAAAGAACGCACGGGGAGGGCATAGAGGCACAAGACGCAATGCGACCGAAAAAGAACGAGCTTAAGCAGATCGGCGCCTAGTGAAGAGAGTTACGGCACTTCAGCGCCAACGCACACGCTCGAACTCAAATTGTCGAGCGAGACGCCTTTGTTCTTTAATCAACGCGCCATAGGGGCGCGGTACTCGCGAGTCTTTCAAAAACGCGGCCATCACGTGCCCCGAGGCTTCCGCATCGTCGGTTGCTCTATGAGCATTCTCCAAATCAATTCCCAAGCGCTCACAAACTGCACCCAAGGCTCGACTTTTATGCTCCTTATGAAGTTCTCGCGCCCAATCCAAAGGATCAACCCATTGCACATTCGCCCGTAAAGCAGGAGGACGCTCGGCATCAGGAATCGATTGATACTTCTTTACGCGTTGGAACTCTTCGCAGACAAAGCCCTTGTCAAAGTCCGCATTGTAGGCATGAGGGAGAACATTGTGGAGCGCCTCAAAAATCTCGTCCGCCACCTCTGCAAAAGCAGGTTTCGACGCTACATCGGCATCAAGAATACCGTGCACATTCGAGGCTTCTACTGGAATGGGACATTCCGGATTGATGAGCCAACCTTTGCGATCGATGATTTCGTCGCCCTTCATATAGACGAAGCCCACTTCGACCACTCGATCCACTTTTGCGTCCCGACCTGTGGTCTCCGTATCAATAGAGACCCAAGGGATTTCAGCCAAATCTGTCTCGGGACCCCACTCAGTGGCAAGCCCCTCTACACTGACCCGAATGAGGTGAGCGATACCTGGGTAATGACGCCCTGTGGGGAAACAACCCCCTTCTGCACCACCGCCTTTCATGGCTTTTTAGCGGGACTTTTTGTAACTTCTCGTTCCAAAGCGATCCATTGCTTGAGCCCTAACTCCAAGTCGGTGCTGTAGCTAAAGGAGCGACCATTGATGAAGATAGTGGGGGTGGCGCGCAATTTCACTTTTTCACCCTCTTTGCGATCGCGTGCAACAGCGTCCGCTATCGCGTCGCTGCGAATGTCTTTCTTGAACTGAGTCATATCAAGACCCAAACTCTTGGCGAAACCATTGAGGGTGTTTTCGGTGAGAGGCATCTCTGATGAAAAGAGAGCTTTGTGCATCTGCCAAAATTTTCCCTGGCGATCTGCTGCCATTGCTGCACGGGCTGCCCTCTCGGCATGCTCGTGACTACTGAGAGGAAAGTTCTTAAAGACTAATCGAATGTCTTTATTCTCTTGAACTAATTTATCGAGAGCGGGGCTAGCAGCGCGGCATGCTGGACACTCAAAATCAGCCCACTCTACAATGGTGATAGGAGCATGAGGAGCACCCTTTACCGGAGAGCCTGCAATATCGATCTCAACCACCGACTCTGGAGAAAATCTCTCCTTGTAGGCTAGGTCGACTTGCGTGCGAGTCTTGCCCTCACGCACTTGAGTCGCCAAAAACTTCGCGGCAGGCAAACAAGCCGCACAGGCTCTCTTCTCTCCAATGCAAGTCGCAAGACTTACCGGCACCTTCTTACAAGGAGCCAAAAGTTCACTTACATGAGAGGACCATTGAGCCTTCTCGCGCGGCGAGAGATCATCCGTCTTTACCTCAGGTAATTTTACCTGACGCGGCGGAACACTTTCCGGTTCTGGAACTTTGTCGATCTCGGCGGGAGAGTGACAAGTGGTCATATTCAAATTGAGGATCGCGCTGCCCAAAAGGGAAGCGATAAGGCGGGCCGTCAGCATGGGCCAGGAGGTTAGATCGACAGAGAGGATCGCGAAACCGGCTCACTGTGGTAAATCGTCATCGTGACATCGGTTCCTTCAACCAACCAGGGCGTCAGCTCTGCTCTCCCCCATGGTGTTCGTCGAATTTTGGCAGTCGCGGGCGGTCGTCCCGGCGTCGGGCACAGCGTACTTTCTGTCAATTTAGCCGTATATTTGGCCCAATTGGGACGTCAGGTCGTTTTGGTCGACTCCGATCCAGTCAGTCCTTCCCTGCACAGTATGCTGGGAGTGGAAATGCCGGTATCCATGGAAGCCCCCGATCCTTTTGATCCAGAAGAATTGGAGCCCATCGCCACGGCGGTGCCAGGACTGTCCCTTCTGCCTCAACAATATGTTCAAAATTCCACTGTACCTTTAAGGCCGGGCAGAAAACCGAGATGGGCCAAAGGTCTGCGTCACCTCAACGCTGACTACATTATTCTCGATTTGGGGCCAGGCACCGCACCCGCTCAACTTGATCTCTACCTGAGCGCCGACATTGGAATCTGCATTACTGCGCCCGATCCACCGAGTGTCGACGCAACCTATCGATTTCTCAAGGCAGTCTACCAGCGGCAAGTACGTAAGCTTCTCTTAAAAGACCGATTTCACATGCGACAAGTGGATCGCGCATTGGCAGAATTACCCCCTCTGCCCAGCCCTCTTGAACTGGTGCGCGCCATTAGTCGGTTCGACTCCCGCACGGGAGAAGCTGCGGCAAGTCAATTGCGAGCCCTTCGCCCCTACTTAGTCACAAATAACACGCGCCTTCGAGGAGACAATAAGCTCGGTAAAGCGATGGCAGACTTAGCCGAGCGTTACCTCGGCATCCATTTAGACGATCTGGGGCATATCGAGCACGATGAGGCTATATGGCTTTCGGTACTACGCCGGCGCCCTCTCCTAATAGACAACCCGACTTCAAAAAATGCGCGCAACGTAGAGCGTATAGCTCGGCGAGTGGTGGCCGTTGCCACCAGTAGAGACATGCTCAAGCGCCCCCCTGTTGACCTCACCGAGGAAAAAGATCGCAGCCTCTACGATGTATTGTGGACTCATCGAGGAGCCACAGACGAAGAATTGCGCCGTGCCTACAAGAGTCAAAGAGATGTATTTCAGCCTGGGGGCGTGGCTCTAAGTTCCCTGCTCACCCATCAAGAGATAATGCGTGAACGTGGGCGAGTCGAAGAGGCCCAAGAGACCCTTCTCGATCCGGCGCGACGACGCGCCTATGATGTCTCGTTCTTTCCCGATGCCGCCGACGATAGAGAAAAGCAACGTCCCCAACCCGACGAGGCACGCCTCTTAGAGCAAGCCATGATGCGCAGAGAAATCGCCCACGAAATTCATCCAGAGACCGAGTTTCATGGCGCTCTTTTGCGTCGAGTTCGTGAATCCCAAGGAATCGAACTGGAAGATATTACAAAAAAGACCAAAATTTCGGTATCCCATCTGCGCGCAATCGAAGCGGACGCCTTCGAGAGCCTTCCCGCCGAGGTCTATGCTCGTGGGTTTGTACAACAGCTCGCCCAAATGCTCGGCTTGGACGCGACTCTCGTTTCTCGAACCTATCTACGCCGTCTCCGCATCGCTCGAAAAACCTCGTCGGAGGCCTCGCGCTAACTTATGCACGTTCCAGGCTCTACAGCCCCGCCACCGTCAAGAGCCATCAACGGCTCTTCGCCCCAGGCTCCCTCGAATCCATCAGGCTCGGTCCCTCAAGACCACTTATGCGAAGCCGACTTTCCCGTACCGCGTCTCAACGCGCCCAGTGATATCGGGTTTACCCTTGCTCTCTTTGTGATAGCGCTGGTACCTCGACTTTTTGTGGCGCTAGCGTGGGCACGTGAGCCAATTTGGGATGGCCATTACTATCACTTTGGCGCCGAACGTATTGCCGAGGGGTTTGGCTACTCCGAAAACGTGATGATCGAGGGCCAATCGGTTTGGAAACCATGGACCCATTATCCCGTTGGATATAGCGGTCTACTCTCTATCGCCTACCGAGTATTCGGCTCAGGGCTTCTTACAGCTCCCGTTGTCAATGCTCTCTTGGGCACGTGCTTAGTTCTCGTCGTGCATCGCTTGAGTCGCTATGTACTCAGCCAAAATCGCGCTCGAATTGCCGGAACACTCTGCGCTTTACACCCAGGCCTCATCGCATACTCAGCAATTTTAATGACGGAGCCTCCCGCTGCGCTCTTCATTCTGGGGGCTTTCTGGGCCTCCATAGCCTGGCGGACACGAGTCAAAGGAATTATTTTAGCAGGCATTTTGATAGGATTAGGGGCACTCATTCGCCCCGCTTCCCTCCTTGCCTTGCCAGCATTACTGCTCGTGGGTCCTCGACCATTCTGGAAGTCAATCCTGCGAACTACGTTGAGCGGTCTGATTGCTTTGCTCACCATTGTGCCCTGGAGCTATCGCAACTGTCAGGTCATGGACGATTGCGCGTTGATCTCAACAAATGGAGGTTGGAACTTAGCAATAGGAGCCCTCACTGAGACAGGTAGATTTCGTTCGCTGCGGGCAACGGACGGCTGCCCTATTGTAACGGGGCAAGTGCAGCAAGATAGATGTTGGGCCAAAGTAGGTGCACGAAAAATTGCCGATGATCCAGAAAGTTGGTTTCGAAAAATTCCAGCCAAGCTTTCACAAACGTACGATCACGAATCTTTTCCAATCGAATATTTGCGTGAAGCCGCGCCCGAATTGTGGCCCGAAGCGAGGCGAGTTGCAGGTAGAGAGTTACTCACGTTCGTACATTGGTTGATTATGATAGCAGCGGCCCTTAGTCCCATTGCCCTGGTCACCTCGGTCAAGAGACCCATCAGCAGTGCCACCCAAGGTGTACTTCTTCTCTCGACGGTGGCTTATGCAAGTTATTGTTACGCAATACCCACTCATCCATTTTTTGCTCTCATGGTAATGACCCCTTTCCTGGCGATTTTACCCTTTCCGGGTCGACCGAGCATGGGGCCTGGAGGACGAGTGCTCTTTGCCTTACTTTTCGCCACAACTCTTACTCATGCAGTTTTCTTCGGGGAAGATCGCTACCATCTCGTAATCTCCCCTGTGCTCTGCATTCTCGCAGCTGGAGCACTACGCTTTAAGAATGACCCAGCAGCTTGGGCAAAAAACTAGGCTATACTCCCCCTCTTTCCTTTCGAGATATCACAAGTAGAATCCGCGTGTGATGGAGCCTCCTCTAACAATAAGTCCTACCCGTGGAGGGCGTGAAGACATTCGTGCAGCCCTCTTACGCCCTGCCTTATTGCATTTAAAAAAAGCCCGCGGAAACGGAGCTGTAATTCAGGCTGTGAGCGACGCGGGACTCCATCAAAATGAAGTCAGTCATGATAGCTCATGGATTTCTTTGACCTGCGCACGAATTATTCTAGAAAAAATCCTGACCGAGTTAGGAGAGGACGCCCTCAGCTCACGAGGGCAATTCGCTACGGAGCCCTCTGTCTTGGGAATTCAAATGCGTCTCCTACGGCGAGCCATTTGGCCACGTGATTCCTACCTCTATGCGGTCAATTCTTCGAGTGAACACTTACGCCTTGGTAGCTACACAATTGAAGACGCCGCAGATGAAAGCGTCTCAATTACCTACACGCCTTTTCAAGAAGTAGAAGAAGAACAGCGCGATCGATGCTTCTGTTTGATTCGCCAAGCCGAACTCAAGTCCTACCCCATGCTTTGGGGTCTCGAGGAGGCGATTCTAGAAGAGCACTCCTGCCTTATTGATGGTGATCTGACCTGTCGCTACCATCTACGCTGGCAAAAATCAGCTCCACTTCTTGCTCCATGGACTGCAATTGCAGCAGCGGGCACGGTTGGTGGAGCGGTCGCTCTCACCGGCAACCTCGTCGCGGCAGGGGTCGCGTCTTCCTTAGCGGCCGTATTGGGCACCGCGGCCGGACACCTTGCCACCCACCTCAAACGCAACGCAACGGCGCGCTGCCATGAGCGATTTCGTATATTGGCCCTAGAACATAGCCTAGAGCAACAAGGTCAGTTGCAGCACTCGGTTGGTGATCTCACCCATAGTGTTTTGGGGGGTAAGTACCGAATATTACGTAGTGTCGGCTCGGGAGGGCTCGGAACAGTTTACGCGGCGGAGCATTTGGGACTAGGCATACAAGTTGCTGTAAAATTGCTTCGAGGAGCGGCGGCCGTCGATGCCGCAGAGGTTGCGCGATTGCGCCGCGAAGCACGGGTTCAAATGTCCCTCGAACATCCCAATGTCGTGCGAACTTTCGATCTCGATCAAATGCCTGACGGCACCCTTTATATTGTGATGGAGCTCCTTCAAGGACTCAGCCTACAGGAGCAACTAAAAAGACGTTCCCCTCTCCCTCCAGGTTTTGCAATCCCCATCTTCATGCAATCCTGTCGTGCCCTTTCGGCTGCCCATCGCCTCAAGATAGTTCATCGCGACCTAAAGCCTGGTAATATTTTTCTCTGCGAAAACGGCGCAATTAAAGTACTCGACTTTGGCATGAGCAAGTTCGCTCAAGAAGAGTCCCTGACCCAAGACGGGTACACCCTCGGTACTCCCGAATACATGAGCCCCGAACAATGTGTCGGAGGAGTCATCGATCCTCGTAGCGATATCTATGCATTCGGTGTCTTAATGTACGAATCACTCACAGGCAGCTTACCCTTTCAGTCCAAGAATCGACAAACTCTCTTGGAACACCACCAAAGGTCTAAACCCCGCTCGATGCGCGCAATACGTGAAGACCTCAATATCCCCAAAGAACTGGACGATATTGTTTTGCAATGCCTTGCCAAAAACCCCAACGATCGTCCCCCTGACGCACAAAATCTAGAACTACAATTGTCCAGCCTGCCCCCCAATAGCGTAGTGCACGAATACCCAAGTGAAACAGCAAGAAAGCCCTCTCCAGGCTACCCTCAGGGGACCTAAAGTGCTCCACTCTTCTCGCCAGAGGCAGCAATTATGAGAGCATTGTGGTTCGTGTATGCCTTCCTTCTTTTTTCGGGCGAAGGGCTTGCCCACGCATTTCCTCATGTCGCACAGAAAGGTGAAACCCTCGCTGCGTTGGCAGAGCGTTATTATGGACGAATTCAATTCGAAAGAGTCCTCGCACGGGCGAATTTTCTCGACGGTTCGTCCAGCGCGGGGCTGACTCCTGGCATGATATTAGAGGTCCCTGCTCTCACCTACCGCCAGGTACGTCAAGACGAAACTTGGCAAACATTAGCCCTTGAGCTTTTGGGAGACGAGCGCCGCCATATCCTCTTAGCCCAAGTCAACGGACACAAACCATGGGTCGAGCCAGAGCTCGGGCAGCTCATCGCCATCCCCTACAATCTCACTTGGGTGGCAACGGGCCAAGAAAGCTTGGCCACCCTTGCCTATCGCTTTCTCGGCAGCACGAAACATGCTTATCGCCTAACAACTTACAATCAGTTGGGAGACCGCAAACTAAAACGAGGGGACCTCCTGCTCTTGCCCTTAAGCGATCTTCCCCTGACAGCCGAAGGACTTGCGGCAGCAAAAGCAGCCGCTACAAAACTTATCGAGCAGACCCACGGTGACCAGTTTGAAGAACAAAAAAGAAGTCACCATCAAACCAAAGAACTCTCACAAGAAGTTCAGAGTGGTCGCTATATTCCGGCAGTTGCACGAGGCACCCAACTCTTGTCCTCCGGAAATCTCACCCAGTCGGGCCGCGGCAAGGTACACTTCCTTCTTCTCCAAGCCTATGTCGCCTTAGGCGCCCAGGGGCTCGCCCGCACTTCCTGCCGAGCATTTCGATCCCTACGGCCCCAAGCCAAACTCGATCCCTTCATGGTGAGCCCCAAAATAATTAAAATTTGTGGACCTCAATCATCTAACAAAATCAATACCCCGGCGCACCCCGCGCAAATCTTCAAAAAATGACTAAAGGAACTCAACCTCCCCCCGAAGCGCCTCTCCCCATTTCCGCCGATGGCGAGAGCAAAAAGATATCCATCGGAAAAACCTGGATCATCCTAGGCGTTCTAGCCGTTATTCTTGGAATCGCTTCGGGATTGGTGATGAGCACCGCCACTTTCATCAAGTGAAAGATCTCAACCTTCGCTCCCGTATTGAAAATACGCATTCACGGTCATTGCAACTTCGCGCGCGCATCTTGGCTGATGGCTGGGCCGCGGGAACCCACCGATCCGAGAGAAAAGGTTCAGGTGTAGAATTCGCGGGGCATCGAAATTACACTCCCGGTGACGACTTAAGACACCTCGATCGCCATGCACTCTTACGCCATGGGCATTTACTTGTGCGCGAATTTCATACGGACACGGAGCGTTCGGTTCACCTCCTGATAGATTTGACCCCCTCCATGCAATATGCTGGAGATGCAAAGACAAGTCTTGCACATGCACCAGAAAGTAAGTTGTCGCGCGCCCTCCTCCTCGCCGGAGCGATTGCTACAGTCGCTCGTGATGCCCGCGACTCGATTGGCCTCACTCTGGTCTCTAACCATCGAGTCGAAACCCATATGCCCCATTGCGGGCGTGAAGCGTTTCAACGTATTCTCTGCGAATTAGAAAACCTTGACTCAAAGTCCCTGGATCATGCCCTTCTTGCGCCAAAAGGTGAAAAACAAGGCAGCCCTGTGAATTGGCAAGACGTATTCTTCTCTCTTGGCTCTCGCTTGCCCCGCGGCACCTTGCTCTTCTTCCTTTCAGACTTTCTCGACATCACCCCAGCACTCGCTCAGTCCTTAGCAGCCCTCTGCACCAAAGGTCGCTTGGTGCGCGCGACTCAAATACTTACTCCCGCTGAGGTCGACTTTCCCTTCACGGGTCCTCTACGTTTTCGGAGCCCAGAGACCCTGAAAGAAATCGAAACCGATGCTCAAAGTGTAAGAGCCTTGTATATGGATCGCCTTGAAAAACTCACAGAAAGCTCGCGTTCTCAATTGACGGCGCGCGGCGGGAGTCTATTGCGCTCGCGAACTGACAACTCTCCGGCATTAGTCCTCCGTCACTTGCTTGCAGGATCTGAACCTCACAAGAGAGAGCTAGCAGCGTGGGAGCTCAAGCATTCCCTAGAGTCCCCTACGTTTTGACTTTCTTGCTGCCCATTGCCCTTCTCTTGGGTTTAACTGCCTTCGCGCCCCTCCTAGCCCACGCCCTCAGAAAAGGTCGCGCCCGGACTCTCACCTTTCCGGCAGCACACCTCATTCCCTCGAAAACAACTTCGGCCCGCAAAAGAAATCGCATTGAAGACAAGGGGCTTCTTCTTCTACGAATCTTACTTTTGCTCTGTCTCGCGCTTTTGGCCGCCTCCCCCCTCGTGCACTGTTCGCGTCTCTCCTTGAGCCGCACCAACGGGGGCTCCGTCGCCGCTAGCCTAATTATTGATGATTCGGCCAGCATGAGGGCCCTCACTTCCAGCGGAAAAACCCGCCTCGAATCCGCTCTCGACAAGGCACGTGAACTGTTGACGACGGCCAAGGCGGGAGATGCATTTTCCATCGTTCTCGCCGGGGCCCCTGCGCGCCTTCTCACTCCACCCACCACCGAGATTGGAAGCATTCATGAGGCCCTCAAGCAAATCAAGGAAAGCTCCCGCCACACGGATCTACAGGGAGCCCTTGCCCTTGCGCGCAGTACTCAAAAAGGTCTTCCTCATCAAGACAACACGATTGTGCTCTTGAGTGATCTTGCAACCGAGGACCTTACCCTCTCTCTCAAGAACGTCTTCATTCCAAAAGGCAACTTGCGAGAGCACCTCCACAATTGTGCTCTCATCAACGGCACATTAAACGGCGAAACTATTTTGGTTGAGCTCGTCTGTACAGAAGCCGAAGCAGCCAAGGCGAGGTTCATTCAAGTATTTGATCAAAGTGGCGAAGCCGTCTCGGCCCCCCAAGCGGCCAAAGACGGCGCCCACCCAATCAAATTAAATTCAACGAAACACAAAGACGGTAAAAAAACCGGGCGCAACCCAAGGCGAGCTCTCAACTTAACGGTGGTTCTCACGCCCCCACCCAATAAAATGCACGACCAGATCCCTGCAGACGATAGCTGCGCGGTACTGGACACGACGGCAAGCCTGAGGGTCGCGGTTCGAGCCGATCGAGACAAAGCTGGAAGACAAACGGGCACAAGCACAGTCTTGCAGGCCGCTATAGAGTCCTTGGATCGAGGAGTCCGGGTACAACCCCTCAGCCTCTTACCGGACAGAGCATCAGAGCTCGCGTCCTATGGGGCTCTCTTTGTCGATGACCCTAGTGGGTTTACTCCTGAGACTCGTGACGCTCTTTCTACATGGATCTACTCAGGAGGCGTTGGCGTCCTTTTTCTAGGTCCGGGCATTTCCCATACCCCTCTCGGCTCCGACTTTGCGCCTTTCGTTAGTGGAACCCCCGCGTGGGTGAGCAATCCATCAGCCGGGGTCGATCCAAAAAAGCAAGGCTCACTTGGACCACTTACTTCTACTTGGAATAATTTGGGGGCACGCCACCGGGCCCAATTAGAAAACGAAAAAGGAGCAGCAGTCAAAGCTTCCTGGCAGGACGGGCATCCTCTCGTTGTCGAACGCACCCTAGGGCAAGGACTCTTGCTCACGGTCACATTGCCCTCCTCTGTCGATAAAAGCGATCTCGCTTTACGCCCGGCCTTTCTTGAACTTGTCGACTATGCGATTTCTCAAAGCGCCTTGCGTCGAGGGGCGCAGGCGACCCCGGTTGGTTCCCGTTGGCTAGTCGATCGAAGTGCAGTCGTCCGGGACCCTTTGGGCAAGCTCCTCGCCCACCGTGAAACTGCCAGCCTCGCCATCGAAGAGGAAGAAAACGGCCGCGTTCCTCAAAACTACGTAGAGAGCACAAATGCCGGTCTTCACTCGATTTCCCATCCCCGAGACCCAAAGTCTGTGACGGAAGTACGTTATGCTATCTTAAATCCTCAGGAACAAATATTGCAGTCGCAACAGAGCTTGAAAGGAGAAACGTCCCTGACCGAGGCTTCCACCCTCACTCAAGTGGGCATTTCAAGAGAAATTGCCCTGCTCGCACTGGTTTTGAGCGCATTGGAACTCGTATTTCGCATGTTTCGACGGAGGAAACTCCAAATTTCCTTGATCGAAGCCCGAACCTGAACATGATTCCTAATCTGATGAACCTACGACGTATAACTCTGTGTCTCGCCCTTGCGGCCGGGCTGACGACAGGTAGCTCGTTTCTTTCTCCCCCGGTGGCTCAGGCAGCAATCGTAGAGAGAATCGTAGCAATCGTAGGCAGTCAGGCCATTTTGCTCACCGAGATTCGTGAGCGAGCCCTTCCTCTACTTGTACGCATTTATGGAACAATTCCAGAAGGCTCTCAGCGTACCCAAGCACTTTCTCAAGTCTACTCGGCAGTTCTTGAGCGCATGGTCAATGAGGAACTCGAAGCTCGCGCCGCAAAAAACTCGGGCATTAGTATAACCAGCACAGAGGTAGAAGAAGCCCTCGCTCGCGTGTCCTCGCAGAATAACATGTCGGTCAATCAGATTCTGGGCGAGGCCAAGCGCAGCGGTCTTACAGAAAAAGCATATCGCGGGGAGCTTCGGCGACAGCTACTGCAGGCAAAGATGACACAATTACGACTCACGGGGCGTATTAAAGTCAACGACCGCGATCTCCAAAAGGCCTACCGAACACTCCAGTCGCGGGAGCGCATGCAGCTCACACAACGCACCTTACGCCTACGAATTTTAGCGGGGCGCACCAAGTCAGAAAAGGCAAAACAGAAGTTACTAGCGGCTTCCATTGCCGACGCCGCGCAAGAGGGGGGCGACTTTCGGGAGCTCGTTCAAAAGCACTCGGTCTCTCCTGAAAATGCGCTCGGTCCCGCTCTACCGCCTCTCCAAGAGACTCGTGGTATTCAACGGGCCACCATGGCCCTCGAAGTGGGCGAAACCTCACGGCCCATTCGCGATGGAAATCATTGGTTGATCATCCAAGTCATTGAGCGCCCCCCTTCCCAGCTCCCTCCCTTTCAAGACGTAAGAGCCGAAGTGCACCAACAGGTTTATATGGAGAAAATGGCCAAGGCTCGCGAGCACTGGCTCAAGTCTCTACGCCGTCGCACTCACGTAGAGATTCGCCTCTAGACCAGAAACAGCTGCGGTGAGAGAATTGCCAAACTGACAGATTTTACCTCTTTCCTGATGCACTTGAGACAATCTGTCTCCCCAACAAAAACATCCTTTCCTAAAACGCCAAGGCGCACCGTCCTATCCCGCCTCAAAGTCAGATTGCCCGTTGGCACAGCCTGTGCTTCAAAGAAACTATTCCTTTATGAAGTCATTTCTTAGCACACTGAAACAACTCTCCGTCGTGAGCAGTGTCCTCTTCGCCTTCGTCGGAGCAATGGGCAAGGCGGAAGCGGCGGTGACCCTCGACCCTCGAACAGGCTTTCAGATAATACGAGAGAGCGATCGCAACTCCGACCAGCTCATCAACTGGATCAACCGGGTTGATTGTTATGACTCTGCGGACAAGCGCATTGCGTCACCTAGTGCGGCAAAGGAGGAGGCTGACGATCCCCAGAGCACATGGATTCAAATATTTCCACAAGTCACCGGCTGGAAAACCAATGATCGCCTGGATGTGTACATAAGCCGCAGCGAAGACTGCGTAAAAGAGATAGAAAACTCGACAGGCGTCCCCAAATGCGCACAAGTTTATAGTCAATCGAGCTTTGTAGTGGGCACCCCTCTCATGGTGAACCCCCGAGACGTCGTCGCACTCAATCCTCAGGACAACTTTTCGTTTGATACAATCGCCGGCGGCGGAGAAGAGATCTGCGAGACTCAAGAAGAAGAGAGCTTAGTATTATTCGTCATTCATCGGCGCTCTGACGGAATTGAGGGCAGCGCCAAATGGGATATGTCCGGGTTTGATCTACGCGGTCCCCGCGCGCCCAACGCACTAAAAGCCGGGCCTGGGGACCAACACATTTTTCTTGAATGGGAGCTCGCCCCGGAGGACGAAAACGATGGGGCTGACGGGTTCACTTACTATTGCGCGCCTGCCGCAGCTCCTGGAGCTGCAACAGATATGAGCACGGCCGTGGGTGGGGCTGGCGGAGCAGGAGGAAACCCAGACTGCGTTCAATCCGAACTCGTAGAAGGCACTATACCTCAAGGAGACACTCTCATGCTCGAATGCGGCTCCATATTTGGTAGAACAACCCGAGAAGGACAAGCAAGCGGCCTCGTGAATCTAACAGACTACGCCGTCGCCGTTTCTGCCCATGACGCTCTCGGCAACGCCGGGCCCCTCTCACCTGTTGAGTGCGCGCGCCCCCAGACCGTCACCACTTTCTATGAATCCTACAAAGAATCGGGCGGTCAAGGTGGCGGCGGGTGCGCACACCACGATTCAAAAGACAGCCCTTTGTTACCTGGCCTCTTCGCAATCTCTCTCGTCCTTTTCTTGTGGCGTCGCAAGGAAAACACCTAATGCTCGCTACCTTGTTCATCCCTCGCTCCCCTCGCCTTTTTATTGCGGTAGGTTCGGCACTTATTTCACTAACGCCTCTCGCCAGTGCACATCAGGAGGACAGCTTCAGCACTCATGCCCCCCACGATCCGCTTTCCGATCCTAATGCCTACCGCTCGCCCCAATACGGAGTGTTCGAGTTTCGCATGGGGCCGTATATTCCAAACATCGACGATGAATTCAGCAACGATACCCCCTACGAAGACGTTTTTGGAACCAAACCAAGCGTTACTTTTGGAGTCGAATTAGACTACCAAGCTCTTCGAATTCCCTATTTAGGCACCCTTGGACCGGGCGTAGGCTGGCATTGGTTTTACAATAGCGGCGTAGCTCCCTTCGATGAGGCGGGTGAACCAAACCCCAAGCCCTCTGCCCACAAAAATAGCATCTGGGTGATGCCCATGTACGCCGTAGCCGTCTTTCGGGCTGACGTGCTCAGTAGAGAATTAAACATTCCTCTTGTGCCCTACGTTAAGGGAGGTTTTGCCTGGTCACTCTGGCAATCCCAAGACGCTGGTAAGATCTCTCGAGTTGATGGTGAGAAAGCCACGGGCTGGTCCTACGGTTTACAATACCAATTAGGTATTATGTTTCACCTCAATCCCATTGCTCCACAAACTGCCATCGGTATGGACAACGCATCGGGAGTCAACAATGCGTACATCTTTGCAGAATGGTGGGCTAGCAAAGTAGACAGCTTTGGCAGCGGAATCAGCACAGGCGCCGCAACCTGGGTAGCGGGTGTTGCGCTAGAATTTTAAGAGTTCAAGTACCCAGCTAGCTGACTGATGGCAATTGTTGTCCTGTTCAACAATACGAACTGATGGCAATTGTTGTCCTGTTCAACAATACGAACGCACGATAAGAAAAAGGGGTCCTACGCTTACGCATAGGGCCCCTTTTTCGAGGAGAAAGCCGCTAGAGAACTGGTCAGGCTGCACCCCCCCATCTCCCTAGCGACAAGCTCCTCCCTCCGAGTAAATTTTCTAGATCGAAACAGATGCAAAACGCTTCAAACAAGGAATCACCCAACACATTCGGTATTACAAGCCACTCATGCGACATTCAAAAGGATAGAAGCCTCTTTCCCGTGTCCTGCTCACGCAAGGTAAGAGCAAGGTAGGGAACGAAATAGCGCCTCTTTTTTGCCGCCGCCTGATGTCTCGATTCACCCACAATGAGTGTGAATCCGGCACTGGACAAAAGAAGTATCTCAGCACTCTGTATACCAAATATGATCGCCACCTTCACAGCGCGATACGCCCAATAGAACCACCAATAGCTTACCGGGGCGATGACTCGTTCAAAACTGACAGCTCAAGAAAGCAATTGTGCACTCAAGCGACTGTGCACCAGAACAACTGTCCAATTCTACCCAGGGTATTGAGCAACGGATCAGAAGAAGTGACCCATTGCTCTCTTTCCTGAGCTAGAAAATTTTCTCCTTAGTTTGCTTGTGCGCCACGTCCCTTCGACGCAACATTTCGGCCCGACTTTGAGTCGGGCTTCGCTTCAGGCTTCGCTTCAGACTTCGCTTCAGGCTTCTCGGAAGACTTTTTAGACTCCTCCGGAGTACTGGCGACCTCATCCGTCGCAAATCCAGCCTTTTCCATGATCTGAGAGACCAGGCTTTCCATCATCTCGGGATGTTCTTCGAGATAAGTGCGTGCGTTGTCTCGCCCCTGTCCGACTCGCTCGGTTCCCATTGAATACCACGCACCGCTCTTTTGCATCAGCCCAGCGTCCACGGCCTTATCAACAATTTCCCCCGAACGACTAATTCCCTTGCCGTAGAGAATATCGAACTCAACCTCGCGAAACGGAGCTGCCATCTTATTCTTCACGACCTTTACACGCGTTCGATTTCCGATCACGACGCTCTCCTTGCCCGACGTATCCTTGATGGCACCAATACGACGAATATCGAGACGAATAGAGGCATAGAACTTCAGGGCATTACCACCACTCGTAGTCTCTGGGCTTCCAAACATGACTCCAATTTTCATGCGGATCTGATTCGTAAAGAAGAGCATCGCCCCGCCGCGCGCGACATTGGCCGTCAGCTTACGTAATGCTTGACTCATCAGACGAGCCTGCAAGCCCACATGGGTATCGCCCATATCCCCCTCGATTTCTGCCTTGGGAACAAGCGCTGCAACCGAGTCGATAACAATCATATCTACAGCGCAGCTACGCACTAACATATCAGCGATCTCAAGAGCCTGCTCACCGTAATCGGGCTGACTGATCAAGAGTTCGTCTGTGTTCACCCCCAACTTACGAGCATAATTGATGTCGAGTGCGTGCTCAGCATCAATGAATGCCGCCACACCACCGCGCTTCTGCAACTCAGCAATGGCGTGCAGCATCAATGTCGTTTTACCGGAAGACTCTGGACCGTAGATTTCCATGATCCTTCCTTTGGGATACCCACCGATACCCAAGCCTAAATCCAGTCCTAATGAACCAGTGGGGCTAAACTCAACAGCTCTGACTTTCTCGCCCTCTTTAAGACGCATGATTGCACCCTCGCCAAATTCCTTCTTTACGCTAGCGATTGCGAGTTCTAGGGCCTTGCTCTTGTTCTTGTCTTCCATGATATTTCTCAGTGCTCTTTGTTTGCTTAATGTGCTCGTTTAGATCGAATTATATAAGACAGGTTCCAGGACCCATACTCTGAATACACGCAGCTTCTGTGGTGCAATGTGGCAAAAGATGCCCTCCCGCAAGAGCTACGTTTTAATACTGCGCTCTTGTTCAGGAGTCAATTGCTAATACTAGATTGATGTTCAGTCATTTGATACATTGCGAGATTACGAAAATTTCGCGCCTCAAGCGAGTGCCCGAGCGCTCGCCAAAGAGTATTAGCAATGTATACCGCAAGAAGGAAAGCTTGCTATGACATTATTTGTCCTCCAGGCCGGGGCGTTGCCGTAAATCACGGCGTAGAATAGAAGGAAATTCGGGCTCAACTCACCCCTGAGCTAGCACCTACGCACGCAATCACTGAACAAAGTTCAGTATACGACCCGACTCACTTCGCCCCACGACTAAATTGCAAAAGAGCCGACCCCCTTGCGGGTGCCGACTCTTCGTCGAACTCAACCCCTACCAAGGACTCAAGTTCTCTCTTACTAGCGGAGTGCTCGTAGTGAATCAAGGTGGCGGCAATACTAAGATTCTGTCTTCAAGGCAGCTCTCGGGCGCCCAGTTACGGATCTGGAGAACCTTGAGAAGTCAGGGGCCCCACAGTGGTCATGAAAAGAATGAAGCGAACAATGCCCTCCGCGTTACCGAGACAGTCCGCCCTATTCAATGTTCTAACTCTTTGCGCGATGGTACTCATGCCCGCTTGCAACCAACCGCCAGCTGCGGACGCCCCTGTGGCAAACTCTTCTGCCGAGCAAAAGAAGATCACCAATCAGCGCCTTCCAGCAACAGTCATTCGAAGAATTGTACGCGAAAATTTCGGTGTTTTTAAGGATTGCTACGCGCACGCATTAAAAAGTAATCCGCAACTTGAAGGAGTGGTGTTCACGAGATTTGTCATCACTCGAGACGGGAGCGTGACCGAGGCCCATGATGCGGGATCCGACCTACCAGATGCAGAGGTAACCCAATGCGTCATCGACGCATTCAGCACCCTGCAATTTCCTCAACCTGAAGGTGGAATTGTAACGGTCACCTACCCCATTAAATTTTCCCCAGGCTGAGGGATCTAGGCGTCACTGCATAGCTGTCGTGCTCTGAGCGCAGTGTCTCCACGACTCAATGCTTTCTCTGGCTATTTTTCACGACCTGAACAAGGGGGTCGTAACCATCCGGAACGGGCACAAGGTGAGTTTTCTTTGCGTACACCTCGTAACTTTGAGTCATTTCCTCCACAAGTTTGGGCTTCTGAGAGGCAAGATCATTCAACTCGGAAGGGTCGGACGAAATATCATAAAGCTCCCATTTTCCGGTGCCTTTCGGAGCTGGATTGCGTGAGAGTTTAAGGTTTCCTCGAAACACAGCACTACTTCCAGCAAGCTCATATCCAATCGTCTCCGACTCATCGTGGACGACCTTCGATTGTCCCGTGAGATGACTCCACATACTGACTCCATCAGGAGAATGTATCTTACGACCTTGATAGTTGTCCCTCGGCATCTCTACACCAACGACTTCTAGGATGGTTGGGAACGCGTCCTTGACGAACGAAAATACTCCTGAGCGCATACCCCCTTTGATGGATTTGGGATAGCGAACAATAAAGGGAACTCGCAGACCACCTTCGGTAGAAAATGTTTTGAAGTAGCTATTGGGTGTATTTGCGGCTGCTGCCCAGCCTGGACCGTAGTCCGCATAGGACCCCTTTTGACCCATCGTCGAGTAATCACCCTTATAGTCTTCGATGTAAGTATATGGATAGTTTTTCTTGTACCAAGGTTTGAAGTCCTCCTTGGACGCCAACAGATTCGGGTCCGTGCCGTTGTCGGACAAAAAGACAATCAACGTGTTATCGAGTTCATCAATTTCTTCCAAGTAAGAGAGCAGTTTTCCAATATTATGGTCCATGTTGTCCGCCATGCCTGCATAAGTCTGCATGCGCCGAGCATTGAATCTCTTCTCTTCGTCGGAAAGGCTATCCCACGCTGGAAGTCGCCAGTCCCCTACGCTGGTCTTGTCAAAGTTTTCGTCAAGGGCCGTTGCCTGAGGAAAAAGACCCATTTTCTTTTGCTTCTCAAGGCGTTGCTCCCGAGTTTTTTCCCATCCACCGTCGTAGACCCCATCATACTTGTCGATAAATTCTTTGGGTGCTTGATGAGGATAATGTACTGCCTGGTACCCAAGCCAAGCCAAGAATGGTTTCCCGTCTTTTCGGTTGGACTCGATATTTTCGATAATGCGTTGCGTATAGAAGTTTGAAGAATAGTAGTTTTCTGTCGGGAGATTTACTTCTTTATCGTTCTCAAAATAGTGAACGCGCTCGTACATCGGGGCGTAGGGCATCTCTACCCAATTGTCCGCACCGCTCTCCGCAAGAGCAAAAGACTCTTCGAAACCACGCGCATAGGGGATTGAGCCTGGGTTGCCTCCCAAGTGCCACTTGCCTGCCATGTATGTGTGATAGCCTGCGTCGCGCATCACCGTAGCAATGCTCACAACGCTATTGTTCAAATAGCCTTCGTATCCTGGCTTGCCAAATTGATTGTCAGCCATAATCTCGTGCATATTACCAAGCCCAGCCAGATGATTATCTACCCCACTGACCAACATAGTGCGTGTTGGCGAGCAAGTGGCTCCAACGTGAAAATTGGACATGCTGATTCCCTCGGCTGCAAGGCGATCAATATTGGGAGTCTGAATTTCACTCCCATAGGCGCCAATATCACTATAACCCATATCGTCCGCTATCAAGATGAGTACATTGGGACGCTTGTGCTTTGAGGAAGGCTGGTCGGCATCTACCTCTAAATCCGAAGCCGGCTCGGCCACGACCGTCGAAGAGGGACTAGGGCATGCAGTGGCAAACAACGCCGCCGAGAGTACGAATATTCTTTCCTTTTTCATGGGCAACAAGCATGGACGGCTCGCTCAAAATTGTCAATTCGAAGGGTCTAGGCGTCAGTCACATTCCCCTTGCAGCGCCCCTTCGCTCAACCATGACAAGACGTCCTCAAACTCTTGCTCGGTGAGAGGCTCCACTGGGGGCGTCAGTTCAAGAAAATTCGGATCTGGCATGGTGCGCCGACTTACAGAGCGCTGAATAGACTCGCGCCGGCGGTAGAGGGAGTCATAAGTTTCTAAGCGAAATGGTTCACCGTGAACAAGCTCTCCCCCGTGACAGCGCACGCATTTGTCGACAAAGATTGGTTTCACGTCACAGTAGTCAAGCTCTTGCGTGGCACTTGTGCTCCCCGCCACCGCACGAGGAAGCTCCCGTGTCTCTCGCTCTGTACAGCCGCTATGGAAAGTCGCCCCCATGCACCATGCGCCTGCTAGCACAGCCCTCCGTACACGTACCCTCACCCTCTACCCTCCACTTGCTGAATATAGCAGAGCTAAGCCCCTGCACAGCCCCCCTCTTGACCACAATAGACCGGAGTTAAAACTCCTCGCATTCGATATAGAATATGCGGGTTTTTCGCCCACCTATAGGCGGTATCGACGGCGAAAAAGCGCTCGCTTCAATTGTGCTACGAATCGGTGTCTGGATGCCCTCTGGTCGCAGCCCCGCTACAGGGAGTCCCTATGAACGGCTCAGAGATGCTTTCTCCCTCGAAAACACACCTCGTACTCTTTTAGTTTTCGAGAGAAAGCTTCTCAACGAGGATCCTGTCTGCGCGCCGGGCGTTGGCACGTTGCACATGAAACTCATGGAGGCCCAACGCGACTCTGTCCCCAGCAACCGGCACTCGCCCCAGGCGCTCCGCCAAGTAGCCTGCCAATGTGACAGACTCCGCTTCATCAGACTCATCAATTTCTTCAAAAACCCGACGAGTCTCGGCGCGTCCACGGCAGAGCAAGGAGCCGTCTGTTTGATGAACAATGAAAGTCGTTTGAGAGTCTCGCTCGTCTTGAATCTCTCCAACCACTTCTTCTATTACGTCCTCCAAAGTAACAATGCCTTCGGTTCCACCGTATTCGTCCACCACAATAGCCTGGTGGTTGCGAGTCTCCTGAAACATACGCAATAGTTCAAGAACAGAAGTGCTTTCTGGAACATATTGCACTTTGCGAATCAGCGAATCCAAAACTCGAGAACTAGCCTGAGACATGGCCGTGTCACCAACGAATATACGCTGAGAGTTGATTGCCGAAAGCACATCTCGCGTATGCACCACGCCATCAATTCTATCAGGGTTTCCGACGCGAGAATAAGGAAAGCGACTGTGGCCGGTTCGACTCATCAAAGACAAACTCTTTTCCAAAATATCACCGCCAAATAGAATGCTCGACGCGGTACGAGGCACCATCACATCATAAGCCGAAAGCTCTTTTAGGCGCGCGGCTCCGTCTATCATCTTAGCGGTATGTTCCTCCACCGCTCCTTCGCTCATACCCAGTTCTGCTAAGATACGAATCTCCTTTAAACTCGTAATGGGGACGCGTTTTCCACGAATTGCTCGAGTAAGTTGCCGCGACAGCCAAATCATCGGCCAAAGAACGAAGGTGAGACCCCTCACAAAATACACAACTGGAACAATGAAGCTCTTGGTATGCACGGCACCCACCGTTTTGGGAATAATTTCCCCAAAGAAGAGGAGGGCAATTGTAAAGCCGGCTGTAAAAGCGGTGAGTGAATCAGCTCCGTAAAGAGCCTCAAAACTCACCCCTGCCATGGCCGCACCAAACACATTGGCACCCGTATTCAAAATAAGAATGGCCGCAATGGGGCGGTCCACCTCTCGTTTGAATTTTCTTAGAATACGACCAGCTCGAGAGTCTCCAAATGCCTCGGCCTGAGCACGCGTTGTAGAAAGAAGAACGGCCTCGCAGATGGAACACACAAATGAGACCACCAACGCAAGCAATATGGCAAATATTAATGGTCCCATTCAATACTCTGAGTATCCTGCCCGAGAGTTACCCAGGCAAGGATTCTTAGCTCAAGGGTCGGCCGTTTGGCCCCACAAGTCCTGACGGAGCGGCTCCACCCTGGGCCAATTGTTGTTGCTGCTGCTGAAGCAATTGGGCCACCATGCGCCCCTGTTCTTGAGCAAATTGCTTCACCTCGGCAACGGGCGATGCAGCAAGTTTATTGAGCAATTGAGTCACAGCCTGAATATCGCGCTTGTTCATCAAACCCTGAAAGTAATTGTGAGCAAGGCGAACATCACGCACCATGAGATCTTCATGGCCGGAGAGAAGTTTTACGACCTCGTCAATCTTGCCCTGTTGGCCAAGGAGAGCCGAATAAGCCACGAGAGCTAGAGCGTCCTTGTTATTGCGCGCGACTGCCTTTTCGGCCCATGGCAAAGCCTTTTCGCGCGTTTCTTCGTTACCGGCGAGCACGCCCTGAATGGCGACAAAGGGGGCAGCGCTCTTCTTATTTGGCTCAGCGTCCGCCAAAGTTGTAACAACTTCAATAGCAGCAGCCTCATCTTTTTCGTCACGAACATGAACAAAGAGAACAGCCCACGCGTCTACAGAATTAGGCTGCACGACAATTGCATGTTCAATACTAGAGCGCTCTTCTTCTTTGTTGCCTTTTCCCTTATAACACTTGGCTAAGTGCAAGGAGGGAAAGGGGTTCTCCGGCAGAAGATTACGAGCGCCCTTTAGGGTACCCTCGGCCTCGTTAAACTTCTCCTGCTGAAGCTGAGCGACTCCTAAAGTCATCCAATCTTCGCCGCCTCCTCCGGAGGCAACTACCTTCGCGAGCACCTTTTCGGCTTCTTCAAAACGCTTGTACTTCATCAACTCAGAGGCAAACATGCGTCCACGCTGTGGATCGGCTTTATCTTCTGACCAATGATCACGTAACCCGCTGAGTAGGTCGTCCAAGCCAATGGTCATCGGACGGCCTTCACCATCTTGCACCTGAACAGCAGGGCCATTGTAGCCAAGCAATTCCCACATCTGCTCTTGAGTCACCGCAAAGGGGCCTTTTTCAAGATTCTCAGTCAAGGCATCTGTAGGTTTCGTCACAGGGATCACAATGAGCGCATTCGGCGGAATTCCACCTTGAAAGGCGCTCACTGGAGCGACGATGGCAGCGCCACCCTTGAGTTGGAGATTTTGGGGGCCGCCCATATTGCCGGGAGTCTGCTGAGTCATGTTTTCACCTGTAAATATCGCGCTGAAGCCCTCACTATTCGATCGGACTGGCGGGGTCGCAAGCTACCAACGAGGACCGGTGTGGGCAAATAGAGCTTCAGCATTTGGCGCGCCCGGCCTCTGGCAGCTATAAGGAGGACAATGTTGTTGATCTTGGGCATCCTAGCTCTCTCGCTTTTGATGATCGTGCACGAGGGGGGACACTATTTGGTCGCCCGAGCCTGCAATATGCGTGTTGAACGCTTTGCAATCGGCATTGGGCCGACCATTTGGCGCTACCAACCACGAGGCAGCGACACTGTTTTTCAGGTGGGGCTCATTCCCTTCATGGCCTACGTACAAATTGCGGGTCAAAATCCTTTTGAGGAACTGGAGGACGACGATGAAGCAAACTTCAACAATGGCACCCTTTTTGCTCGTATTTCGACCATCTTTGCGGGGCCTTTTGCAAACTATCTCCTCGCTTCGGTCATGTTTTTTGCTTCGGCTCTACTTGCCGGTAAGGCGTCCACCATGGTCGAGGTTCTGCCCAATCGCCCTGCGGCAGAGGCCGGCATTCAGAAAGGTGATCGAGTTGTCGCTATTGACGGAAAGCCTGTCGAGCATTGGAGAGAAATCCCACCTTTGATCAAGGACAAGGGTGAAAATGCAATTCGACTTGATCTTGAGCGGGCTGGCAAAAAAATTCAAATTACCGCTACTCCTCGGGAGTACGAAGGGCGCGCCTTATTAGGTATTTCTCCACAACTCGTACCCATGCCCATCTCGGAGGCCGGCGCTCTTGCCATCGAATTGCCTGCAAAAATTGTCATGGCAAATATTAATATCATAGGCCGTATGATAGCAGGTAAGGAGAAACCCCAGCTTAGCGGTCCATTGGGAATCATGCGCGAGTCCGAAAAAGCGGCAAAAAATGGCATTGCAAGCTACATATTCTTTATCGGCTTTATAAGTACAGCCGTCGGCTTCTTCAACATGCTGCCCTTTCCAGCTCTTGATGGCGGGCGCTTGATGTTTTTAGGTTACGAGGGAGTCACCAGAAGGCGGCCCAACCAAAAAGTAGAAGCGCAAATTCATACCGCCGGTATGATCCTACTGCTCACTACGTTGGTGTTTGTGACCTATAGGGAATGGGGAACAAAAAAAGCGCCCAGCACAATCGCAGCGGAACAAGAGGCCTTAGAAAAGAAAGGTCCTGACGCAAGAAAGAGCCCGTCGAGCAAAAAATAACGAATCGAAAATCGCCTCACGCCTTGGTAACTCGTTAAAATCCACCCGCAAGAATCTCGATAAACGGAGGGCACGTAGCAAAGAGTTCTTGGGCGCCCATGCGGGTTGCGTAGAGCAATAGTGCGCCCTGATCGCCAACACGCACACTAGCAGGCGCTCCCCCTGCCCCCAGAACAGTCTCTGGAAACACAAAATCGCCCATTGCTAGTTCTTCTTGGACAGAGCCGTCCTCTGCCAAGATCTCAAGAAAGCCGCCTCCGATAATATAGAGACCATCAATCGCTTCGCCCACCTTTGCCACCATTGCCTGGGCGGGCATCGATCTCACGGTGCATTTATCGAGAACCATGAAGCGAAATACCTCATCAAGTGAATCTCCTAAGGGGCCCAAAACCGCCCCGGCGAGTGCCAAGTAGCGGTCGGCGACTTCAGCCAATTCGTCTGCAACCCAGGGACTCTCACCCGTGGCCGCGTCGAGGGCTTCTTTTGAAATCACCGCCACACGACTTCCCGGCGCCGCTCCTACCGCCCGCACTTCGACCCCGTACTTAAGAGAACCTTGAGTAAAGAGGACCTCCCCTTTTCTGGCATGGGCACAAGCCGCATCCGCCACCGTAGGCATCAGCTGAACGGACCCATGAGTCACAAGGGCAACTCCAAAAGATCTCACTTCTTCGCCAACTTCTAAAGTAACTATTTGCGCTTTTTGGGCGAGTTCACGAGCAGAGTCGTCGGGTAAGTCCTGCAGCCCTGGAACGTCAAGTAAGTCAACGCCGTCCAACAAGATCGAATCGTCCTCCGATTCATCGACCGCGGGCACAACGCTTTCGGTCTGACCGGGGCCGGACCCCAAAGACGGCATCAAGGCAGCCTCGGGGATAGGCGCCTCCTTGGGAGGAACGCTCGCTACCGACGATGGAAAGCTAGATTCTGTGAGTGCAGCAGGGGGGCGCGAGATGGCCGCAAACATCTCATCTATTTCGTCCGGTTCGGGGGCAGACGAAAGTGCCGGCTCCGAAAGACGTCGAACAGACTCAACTCCTAGAGGAATAACCGATGGTCTCTCCGCGGGCTCGTGCATCGCGGCTGGTGGTGGGGCCGTAGCAGGGCGAGATGGAGGCTCGATCGAAGGAACCGCCATGGTGGGCGTTGGCGGTTCTGCTCTGGTGACGGTGGGGGGCAGTTCTGCAGAAGGCGCGAGGGCGTAAGGCTCCACCCCCGAGTTCATTGCTTGAACGCCTGGAGGCGGACTAGGTGGACGTACAGAAGCACGACCGGGAACTGGTGTGCGCGCTTGCTGGGTCGGCTCCGAATAGATGGCACCGGGAGGGCTGCTCTCCCGAGAAGGTGGCGGAGGAGTGTCCCGCGTTGGAAGCTCCGGCATGGAACTTTCAGTGGGAGGAGTGAGGGGCGTCTCCCCCTCGAACTCTGCTTCCTTCGAGTCGACTACGTCAACCGGAGGAGCTGTTTGTGAGATTGACTCAGCGGGCGCTCGCAGACTCAAGTCCACCCCGAGCTCACGCTCCAACTCATCGTGCTCAACAGAGCTTGGAGACAAAGTACCCGCGGTTGCATATTCTGCAGCTGTTGACCTATCGACGGATTGATCAACACTTGCCATAGAAACGGGCCCCAAATCGGGCGATGAATCGAGCTCTCCAAAGGGAGGAACAGATCGCTTACTGGTGGGCTCCTCATCCTCAAATGCAAGTTCAGCCCCCTCAAGATCGACCAGTTCCGCTTCGCCCTCGTCAATTTGCAACTCAGAAAAGTCGACCTCGTCTCTCCGTGAAACTGCGCCCAAGGAAACGCCTTCAGGACCTGGAGCAGCACTTGCCCCCCCGACCGAAGGAAGAGAAGGCAGCGACGGTGGAGGTGGCAGCGACGGTGGAGGTGGCAGCGACGGTGGAGGTGGTAGCGACGGTGGAGGTGGCAGCACACCTGTCGTTGCCGCTCCCCTTGAGAGTCTCCCACCCTTCACAGTCGGGGCTGGCAACGAGGGAGGGGGAGGGCGTGCTCCTGCTGGCAAGGAAACTTCAACCCGAGCCGTCTCATCGTCAAAGATCCCCACATCGCTCAGCTCTTCAGGGTCTTCCAGCTCCTCAATTTCATCAACATCTTCGATGAGATCGAATTCCTCGTCCATCTCAATATCAACATCAATCTCTACATCGAATTCGTCGGCGTCGCCCTCGCTTGCTGAGAGATGACCGACCGTCGCGGGCGGGGCGACGGCCTGCGTGGACGGCTCCCCTCCAGCCAAGAGGAGGGCAAGGTCTGCCAGTTCTTTAGCTCGCTCGAACGCGCCAACCTCATGAGCAGTCTCGGCCGCTCGCTGCACCCAACTGATAGCATCAGCATCGGCTTCTCTGCGCCACTGGGCCGAAGCCGCGCGCAAAGCCCACGCAACATCGTCGTGGTCATCATCTTTTGGGGGGGGGACGGTCAGCGAAGTACCGGACATAATCGTGGCCGACTATAGCCCAAGGTTGCGATTCCTGATCTCTCTTTGTCGAGAAAGTTGAGAGATTCCCGTCAATTGTCGAACAACCTCATGAAAAGAGCAAAACCTCGCGGTCTTTCGAACCGTTGGGAGGGCCGACGTATCCCCGCCTCTCCATCATATCCACCATCTTAGCGGCACGATTGTACCCAACGGTCATTTTTCTCTGAAGCCAAGAAGTCGAACAGCGTTGAGAGTCCCTGACAATCAAGACCGCCTCCTCAAAGCGGGCGTCCACTTTTTCCTCAGCCACCTCGGCCTCGTCTTCCTCTTCGGGCAATAAGATAGCTTCCTCATACTTGGGTTCGGCCTGGCTACGGATATGGTCAGTGAGAGCACTCACTTCTTCTTCTGACACAAAGGGACATTGTACACGCACTGTATCGGTGGACCCATTGAGCTTCACAAGCTTATCACCGCGGCCCAAGAGAACCTCTGCGCCTTGTTCGTCTAGAATTGTTCGACTGTCGACTTTTTGCGCCACTCTAAAAGCGATTCGCGACGGAAAGTTCGCCTTGATCATACCAGTAATCACATCAACACTAGGTCTTTGAGTGGCTAGAATCACATGCATTCCCGCGGCACGAGCTTTCTGGGCAAGACGCGCCACAGAGGTTTCAACCTCTTTGCCCTGCTGCATCATCAAATCTGCAAATTCGTCAACAACTATTACAATGTAGGGAAGTTTTTGGGGCAACTGCTCACCATCACCTCCTTTTTTGCTCACGGGAACAGACGTTAAATCGCCATTGTGGTCCACGGCTTCAACGGTCGCGACCTTGGGAGGAGGAATCTCTCCATCACGCACACGCTTGACGTAGCGATTGAAAGTTTCAATGTTTTTGGTTCCCGCGTCTGCGAAGAGTTGATAGCGGCGCTCCATCTCGTCCACGGCCCACTTCAATGCCTGGGACGCCTGGTTCATATCGGTCACGACGGGCAACAGAAGGTGGGGGATCTTATCAAACGGAGCCAACTCGACGACCTTGGGATCAATCATCAACAGGCGCAGATCTTCCGGTGAGCGCTTAAAAAGTAAGCTCGAGAGCATTACATTGAGTCCAACGCTCTTACCGGCTCCGGTAGCACCTGCCACGATAACATGGGGCATCGAGGCCAAGTCGGCATAAAAAGGTGCCCCCACAATATCTCTACCCAAAACCACTGGTAAAGCAGCCTTTTTAGAAAGAGCTGCGAAGCGCTCGTCCTCAATCAACTCACGCAAGTTCACGGGCACCCGGTGATCATTGGGGATCTCAAAACCAATGCGTGCCTTACCGGGAATGGGGGCGATAATGCGAACTTTTCTTGAAAGTCCTAAGGCTAAATCATCGCTCAGCCCAGCCACTTTACTTACCTTCGTTCCGGCCGCTGGCACAACTTCGTAGGTGGTAACCGTGGGACCCGGATGAATCTCCTCTACTTTTCCTGTCACCCCATAATCAGCGAGAGTTTTTTCTAAGAGATCCGCATAGCGCAGCACCTCGTCTTTATCGACCGAGTGCTCATTCTCCCCAGCGGGATCCAAAAGATCAGTCGAGGGCAATACATAACCAGTCTCTGTTACTCTTGGTTTGTCGGGCTGGGCCACTCGAACCTCCTGAGCCGAAGAGGTATCCACTATTTTAGGCTCATCTTCAGGGGGAGCGGGAGCGGGAGCGGGTGAGGGTGCTGGTTTTTTCTCGCTAGGGGACGTGTCTATCTCTTCTGCCTGAGCAGAAAGCGGAGTCGACTCCCGAGGACCGGCTGAGGGCTCTTCGGTGATACCAGACCAAAATCCATCCACACTTGGAGGAGTCTCCTCCAAAGGAGCAGAAGCACTCAAGGGTTGCTCTTCGCCCGTCTTTTCCTCCGGGTTTCTCCATTCATCCTCCAAAGGAGGCTCGGACTCCTCTTCGAGCTCCGGGGATATGCCACGGCCTTTTTGCAGAGCCTCTGAAACAGCTAGGGGTGGAAACCCGGTGGACTCCAGAGGGATCCACGGTGAATCTTGCTCCAATTGTGACAGAATGAGCGCATCGGTGTCCGCCTTGGGGAGAGTTAAAGTTTCTGCTCTGAGTACCGCTTCATCCGCACGAACGGAGCTCGCCCTCGACCATATTTCTTGAATACGAATGCTGGCGCGTCCCAATGAGGCAACAAGCAGATGATAGAAGCCCACCGCTCGTTCACACCATTCGATGAACGAAAAGCTAGAGCGTCCAATAAAGATCAGGCCAATGGCAGTTAGACCAACGAGAAACGAGCCGGGAGCAGAGAAGAGCCCACGCATCAACTCACCAAAAAACACGCCCACATTTCCCCCGGCGCGGGCATGACCAAACACCTCCCAAGCGGGCACTGCAACTTGCAGAAGAGAAGAGACGAGAACCAGCACGAGCAGATCTCCTGCTACCCGGAGCCCCACCACTGACGGGCGCCTGCCCTGTAACAAGGGGGCACCAATTAGAAGCAGCTCCAAGGGCACCCACCAACCAGCAGCTCCAAAACCCTGGGCTAAGACGGTGGCAATGGCTGCGCCTACCGCGCCCATCCAGTTGGCACCGACGACTTGTGCATCATCCGGATGATAACGAACGGTCGCTAACGCTAAAACGAGAAAAGTCGCCGCTGCGAATAAAATCAACGCCCAGGCTTCGGCGCCACGAGTGCGCCCCGGCAGACTGGTCAAGGGTTCAGGCTCGCTAAGAGACCGCGGGATAAAGGCTTGTGCTCCCATGTAATGTAGATACCTACATCAGCTTACCTGTTGTGCCAAGAAAACTACTCACGTCTTGCGCGCCTAATTTTGAACGACTGATTCATTTTTCATCAATATTCCTCGTGAAACACTAACATCACTAAGTGTATATTTATCGGTGTCGTGAAAAAGAATCGTTCTCGACAATTCAATCCGCACCTCTTGTTCGTGCCGAAACGAGACATGTACTATCGTGGGGCTTCCGAGATGAGAGTGGGAGACCACCCGTTTCTTATCGTTGTTGTGCAAGGTGTTGTGCGCCCTGACCGTAGGCGAACCACACGCAGAGGAATCAGACCAAGATGGCAAGCAAGAAGAATTTAAGAAATCTTTGGCACGGAGGGCAATTTGTCCGAATGGGAATGCTCTCCTTGAGTATCTGCGCGGGTACGTTGGCTTTGACCACGACAAGCTGTCGAGTGACTGACGGTGATGTGCAGGCGTGGGCAAAAAAAGCCTCAGGCCCCCGCAAACTCGTGGCAGTTTTGCAGCACGATAAATACGATATGGATCTACGGATAGCGGCGGCTGTCACCCTTGTCTCCATGGCCCCCCGTGGCGGACATGCGGTAGGACTAGTAGGAGACGATGAATTTGTCGGACTCCTCGATGGTCTTTCCGAGATGTCAGCCGAAGATCGATTGCCCATTATAAACGGCATGGTGCCCGTGCTCGAGGAAAAGATCATCGCGATTCCCGGGGATGAGGAGACGGACAATTCCTTTCAGTACAAAGACGCAGCCTTTGCTTTGTTGACCCATGGTGACAAGGGCCTTGTTGCCGATCAAACGAGCAAAGAGCGTCTCACTGTTGCCCTGACCAAATGGTCTCAAGTCAGTTTCGAGAAACGTCTAGATGACACCACTCAGCTCTACGGAATGGAGCAAATTCTCCGTTACGTGCGCGCTCCAGGTGTTCGCGGCCTCACTCCTCTGATCGAGGGTGATTTCAAGAAGCTCCGTGTTCTTGCTAAGCTCATCGCCGAATTAGGCGACGATGCTACCAAATTGGACGCCAGCGCACGCATGGTCAAATTGGCTCGGCACATCGACTCCGCCGCCTGGATCAAACAAAAGGCTCCTGCTGTAGAGGCCGCCAACAAGGCATCGGGTCTTACGGTCAAAAAGAAGCAATTTGAGAAGCAGCTCGAAGCATACCAAGCAGAAGAACTCTTGCGCATGTTTGGAGCCATGAAAAGCGTCGGGCAAAAACCCATCGTAGAATATCTCCTGGCTTACGCTGACAATAAAAGGAACCCCGCGAAACGTCGTGCGGCGGCTCTAGCTGGTCTCGAAGGACATCTCGATAGGAAAAATGAGGCCCAGGCCACGGCCATGGTCGATTTTTTGAGCAACGACGAATCCCCCGATTCACTTCGTGATGTGGCCGCCCTCCGCGTGGGTGAACTCTCCAGAGATCAAGTCTCAGAAAAACTTTACGGTCTCTTTGATCACAAACGCTGGCAATTGCGTTGGACGGTCGCTTCCCTCTTGCTCAAAATGAGCAAAGAGAAGGATATGGACGAATTCATGGAGAAGCTCGGCAAGGTGAGAACCATGGCTATCACCGAGCCCTTTTCTTATGGAAAACTTTTTAAGGAAGTAAAGGGAGCCAAGCCAAAGCAACTTGCTGAGAAATTTTCAGCACGAAAGTATCCAGCTACGGTTCGACTCTCAGCACTAGGCTATTATTACGAAGCAGGGTCAAAAAACGACGTCTCGACTCTTGAGGCATTTAAGAGCGATGGCACACGAGTTCCCTCTTGTCCGCCCGCAGCCCAGCAATGCGCTTGGGATTGCACTGTACCAAGCAAAGATCCTACAAAACCCGCCCAGCTGAAAACGGTAAAGACCGTAGGCAACTTCGTTTCCTACTGTCTTCTGCCCGCAATCAGAAATCGCGAACCCATCGTCGAGAAGAAGCCTTCTTCTGGCGCTAAAAAATAACTTACTCCGAACAAATACCTATGAGCGTCGCGAACAAGAAAACACCAAGAAAATTCCAATGTCGTAATGGCCTTTGGAGCACATTCGAGGAAATGGCTCGAGAGCTAGAGTGCTCGGTGGACTACTTGATCAACGACGCGATGAAGCAATACGCGCGTCAACGCGGCTACACCCACGAGAATTCTCAAGTAGGGGCCGCAGCGCCACCTTCTGCACGGCCACTCACGAATCCGGCAGCTCAGGGTGCAAGTTCCACGGCGGGTGCAGCTCCGCCCCCGGCTCCAGCTCCTCAACAGCACGCGGCTCCTGCTCCTGCTCCTGCTCCTGCTCCTGCGCCTGCTCCTCGACCGGCTCCGGCTCCGGTAGCGCCCGTGCAATCGCGGGCCCCAGCGCCCCCTTTACCCCAAGCTCCTGCACCCGCACCCGCGCACGCAGCAGGTCCGCCTCCCTTGGCCGCGCCTGCGCCTGCGCCTGCTCGACCTCCTGCCCCGGTACCGGCTCTGCCGCCAGCCCGCTCTCACGCGGCGGCGCATGGTTCCGCTGCTCATCAAACGGTGCCCCTCTCACCAAGCAAGTTACCACCCCTGCCCGCCCCGCGTGCCCCAGCCCCCGCTCCAGTTGCAATGGCCCCGGTGCAAGCGCCCCCGCCGCTACCGCGCCCAAGCGCTGCGCCCCGGCCCGCACAACAGGCTCCGGCCGCTCCGGCACCAGCGTTTCAGGCTCCAGCACCAGCGACTCAGGCTCCAGCACCAGCGAGTGCCCCTGCGACTCAATCCCTCATCATCCACTACCAGGGACACGGCTACCAGGTCGTCAAAGAACGATTCATTATCGGCCGCGGGAAATCCTCGTCCGATTTGACCATTCGCGATCCCAACGTATCGCGTCAACACGCTCTGGTAGAATACTCGGGTGGTAACTTCTATATGGTCGATATGGGTTCAACCAATGGGGTTGAATTCAATGGGCAGCGAGTGCAGCGCAAAGCCATTCAGCACGGCGATGTCTATCGAATTTGCGAGCACGAACTCATCTGCGCAATGGGCTAGCCCCCAGCTTCTTCCCAGATAAACGAAGCACTCTCTGGATCGCCCAGAGACTGCTAGGGTCAAAGGCCCCATGGTTTCCATCGTTACAGCAGTTCGCGATATCGCCCGAGTACGCGAAGTCGCCGCAGTTCTCGCCAAGCACGGTTTTGGCGAGGTTGTTGGACGTTTGGGTCTCAGAGCAAAAGCAAAGACAGATCTCGAAACAGGCCGGGGCAAGACCTCCATGTCCGTGGCCAAGCGCGCTCGTTTGGTCCTAGAAGATCTAGGCCCAAGCTTCGTTAAATTGGGGCAGCTGGCCTCAACTCGCCCCGATCTTTTACCCCAAGATTTCATTCTTGAGCTACGCAAACTGCTCGATGCTGCCACCCCCGTGCCCATCGAAGAAATCCGCAATCAAGTAGAACTCTCGTTAGGTGCAGAGGTCGACGCAATTTTTGAGTCATTTGACGATACGCCTCTGGCAGCCGCCAGTATGGCCCAAGTGCATCGCGCCCAACTGCTCACCAACGACGGCCTGATGTCGGTGGCTGTAAAAGTCCAGCGGCCGGGCATCGCCAAGACAATCGCAAGCGACGTCGAAATCTTGCACACCTTGGCCGCCTTGCTCGAACGGGCCATTCCCGAAACACGCATCTACTCCCCTGTCGGGCTGATTCGACAATTTGACCAAGCAATAACAGCCGAGTTGGACTTTGTCTCGGAGGCAGACAATGCGTTACGCTTTGCAGAAAATTTCGAAGACAATGCCCATATTAAATTTCCCGGCATTTACCGACAAGCGTCTTCTAAACAAATACTCACACTCGAGTTTCTACCAGGATATCAGGTAAACGAAGCTATCGTACAAGGCTATTCGGGCAAGGCCATTGCACGGCGCGCGTACCACGCAATCATCCAACAAATATACGAAGACGGTTTTTTTCACGCCGATCCTCATCCCGGAAATATTCTCATCTCGGGGCCAAAAGACGATCCTATTCTTAGTTTCGTAGATTTGGGCATGGTAGGCCGCCTTGGTCCCCGTATGCGTGATCTCACCATCGACGTGGTCACCGCTTCTCTACGTAAAGACTATGAAGGCATAGCTGACGCCCTGTACGCAATTGGCACCCCCACCAAAAAGGTGGACAAAAACGCCTACCGCACCGAAGTTGCCATGTTGAGCGAGAAGTATCTCGGCAAAGCTCTTAAAGACATCGAGATGAGCAGCATGATTCGCGACTTGGTGCGCTGCGCCACAAAGTACAATATCGAAATTCCTACAGACTTTGTCATGACGGGCAAGTCTCTGATGACTATCGAAGGCATCGGCAAAGAAATTGACCCCGACTTTGATGTCTACGAAGAGTCCCGCCCTCTTTTTTCCGATCTACTCCGCAAACGCTATTCCCCAGAAAAGATGGGAAACGAGCTTTTACGCCGTATCGAGCGCTTAGGAGGAGCGAGCTACAATCTACCGCAACAACTAGAAGAAGTTCTAGAAGATCTCCGTCTTGGACGACTCACTGTACGCACAAGCGACCCTCAAGCGACCCACGCCACCGAACGCTTGGGACGCAGATTTCTCACAGGCAGCGTGGCCGCCTCGTTCATTGTCGCCTCAGCCCTACTGCTCTCAGCCGAAAAAGACATCCCGGCCTACGTTCTCTTTGCCCTAGGTCTCGCGGCCCTTGCCTCTCATACCGTTACCGAGCTCTGGCGCTCACTACGACGCCACTGAGCCCCAATAGTCGCGGCGCCCCAATATGCCGCGGCGCCCCAATAGTCGCGGCGCCCCAATAGTCGCGGCGCCAGATACTACGCCCCCATTGGCGCGGAGGCAGCCTCTTGAGCTCGAAACGTCTCCTTCTGCGCGCCAGTCGCTTCAACAAAAAGCCGTTGAGCGCACGGGCCCACTACCTGCAAACAGGCAGATCGATACACCTCGCGACGCGAGCTAGAACTCAGCATTCCATAAGCGCTCAGGTCTCGTTGTCCTGAAGAGGATAACTTTTCGCTGGGTGCAATGACCGATACGTCTTGGGCAGACGCCACTGCCAATGCAAATTGTTCTTTAATCAGTGGAAGCAACGATGCATGCTCTGAAACAACCCAGCGCAAAAAGCTCCAGGCCAACTCCGCATGACGGGACTCCTCCGCCGAAATCTTACGTAACACTCCGGCGACATGGGGGTCTTGGCTCTGAGCAGCCGCTTCACCGGCTTCCAATGCCGCCACGGTTTCTCCAATACAACCCTCTACAATTGCAGTGCGCACAATGCTCTCCAGAGAATTGTCTCCCAGCACATCGTTGATATTCAAAGGCTGCGGCCCCACATTTTTTCCTTGGTACGCCGTGGCCAAAGCAAAACACGCTCGGGCGTGCGCGGTCTCGTCCACCAGGGCCTGGTTGGTTTGCTCAATCAATGTGGCGGGTGCTCCCAAAGCCAATAATTGTAGTGAAAATCGAGCAAATGCGGCAATAGAAGCATGCTCCATCTGCGCGGCCTCTTGCCAATGAATTCCCAATGCCTGCCTATCGTGCACCGAAAGACCTGTGAGATCGGGAGAACTCTCGACCAGCCAATCAATTCGCTCACAAATGGGCGCGACCCGTATCTCGCTTTCGACGATAAATGGTCGCCCCGCAGCGCAGGTGAGCATCTGGTCCTTACAGGTGCGCACCCCAGCACTCACAACGCATTCTTTTCCGGCACCACATTCGGCGTTCGATGCACATTGATCCATCGGAGTCTGGCATACGTACGTCACCAAAGCGCCACACCCGTTCTCTATAGAAGAATCGGCACAACGGGCCTCGCCAGCACAATCTGCATCTGTTGTACAATCCTCGCTTGCAACGCAGCGACCCATCACACCCCCGGTACATTCACAAATTGAACCTGTGGTGCAGTCGTTATCGGTCTTGCAGCCAGCTTGGCAATGGTACCCCTGAACTTGGCCATTCACTAAGGCACAATATTGGTTAGCTCCGCAATCCCCATCATAATCACAACTGCACGAACCAGTCATGGGGCAAAGGGTCGCGTCTGATATTTTCTCGGCCCGCGGCACTTCGGTCGGGCACGAGCCCTCAGTCTCACGATGAGTATAACCCTCATCACATTGCACAAACCCACCTGCTAGCGGTTGAGGATTGGTACAATCGGGAATTTTACCGGTAATGGGAGCGCCGCCCGAGGCGCTTCCTCCGGCGCTCGCTCCTCCGGTGCCTGGTTGACCCAAGCCTCCCGACCCACCGCTGTTTCCCAAAGTCCCGCCGCCCCCCGCAGCGGTCGACGCCCCGGAACCCGAACCCGAACCGTTGCCGGAGCCTTCAGCGGGACTGGTGTCAGCGGTCCCCCCACAGGCGACCAAGGAAGCGCCCAGCACTCCCATCAAACTAAAACGTAAAGCATCGGCCCGGGAAGAGATAAGCATGGCCCGAGAATACCACGAATTGCCATCATGAGACGAATGAGTCGACCTGTGAACAGAACACGGCCTCAAATACATGGCAAACTGCACATAATTTGAGTCTAAGTCAAAAATAAGTGCAATTTACCATGTATCGTTATTGCTGGAGCTGCTGAGTATTTTTGGGGCACTCCAACTTTTCATGCGTTTTTCCTCCATCTATCGTGGCAAGTGCTCCTGTTGGACTTGCCACGATAGATGGGGCGCGGAAGGCAGCGAGAGTTGGGGTGCCAAAAAACTCGCAAAGAAAAAGGGCAAAGAAACCGGAGTCTCTTTGCCCTTTTTCGAGAAAGCCTACCCAAGGGCACGCTTTTTCATCGACTCAATTCGAATCAGCCTACTTTGCCCTGAAGCAAGAAAGCGATCACGAAAGAGAAGAGGACGAGTGACTCGATGAGGGCCAACCCGAGAATCATGGGGGTCTGAATGCGGGAAGCCGCACCGGGGTTCCGGCTGATGCCCTCAAGAGCGGCTGCAGCAGCTTTACCCTGAGCGAGGGTTCCACCAAGAACGCCTACGCCGATAGCGAGGCCAGCGCCGAGAGCGGCCATTGACTGCACGTCGAAACCGTTGGAGCCGGCTGTAACAATAGTCTCAGCAACAGCGGTAGCACCTTCTGCCATTGCAGAAGAGGAGACGAGGGTGGTGAGTGCGGCGGCAGATAGAGCCATCTTCTTCTTGAACATCTTTTTGGTTCTCCTTTTAATCTAGGCGAGGCGCTGGGCCTTCGTATTCTCTGAGCGAGGCGGTAGCGCCTTCTTGAATCCACGGCCAGTCTTTTCTGTGAGAAAAGCGCAGGACGCCGATGCTTATTGTTCCGGGGTACCCCCCCGGGGGAATTTTATGGATTAGTGGGCTTCGTGTGCAGTGGCTAAGTCGATGTAGATGCACGTCAGCAAGGTGAAAACGAGGGTCTGTACTAGAACAACCAAGCAGCCCAATAACATGACGGGCAAGGGCACCAGGACAGCGACCAGACCGAGGAAGATACCCAAGATGAGGTGATCCACTGCCATATTGAGCATTAAACGTACGGCCAAGGTAACGGGGCGCACGCAAAGGGAGACCACCTCGACGGGAAAGATCAAAGGAGCGAGGTACCACGCTGGTCCTGCTAAATGTTTGATGTAACCAAAACCCTGTACCTTCAGGCCATAGACGTTAAAAATAACGAAGACGACGAGGGCGCAACCTAGAGTGATATTCAGGTTGCTTGTGGCCACCGGCATTCCAGGAATGAGAGCCATTACGTTCGAAAAGAACACAAAAAGAGCCGAGGCACCGATGATGGGAAAGTACTTTTTGGCCCGCACTGGGTCCATCACACTCTTGGCCATATCGTAGAAGTATTCCAAAAATACTTCGGCGAAGGTGCGTAGGGTCAGGCTTTCCTCGGGAATCACCCCGTCTTCGCCTTTGATCTTGCCACGCACGGCACTGCCAAAGAGAAGGACTAGAAGCATGATGAGCGCCGACGCAGCGGCGGGCTCCCAAGACTGCCAAGTCGGCGCCTCACCTCGCACGATGGTGGTGCCCAAGTGGTGAGCATTTTGCTCAAGAGTGTCCTTGAGATAGGCCAAGGCGATGGTCAAGAAACTAGCGTGCTCAGGCATGATCAGTTTTTGCAGCAACAGCCGTCTGAGGAGTAGCTCCTAGAAGACCGGCAAGTAAAATTCCAAGGGGTAGCGCGCCAAATCCTACGGCTAAAGCGAGAGGCTTTATGATACCGCTGTCGATGAGGACGTAGGTCACGCCAAGAAGAACGATGAACTTGAGGCCGGCCACGACTGCCCACGAGGGGCTCGCTCCGTCCACTAATTTATGTACAGAGCGAGAAAGAACGTAAAGGTTCACCGAAGCTACCAGTGCTCCGACCGCCACGCTTCCCCCAAAAGACAGCCCTGCCCAACTCGTACTCGCGAGGGCCAGCACAAGGCCGATCACTGCCACCGTTTGGTGGGTTCGCTTCATCGCGTTGTCTTCAGGGCAATTTGTCATCGAGGTATTTCCGTCGCTCCTCTTCAGCTTCTTTATCCGCCTCCCGATTCGCAATCTTAAGCGCTCGGTAGACAGTCCGGCCACCTGCTGTAAGTCCTACAACAAAGCCAAGTGCGGTGAACCACCCTCCTCCGGAGAACTTTTCGTCGAGCCATTGCCCGCCGAAGAGACCAAAGATCACGCTGAGCGCGAACTCCAAACCGATTGTTGAATGGCCTCCGGTCGATTTCCAGTGATGATGCACTTGTTTCCGGGAAGCGGCGCTCACTTAGCACAAGGCGAAGGGAGCGGTCAAACGCTAGTTTTGGTACTTTGACGGAGGTCAGTGAGACTGGAATCATCCGGGTCAAATTCCAATTTCACTAAAATTATGGTGTGATTTCAGGGAGCGAAAGGAACTCCTACATATTTTTTAGCCAAGCTTGCAGTTGGGGCTGGAGTGCCTGTGCCGCAATCGCTCGATGACTCAATGCATTTTTTTGGGCCGGCGACATCTCGGCCATGGTTCGTTCTGGAGATTCTTGGGGACAAAATAAGGGATCGTACCCAAAACCTTGAGTGCCTTGAGGAGCAGTGAGAATTGTTCCTTCCACTGCACCTGAAGCCCTGGCCACACGCACGGGCTCGCCCCCCTGGCCCCCCGCGCCCGCGCACGGAACCGCCAAGACAAGCACACAGCGAAAGCGAGCACCTCGCTCTGGTGGCGAAATATTTTCCATCTCGCGTAAAAGCAACTGATTGTTCTCCTCGTCTGTTGCCCCCAGGCCCCCATAGCGAGCCGAATGAACCCCTGGTCGCCCCTGCAGAGCGTCGACCTCAAGGCCGCTATCGTCCGCAATGACCGGAACGCCCAGGAGACGACAGACGCAAAGAGCCTTCAGCCAAGCGTTTTCCTCAAAGGTATGCCCGGTCTCTTCCACCTCATAGTCTGGTGCAACCAAAGACTTCATGGAGACCAAAGAGATACGTGGCTCTTCGAAGAGCCTTGTCAGTTCTCTCACTTTTCCCTCGTTTCCCGAGGCTATTACTATCTGCATCACAAGCTCCTCAATCAACCCACTCAATGCCCCAAAGAAAGACCGCGGGACAATTACCACTCAAGAGAGCCCTCTATCGTTGTTCTTTTCGAGATTTTCGTCATTCTGTGCAAGGGGCAGATGCATCTCAAAACAAGAACCGTGAGGTACTACACTTTGATACTCCAACTTTCCCCCGTGGGCTTTAAGAATTTCGCGAGTGACCGCCAAACCCAATCCCGTGCCATGATCTTTTGTCGTAAAGAAGGGATCAAATAGTTTTTCTACCTGCTCAGGGGGCACACCAGGGCCAGTGTCCGCTATCGCAATCACGACCTGACTCTCATGATGCTTGGCTGAGATAGAAATTATACCGCCTTCGGGCATGGCCTCGCGGGCGTTGCGCACAAGATTAAAAAGGGCTTGTCGAACTTGTCCTTCGTCCACACTCACCCAGGGTAAATCTTTCTCGACATCGACGGAGAGCACCAGGCCATGCCCCTCAATCTCCGGCCGCATGAACGAAACACTTCCCTTCACAAGGGCACCGATATCCGCCTCTTCTAAAAGAGGGGTCTTGCGACGCGCCATCGACAAGTATTGGTCACTCAAACGGGCAAGACGCGAAACCTCCTGACCAATGGCGCTCAATAAACTCCGCGACTCCTCATCTTGCGGGGAGATCTCTTCTTCTAAAAGCTCCAGGTTTAAAGCAATTGAGGAAAGAGGATTGCGCACTTCGTGGGTCACATGGGCCGCCATCTTTCCTATTGCCGCCAAGCGCTCCGAGGCGAGTACCTTTTCGCGAGCATCAGCAATGGCTCGCACCATGCCCTCAAAAGTCGCAGAGAGCTCGCCTATCTCGTCTCCCGAATCGATTGCCTTTTGAACGGAAAGATCTCCCGCAGCAACCGCCGCTGCCCTTTTGGTCACCGAAGAAAGGGGCTTCAACACGCGCGAGGCATAAAGAGCCATCAAAATTCCGACCAAGAAGGTCACCCCCCCGAGGAGCACCAAGACCTGCAAGGTTGTCTCCTCTCGTCTTCTGGCCTCCTGAACCAAGTCGTCCATGAGCTCGCGCACACGTCCTTCAAGTTTACCTAACTTGCGCTGAACGCGCAGCCCCGAGACGACCAATGCGTCGCGCTTGATCTGAGCTTCTTCCTCGTCTCCACGGGAGAGCAAGGAAAACATCTCGGATAAAAGGACTGAATCCCCTCGTGCCAAAGCAAAGGCACGCTCCAACATTCTCAGCAATTCGTCCCGAGGAACATCATTTTCCTCGACCCCTTGGGGCAATGCCCGTTCAAGGGCGTTCAGTACTTCCTTCAGGTTCTGTGGACGTCCCACTGCAAGGGCCGTGTCAAACCAAACCTGTGCATCCCGCGGATTGCGCGCAGTAGTTACGTGGTTTAATTGTGAGTTCCATGTATCCTGACTAGAGACCAAGTCCCGAACACTCAGGGCTAGGGGCAAATACCCTTGACGCAATAATGCAGCTTCGGCCGCGGCCTGGCGAAACGTGACGACACTCCACGATGAGGCGCCAAGAAATAGAGAAAGAACGACTAGGTAAGAAAGCAATATGCGCGAGGCAACTGATCGCTGCCTCACTTCTTTTTCTCCGTCTTCTTGGACCGTGTCCCTGACAGTTTTTTACTCTTCTTCTTTTTAGCTGGCTGCTTTTTCGCCGATTCTTGCACTGTCGAGGAGCCTTTTAATCGGACCTTTGCGCGCGCTCCCACGCTCTCCACCGCCTCGGGAAGCAAGATAAGAAAACAAGCGCCACGTCCCGCAGAAACAAGTTCAACACTACCACCGTGCTCTTCCACGATTCTCTTAACAATTGCCAGACCCAACCCTGTACCTTCGCTTTTTCCGGAGGTTACAAATGATTGAAAGAGCCGAGGTCGTAAATCGCGGGGAATACCCGGACCACTGTCCGAGACCCGCAGAGAAAGAGTTCCCTCGGACGCGTCTGCTCGGACCAAAATTGAGCCCCCACCCAGGGGAGCCATTGCCTCCGCTGCGTTACGAATCAGATTTTGCAAAGCGCGGGTGATTCTCTCCGAATCCAGATGAGCTATCAATTTTGGTGCTGTCGAGAGGGTAAGTTCCACACCCTGTTCCGCCAACTCAACCTGCATTTGATCCTGGATATCTCCTAACAATCTATCCACTATCACGCGGCGCGCAAAAACTTGAGTTTCTCCTCGAGCAAATTCCAATACTTCTCGCTGCATGGCACCCAACGCCCGAAACTGATGTAAAATTGCTTCTGCGTAATGCTGGCGGTCCACTCGCTTCGGAGATTCCTCCATCAATTGCACGTAACCACTTATCACCGTCAAGGGACTTTTGAGATCGTGCACCACTTGGGAGAGCAGGCGACCAATGCTCGACAGTCTCTCTTCGCGCTGCTTCATGTGTTTTGCATTGAAAAGGCGCAAGGCGGTTGAAAGGTTAGCGGTTACCAATCGCAGTAGCGCTAAGTCCTCAGCCGTAAAGGGCCCTCCTCGCTTATTTACTAGCGCCAAAGCCCCCAGAGGCGAGCTCTCGTCTCCCTCCAATGGCTCGGCTATCATCGAGTGAATTTCCTCGCCATCTTGCACAAGAGGCGTATCAATTGAGTCCAATTGAATGGGCGTAGACGTATCGATAACCGGCGCAACTATACCGTCCCGCAAATTAAGCTCACCCATTTTAAAGGTGGGGGCGGGCTCCTCTATCTGTCCCACCGGGCGCTCGGCACGCATGAGCGAATACTCAACAAAAGTCGAAGTCTCATCTTCCGACATCACCAAGAGGGCACCTTGAGCGTCACATGCCTTTGCCAAGTTCTCCAACACCGCGCGCGCAAGCTCTTCGTGGGAGTGGGCATGTGCAGTACTACGCTCCAACTCAAAAAGTAACTTGAGGTCGCGCACGCGCCGAGTGAGCTGCTCCTGGGCTTGCTGAAGCTGTTGGTTTTTACGAATAAGAGTGACTAAAAGCCGCGAGTTGTCGATTGCTATCGCCGCCTGCTTGGCGAGAACCGAAAGGATCTCCACATCATCGTCATTGAAGGGCGTGCCTTTCGCCTTATTGAGCACAAGGAGGACACCAATTGTGCGGCTCAAGTTGTTTTTCAGCGGCGCGGCAACTGCAGTGGTCGTCTTGTAGGAAAGTGTTTCGTCCCAATCCGGTTCAAATTCTGAGTCTGCAAAGTCGTCCACGCGCCATGGACGTCCCGTACGCGCCACGTAGCTCAACATGCCATCACCCAACGGCAGACGTATCGGAAACTCGTCATCACTGACCGAGCGACTCACCAATTCTCGTTTTCTTTCATCAAGCAGAAAGAGAATTGCCCGCTCACTTGTCAATAAGTCGGTGAGCTTGCCCAACACCAACTCCACCAGTTCATCGAGCTCCAATGAGGCCCCCAAGGCTCCCGCGACGTCGCGTAGGGCACGCGCTACCCGAGCTTCACGTAAAAGCTCCTTTCGGATATTTGCGGTCAAAGTAATATTGTCGCTACTGATGGGGGCGTCGTGCACGTCGTGCATTCGACCACAGGCCAGCCCGCGGCAAAACCACCTAGACGCTCAGCTGGTCCGCTCCAGCCCAAAACTCATCCGATGAGACCACGTTTGCCTCCGCTCCTCGCCTTAGGTAACAAGTGCTCATGGCCTTGAAGCAGCTCCAACTCCACGTCCGCGGTCGCGTTCAAGGAGTGTATTTTCGAGCTTCCACACAAAGAGAAGCCCGTCGCCTTGGGCTCTCGGGTTGGGTGCGCAATCGAGCAGACGGTTCAGTAGAAATCCTCGCCGAGGGCGAGGAGCTCAGCATCCGTGAATTGCAAGGATGGGCACAAAAAGGCCCAGGTGCTGCACGTGTCGACAGAGTCGACACTCGTTGGCGCGGTTTTACAGGTGATTTTCCTGATTTTCGTATTGTAGAAGCCTGAGCATCACTTCTAGTTCGTGCTGCGCTCTGCCCCACTTTTTCGTACCCTTGTTGGTCTGAGCTTTTGCTTGCTTTCGCAAGCTGCCCAGGCTGCCACGCCCCCTTCCAGGCAAGACGGCAGCGACCCCACTGAGCACGAAAATAGGGCACAAGCACCAGATCGACCCGAGGACATGCCTCTGGCCAAGCTTCCGCAGCCCCCTCCAACGAAACTAGGCTCACCTCGTCCCCTCGCCATTGAGGCTATTGATCGCTTGCTTGCTCAGCTTGTCTCGACTGAGGCTCTTGAGCGAGAACGAGCCTCACGCTCCCTCTTAGAGGCAAAGACAGATTGGGTCTCAGCCATTGCCCGCCGAATTGATCGTATCGCTGAGCGGGCCCAGCGACAAAAGTTAAAAAAACTACTCAGTACCCTGCGTGAAAAAACTCGCAATCGAATGCGGCGAGAGACGGGTACACGAGAAGACACCCCCGACTACCTATTGATCGCCTTAGAGCATGCCGCACCCGAGTCACGAGACTGGCGCGACCTGACCCAGCTCCTCGGACTCAGTCGAATGCTGGGGGCAATCGGCTCCACCGATGGGGTCCGTGAGCTGATTCGCATTTACGTTCGTTTCGGCGAATTCATGCGCATCGACACTCAAAGACAGCTCGAAGAGCTCGACGATCGCGCGTTGGGAGCCCTGATCGAAACGCGCAGACACCCTGCGCCGAACATTGCTAACTGGGCCGAGAAACGTCTCAAACTGCGCAAAAAACTCGCGGTCCATGACGCCGTGCGCACCAAAGATCACACGGCATTGGCCGCTATCCTCGTCGCCCTCGGGCGTACGCGAGATCCTGACGTCACGCGACTTCTCATCAGTTTTGCCGGCACCGAGCAAGCGCAAGTTCGCCACGCCGCAAGGCAAGGTATTGTCCTTCTTGGAAGCGTCTCGTCCTGGCAACTCCGTGATGCCTATCTCAACACCACAGGCAAGCGCGCCCCGCGAGAGTGGACATGGAAACGAACCGCGCGAGAGCTTTTTACAGAATTCGATCGCCTGCGACTCGCCCACGTCTACGCTCTTTACGGCAAAGCAAAAAAAGCCGAAGAAGAAGGTGACCTGCAAGCGATGCTTCAGGGCTACAACGAGGTACTTACACTCAACCCAGCTTTTGAGCGCCGCGACGAGATGGTGCGAGGGTATCGCGCCTATGCAGAAAAATACGCTGCATCAAAAATTGAAGACGCCCTCCTCGCGCTTCAAAGGGCCGAGCGTATCGCCACTGACGACAAAATCCGTCTTCAGACCAAGGCCCGCCGCCTACTGCTAGAAGCCCAACGCCTAAAAGATGAAGGTTTTCTCGATCGGACTCTCCTAGAACGAGCCCGCACCCTCGACCCCAGTCTGAGCACGCAAGCCGCCACTGTGACTGACAAAGCCGGTATCGGGGCGCCCCTCAACCCCACAACCCGCTACCTCGTCGCCGGTGCCCTCTCGCTCATTGCGCTATTTGGTGCCGCCTGGATCCTCCTGGGCGCAAGCCGCAAACGCTCCTTCGTTCCGGTGAAGAAGACCGGGCTCGCAGAGCCCCCAAGCCCTCAAGACACCTCCACCTAAGACGCAAAAGAGCGAGTACGTCAGCGCAAC
>CAYWLO010000003.1:0-97879 GCA_964459035.1 uncultured Polyangiaceae bacterium | reverse complement strand
CGCAATCGTCGCACGAGTCGCTTCAGCTCTCTCTTTACTGGGCGAGGTATTTTTAACTTTGAAGGCTGGGGTCCACGCTGCATACCAATGGAGATCCACGAGAACCCTGATTTATTCCATTAAAAATAACCCGGCACGAACTTCCGGCATGAGGTACTAGTGCAAAGATAATTTCGCAACGACTGCCTCCAGATCGCGAAGTACAAGAAAGCCCCGCACCACAGGTCGTTCCGCTCTCGGCGCAGCTCTCGCCCAGACTTTGCGTTCCATCTTTCACGCACAGGTCATCGCCGCCTAGCTCAAATGCAGGAAGACAGGTCTCTCCTGCAGCGCATCCTGTCACGGCTGCAAATGCTGCACACTTCGTGGACATACTTGGGCCTCCGCCAGTGGCAGGTGCCCCGCCAGTTGCAGGTGCCCCGCCCGTGGCTGGACTGCCGCCCGTGGCTGGTTTGGGATCGATGATGGGTTTTTCACCCGGAACGGCTCCACCACCGCTTCCAAGAGACGAAGAGTCAACACAAGTAGAAGAAAGACAGACGAGATTCTCGTCGCATGCGCCCCCGCTCGTGCATTCGCAGCCTTCCTCACCGACGCTGCAAGTTGTGCTTTTATCATCCATGAGTTCGTTTTTGCCGCAGGCAACTACCAACAATGCCGAGACGGCCCACAACGCGAAACTTTTCTACTTCATTATCATTCTCCAAACTCTACTCATCATCGATGAGCTGCATCTGCTAAGGGGTCCACGCCTTGTTCAACGAACAATTCCCAGACGATATTAAATGGTGGTAGGAAGTCAGGGCATGTGTGTCAACAAGAGCCCGCGTATCGTTTCTCTCTTGGCTAGCGCTACAGAAATTGTCTGCGCGTTAGGGGCTCAAGATTCCCTCGTGGGGGTCTCTCATGGTTGTGACTTTCCCGCTGGCGTCTCAAAACTCCCCCACCTCACCAAAAGCATTGTCGGACCCAATCTAACGAGTCGCCAGGTAGATGATTTAGTGTCTGCTGCTTCTAAAGAAGGACGCAGCCTCTATGAGCTTGACGAAAAACTCTTGCAGGCGCTCAGCCCTGAACTTGTCATCACCCAGGAGCTCTGCGACGTATGCGCGGTTGGTTTTGCCACGGTGGCAAGCGCGCTCGGCAGTCTAAAGAGCAAGGCTCAATTAGTGTCCTTGCAACCGGGAAGTATCGAAGAAATCCTCATCGATGTATCTAAAGTGGGGGCGGCAATCGGAGCCGAAGTACAAGCTCAAGCTCTTGTCGACGACGCCCACCGGCGTCTACAGGTTCTCAAAGAACGCGTCCAGTCGCTCCCCTCACCCAAAGTGCTCACCTTAGAGTGGTTTGACCCAGCTTTTTTTGGCGGTCATTGGGTTCCCGAGCAAGTGAAACATGCGGGGGGCATTTCGCTCATTGGAAAAAGTCATGAGCGCAGCGAGCGTATGAGTTGGGAGCAGGTCAACGCTCTCGACCCCGACATCATTCTCTTGATGCCCTGCGGTTATGACTTAAAGGGATGCGTCAGCCTCGCCAAAGAACTCGACTCGACCCCCACGTGGGGAAACCTGCGGGCCGTACGTAGTAAGAACGTGTGGGCTCTCGATGCCAACTCGTTCTTTAGTCGGCCCTCGCCACGGGTAATAACTGGCGCCGAAATATTGGGACATATTTTTCACCCCGAGCACGTGCCGTGCCCGACTGACGTAGATTCGCACCAACGCCTTATCGAGTAACTATCAGTCGCTCAGAAATTTCTCGATTGCAGAAAAAGCATGAGGACCCCAATAGCTATTTCGTGACGTTCACGACTCGCCATTGCATCTCGCAAATGTCACTTGGCTCGACTTCACCCTTCGCGGCTGGGATGTGAAGCTCACTGGTGCCTCTCCCACCAACTGCACAAACGAGAAAACCCGCCGTGAAGCGGGTTTTCAAGAGTCTGAGTCTGAGGGACTCAACCGAGTGCGAAGAAGAGGACTCGAACCTCCACGAGAATTACCTCACCAGCACCTCAAGCTGGCGCGTCTGCCATTCCGCCACCTTCGCGTGGTCTTGACCGTTTTGACTCGAAAAACGAATCACCTCAGCGAACTGAAGCCCGAGTAAAGAGGCATTTCACCGCTTCGCTTGGGGCACGGAAACTAGGCGCAGCTGCCGATTTGTCAAGAGCTCTTACCCCAGAATACGAATAAAAATCGGGGGCTCATGTCCAAGCTTTCTATGAACAGCCGAGCGTCGAAAGCGAGAAGCTGCCCAGCTCAGTTGAACCGAAGAAAACCTCGCGGCAGAACTCAATTGAGCTACTTGAGCTACTTGAGCTACTTGAGCTACTTGAGCTACTTGAGCAGAGTAGAGAGCGTGTCCACTAGCTCGCACATATCGAAAGGTTTGCGGATCCATGCCGTGAAATGTCCGGCACCTTCACCAGGTATCCCCGCGGGCTCACCGCTCATCAAGATGATGGGTGCGTGGGGCGCCAACTCGGCAAGGCGTTCTAGAACATCGGCGAGGCAACTCTTGATTGGTGAGAGATCAAGTAAAACCACATCAAAGAGGGGTGCGCCCTGCAAAGTCTGCTGAACTTCTTCGAGATTGGTAAGAGAGACCAACTCTGCCCCCTGCACCTCCAAGCTCAGCTCAATCAAAGAGGTGATGGAGATATCGTCCTCAATCATCAAGACACGAGCCCCCTGCAATCGCCCAGGTGTATCGAAACAGCTGGGCTCACCGGGGGTCCGCCCGCGCAATGCTTCAGTAGAGGCGAGCGATGCGCCCGACGCGGGTGAGGACATGACGGGCCAGGTGAGCTCAAAACACGCCCCCATATCGGAGTGCTGAGCGCCGTAAACCAAGGCTAATTCGCCCCCGTGCTCCCGCGCCAGCGCTCTTGAGAGGGGCAGCCCAATGCCAGCACCTCCTTTTCTAGTACTCAAAGGAGAATCAAAAAGTTTGTCCACACGCTCTGGCGGCACGCCAGGCCCCTGATCTTGAACGCGAAAACGAAGCCCTACCTCAAACCGCCCGAGGGAAAGCACAATGGTGCCGCCGCGCGGAGTAAAAGCTATCGAGTTCAAAAGCAGATTCGTCAAAACCTGCAAGACACTTTCGTCCGCTTCAATGGCTACATCTGTGTCCTCGCCCAAATCAACCTGAATTGAAACTCCTTGGGCTTCTGCTTGAGGCTTTACGGAGGTGTACGAAAACTGAGCCAGAGCAGCGGCAGATCGGACTAAATGCCGAGACTCCACCTCGGCGCCTATGCTGCGGCGAGCCATGGCTTGCCCCCGACGAGCATGTTCGCTCGCCACAGAAATTGCCTTTTTGCATTCTTCGATTGAAGAGGAGCGATCGGCCAATTCTAACCAACCCAACACAACTGTCAGTGCGTTGGAAACCTCATGAAGCGCACCAGAGTAGCGTGCCAAGACTCGAGGATCGCTGTCCTCGTTGATGGAATCGAATTTAGGCGAACTCACTGTAATTGAGACTAGGTTATACCGAGAGCATGGTTCCCGCTAGGATGCAGGGTCAATAATAGCCTTCTTTTTAGCCGTTTCAGCCTCACTTCAAAGATGAGGGCAGAAGGAGTTGATAGCGTCCCTCGCCGTCGACTCGGCTCTCTGCAATTGGAATCACCGCGTCGGCCGATTCGGGTCCATCAGCCAATTTACCCTCTTTTAGGAAGGCATAGGCTCGAATCAACGCGTCCGGAACCAAATCCGTTCCGGCTGTAGCGTCTCCAACATCTTTGGAACTCAGCTTTCCCCCCAGCACAACGGGCAGCTCCAGGACAATTCTTCCCAAATCTGCGTTTGCTTCTTCTGCTTGAACATGAAGTAGAATAGCCCAGGCAAAGCCTGTACTGGGCTCCGGCCTTGCAGAAAAATGGTAATTTCCTGGGTTTACCCAAAAGAGAAATTCTCCGTTGAGACCACTTGTTGTACCTGGACTAGAGGGCGAGGGAGAGCTTCTTCCCAAAGCATAGTCAATTACGCGGGTATTGGTATTTTGAAATACCGAGCGGGCAACCACTGGCGCACCTGCAACGGGCTCTCCCTGAAAGCTCATCACCTTGCCATTGAGCCTAAAGCGCTGAGACAATTCGATTGTTTTTCCTATTTGAGTCTCGGCTTCGTCGCTAATTGTAACAAGAGTCTCAGAGCGCCTCAGTCTGGGGTCAAATGGCTCAGTCAACATGCGATATTGCCCAGGCAATAATTCAACTTGAAAGAAACCGTCTTCATCGGTCTGCACCCGCCGTTCAAAAGAAGCGATGGTTCCGGGACGAGTAGAAAGTAGCTCAACGGCAATCAGATGAACGCTGGCCGGAGCGGCCTTGGATGCGCCAAGCAATGTGCTCCTTGCGCTAAACTGAACAGGGGGAGGAAGTTCCTCCAGTTGGTCGATGAGCCCGGTTCCGCCCTGAAAGAGATCCACGACGCTGCGCTCCACGTAAAGAATAGGGGCGACAGCTTCTTCTGGAGGAGAAAGACGCACTAACTCAGTAGCGGTATTTGTTGATGTGCCCCCAATTTCAGAAAAAGCAAGGGAGCTCATGTACTTCAAACTACCTCCTTGAGAAATTGGCTCTCCTAAAGTGACACGATTGGAGAGTAAACGTCCCGTATCTCGATCGATAATATCAACAATCCATTGCGAAAGGTCATCTTTAAGCGTGGGATAGTCGATGGTGACCGAAAGAGGGCCTGCGGGTGGTAGCTGCAAGTTTAATTTTACATCACCTGAAACTAATTCTTGATCGACAATCAAGTAAGGGGGAATTGTGCAGCCCTTATCGCTTACGCCAAGAGGCTCTACATAAATATCGTACTTGCCAGAAGGAACATTCAGCGCAATCTCATACTGATTCGTTTCATTGTCGAGTAGTGAGACTTCAGCCGAATGGGTTGGGCTGGGTAAACCCCACAATCGCTCGCGGGGAGTCAAGGTAATTCTTACGGGTAGACTGCCATCGCTCGAAGGGGGATAGCTTTCTGCCCCCTCGTCTTTTACGCATGAAGCACCATCTGATTCTGCCAAGACGACGAGCCCTGAGATTCGACTAACGTGGTCCAACTCGATATCGTAGCGAGCATTTTCAATGTCTCGCACCACTCTGGTAAAGTTGACGCCCGCAATATTTGGTGTCCCGGAGGGGGCCACCACTTCTAAGAGAAACGCCGATAACTCCGATTGTTGAGCGCGACATTGTCCGTCAATGCAACGCCCTCCCTCGCACTCGGCCGCACGCTCACACGAGTTGACCGACAGACTCGACTCTTCGCTCTCTCGATAATCGACGCTACAGCCAGCGAGCAAGAACCCCAGAACCACGCCCCCTACTAAAGGAATTTTATTGAAAATAGGAGACATGAACAAAGGCTGTGTGCTTCTTGAAAATCCCCATCCGAATGGCAATTTCTTCAATGGGCGCGCTGGAGATGGCTGTAAATTCATAAAACTCGCAGAATCAAGGTTCAAATTACAATCCCTGACTACGCAAGTCACGTGCCAGGCAGCGATCTGACGTGTTTTCTGGTTTTTATCTCAATTCATCCCGGACAGCCCTGTCAGGGTTTCAATAGCTCTTAGCTCGAGCGCGTACTCGCTGATGGCATTCGTTCATGAAATCTCAGCTCTGCATACTCTGGTGAAATGGCCAAACCCAATAAATCTGCTACCGCGGGGAGTTCACGCGCTCTCGCAGAAAGCTCGGCTAAAGAGGAAGGGGGCGTCACGCCCGACTCGCTACAAGCGTCCGCTATCGCAGTGGGTAGATCGCCGCAAACGAGTAAGCCTGCCCGCCTAAGAATTTTACGAGAAGACTGAGCTACTGCGGCAAAATCGAGAGAGTCCGGCTCGGAGCAGAGTTGAGAGAGACGCCGTTGAGCGCGAGCTGGAATTGTTTCCCAGAAAAACGAGGCTATCCTCGTCACCTCAGGATGAGGCCGCTCTCCATTTCCAGCCCTGCCCGAACCAAAGGAAAGAGCCAAGGCATCCAGTAGGTGTTGCGTCTCCTCGGGAGCGCAACCAAAGAGCAAAGCATGCTCGGGACTTGCAGCCGCTAACATGGCTCCAAAATGAAAGCTCAATTCGGGCGATTCCTCGGAGAGATCCCCTGCAACCAGCACAGCTGGGGGCACCATCAACACAACTTGCATTGCAATATCTTCTTGCCCAGAGATTCTAAAAACCGCTGTCCGGCTCATGTCGAGCACACGCGACGCCCCCCGGTACAATCGACCAATGGGCGTATCAGCTGTTCTCTGCACCCTCTCTATTCCCGAAATGCCGTAACTTGCGATGTCCTTCTTGTAGAGAGATGACGCATGTTCCCACACCAGTCCAATAGCTTCATGGATGGGCGAGGATGCAGCCTGGGTGAGGAGCGCCCTCGCAGCCGAGCCCCGCTCCTCCAATTCGTCCATGCGCGGAGCGACCACTGGGTCCCCGGCGCCATAAGCACCAAGTACGTGGCGAACAGCACGAGCCAAGGCGGTATTCCCATCTCGTGAGGCAGTAGAAACAAGACGGCCCAGCAAACTCGCGTCACCAGGATCGAGAGCCGCGAGGTGTTGGGCCACAACCATTGCATCTCGCGACCGTGTTCTATCATCGGTAAGGCGCTCTAAGAGTTCCAGCCCCGAGGCGATGTCACCCGTTTCCAGGTTGGCCACCAATTGGCTTTCGGATCTTCCAGTCTTGGGAGGTATGCGCGATCCCCGCGCCGAGCGAGGGGCTGCTCGCTCAGAATCTACTAGCCTCGAACTATTCGCAGCTTCGCTCGCGCCAGGTCGTGGCCCCAATTCATCCATCGCCCCCAAATCAGGAATTTTTGGAGGTGAGAATCTACCACCTAACTCCGCGGCCAGGAGCTCTTCTTGAGGGAGGGCACTGGTCTGAGTCAGGGCGGGAGCCGAAGGTCGCTCGGAAAGCGCTTTGGCAGGGGGAGCTAGTTCTTCGTGTTCCGATGCCGCCCGAGTTGCGTGCAGATGCTCTTGGCGAGCAGCGATTCGCAGGGACTCGCGCTGATCTGCGGCTCGCCGAGAACGAGCTGCACGTTCAATTTCGCGCTCCTTTTGAATCCTCAGCTCCGCTTGCTTTTTTGCCTGCAGCTCAGCGGCTTCTCGCTCCGCTTGCTTTTTTGCCTGCAACTCAGCGGCTTCTCGCTCCGCTTGCTTTTTTTCTGCAGTCAAGACCTGTAGAGCTGTATCGCGCTCCCGATTGAGTTCTTGAGACGCAATCTCTTGGAGAACTTCTAGCGCCTTCGACCGTTCGGCCGCGGTCTCCTCTATCGTGGAGAGCAAGCCCCGAGCGCGAGCAAAGTCCCCAAGAGATTTCGCCATTTCTCCGGCTTGAAAGAGCAACGCCCCCTGAGAAACTAACCCATAGAGTTCACCACCAATCGCGGACTCAAGGAGGGGCAGAACCGCCTCGGGCTCCTCCTGACGTAATTGGGCAAGCCCCCAAAGAAAAAGCGAGCGCTCGCCCCACTTTTCGATAGCATCATGCAACACCGCGCGGGCTGCACTCTCAGACTCCAGGAATTGTGCGCATTGAGCTCGGGCAAATTCGCGCAAATCGACTGCCCCCTCGCTCTCTAACTCGAAAGTATTATTGAGAACCGCCATTAGTTCTTGAGACTCTTCTTTATTGCGAGGACAAGCCTGCAACATCATGAGATGCACAGTGAGTAAACACACCTCGGGATTGTCGGGGGCGGCTTTTCTAGCTAGTTCTGACCAGCGTCGCCCCTGCTCTTGGTCCCCCGAGTCGAGAGCCAACTGGGCTGCCTCCAAATAGAGAGGACTCGCTTGAGCTCCATCGTCACCCGCTGCCTCAGCCGCTCGAATCAAAGCATCACGGACCGCGTCCTTGTCCTCCAGCTTTCGCGCTATTTCCAGAGCAAGCTCGTTGTAGTGAGGTAAAGAAGACTTGATCAACCCTAGAGCAGACTTCGACTTTCGAATCACTCCTCCTCGCAAAAAACAAGAAGCTGCCCGGTAGGCAGCTCGGTCGGCGACCTCGGCCTCAAGCGCCCCTTTTTGAGCGAGGAGCCAAATTTCAGCCGCTTCCTGAAAATCACCGGAGCGCTCCCACGATTCGGCCAATCGCTCTCGGGCGGTCTCGCTGCCAAATTCATCGGCCAAGCCCTGCAGCATATGTCGGGCGTCCTGAGGACGGGTTAATTCGTCGTCCAAGATCTTAGCAATTTCAAGACCGTGAACAATTCGCAAAGAGTCATCTTGCGCCAAGTTCAAAAGAACCTGAAGCACACGCACAACTTCCTCATAGTCTCCCTGACGCGCAGCCTCAGCCTGAACGCCCCGTAAACCAAGCTCGTTGTCGGGCTCCAGTTCATGAAGTTCTCTATAAGTTAGAGCTGCATCAAAACTCTCGCCCAATTCGTTTTGGCGCTCCCCAATCGCCTGCAATAGGTGAACGTGCAATTTATGAGGGGCCACGTCCAAGTCCAATTCCAAGAGGGCGTCCAGACCATCCCGAGGCGAAAGATCTCCTAATCGATGCATCACTGAAGACATGCGAGTCACCATCGGCATGAGAGACTCAATCTCCATCAAAAGGTCGAAACGCTCGGCACCATTGACCACCCCACGGGCTAGGCCCAAAAGCTCCTCATCTTCTGGAAAGTCCACCGCACCGCGAACCAAAATTTCCATTTGAGACTCGGTATCTCCTAAAGCTTCAGCAATTTCTGCGCTGAGCCTGGCCAAAGATCCCCCTAAATGCCCCCCCGCAGAGATTCTATCTTTTACCCCTTGCACTAGTCCCGCGGCGCCCTCTTTATTCTGCGCCAACTGAGGACAAAAAGTAATCAACTTTTCGTATTCTGGTATTTCTATATCTTCACGAACTGCTGTCAATAAGCAATCAAGGGCAAATCCAATCTCGTCAAAATGAGTGATGGCGGCTACACCCAATTCGAGAGCGACTTCGGCGCCATGAGCACCCGTCGCATGGCTGAGCAACTCAACGGCTACACCCTTGAATTGCCCCCACAATTCCCCACTAGACTCTGGGTAGTCCGTCAGGGAATGCGCAATCGCATCCAAAAGAGAAGCTATCGTCCCTGAGTCGGGAGATAGTTGAGCCGCTCTGAGAAGAATGCTCACCCGCTGTCTCCCTCCTAGGCTCTCACTGTCTGCAGCTTCTGCGGCCTTGCCCAGCCAACGCGTTCGCTCTTCATCAGACTCTGCTGCGCCCGCCGCACGCTCCAAGGCGCCCACCACCACTTCGGGACTCGCACAAAGACTTCCCAAGCGTGACATCAATACAAACGTCACCCCATCACTAGGAACGGCTTCGAAAGCAGCACAAGCATGAGCGAGAGCGGAGTCCAGAACACCACGACTTTCTAGCTCACAAGCCGCGCGGTAATGCAGCGCTCGCTCGCCATAGCTCCCCATGACAGCTTTGAGCATCTGGTCATAAAGATCGCTCAACTCTGGCGTTTGACTAGCTTCAGCACAGCTCTCTGCGACGACTAAAAACTCTGTCAGTAAAGGAGCTCTCTGCAGGGCGTCTACACAGGTGGCAAATGCCTCTTCTTTTTTGCCTAAACTGCGCAGTTCACAAGCTACAAGCCCTAAGAGCTTACCCGAGCGTTCGGGGGCCTCAGTCTGGGCGGCTATCCTCCGCAAATGCTCAATCGCTCCCTCGGGGCCAGCCAAATGATGCAAGAGTCTTCCCAAATGCTCTAAACCAAATTCCGGTTCAATTTCTGCCGCCTTGATCCATAAAAGTACCGCGCCAATGAGATCTTGCGCCATATCAAAGCGCGCAACTCCCACATGTCTGAGCGATCGAGCGCGAGCGTTCAAATTCAAGGGCTCAGTCTTTTCGAGCAAATCAGCCCTAATTTCTAGGAGGGCTAGAACACCGTCAGCATCAATTTTTTCCGAAAAATCTTTGAGAATCTCATCGACCAAAGTGGGTTCGGCCCCCTGGGCCAAGGCACGACGCAAGGCACGAATAGCGGCACTCGACTCGCCGCTATTGAGTCTCTGGCGACAGAGCACAAGAGACAACTCTGCTCGTTCGGGGCGAGTCGCCGTCACCAATTGGCGCTCAGTAATGGACGCCAAAAGACGAGGAGCGCCGCATGCCCGACCCAATTCAGTCAAAGAGCGAACAATCTCGGGGAAACGTACTCCAAAATTCTCCAAGACTCGGGAGCCAAGCTCTTCGGCAGCCTCAGGTAAAAGACCACCGAGCCCCCCAATAGCTTGAGCGATGCTCTCAACAACCAAGGTAGCCGGAGCGGGCAAGGACATCACATGAGAGAGGGACTCTTCAAGCAAAGCAATGTCTCCCGTGCGTTGCGCCTGCTCCAGAAGCACTCTCATGCTTTTTTCGTCTCCAGGACGCAGGGCGAGCGCCCGACCAGCCCAGGTCAAGCCCAAGCGATATGACTCACGTTCGTTAGCAGAATCACATAAAAGTGCGCAAGCTTCCCCGCGCGCTACTAAAACCGAAAGGGAACGCTCCAACTGACCAGCAGAAGCCCCCTCGGGAGCACTCAGAGCGACCACCGCTTGTGATGCCAATGCGCGCTCACTTGCTGGAGAAAGTTCAATGGCCGCCTCCGTTGCGCGACGGGCCTCAGCCGAATGCCCCTGAGAGAGGAGCATTTCTCCCGACACAGCGAGAGTCACAGCACCCACGGCTCCTGGTAATTTCTTTCCTTGAAGGACCAAGGCTTGAGCGCGACCAAGAAGGTTGCGACAGCGACCGGCAATTAGCACGCCCAACGAAGCTACGTAGAGCGAGAGGTCCTCATCCAGCAAGAGAGGTTCAAATACCTCAAAGGCATCAGCCCACGCACCCCGCGCGCACTCTCTCACAGCAATCTCTGAGCGCAAGCTTCTCCCCTCGCTCTGGCTTGATACAAAAGGCAGTTCTTTCCTCAACTCGCGTAACTTTTGCTCGTCTCCAGGCGAATCCAAGGCACGTGGAACCCTTCCCCCCAGCTCAAGAGCTGCCGGCAATGAAGTGGCTATCTGATCTCGCAAGGCAGAAACCTGTTCTTCGCCCCAATCAAAGATATGCCCGTCTACCAGCGCAAGAAGAACAATTGTAAACGAATCTTCATCTCCCAGGCTAGATTTACGCGCCAAATGCACCAAAAAAGACTCGAAATCATCTGGTTCGCTGCACTCTTCCTCGGCCAAAACAGCGCTCAAGCGAAGGGGGTCTAAATCTATTTCCAACTCGGCCTCCAAGGCCGACTCCCAGCTTTTTGAATACTCCGTATCGGCTAACGCAATCAAAAATGCTCGTTGATGATGAGCTGCTCGTTGCGCGTCACTACCTCTTCGCAAGTATTCTCGTAAAATCTCATCAGCAGCCCCCCCGCGCTCCTTTTCTCTCAAAGAGATAGCTAGGGCTTGAGCCGCCTCAGAAAATGTGGGGGCCACCTCAAAAGCGCGCAATAGATTCTCAAAAGCAGCAGCCTCTTCTCCTGCGCTTTTTCGAATTTTAGCGGCCTGCAGATAAGAAAGAGAGCATTCGACGGGCGCCAAATCGGACCAAAAACCAAAAGACCCATGCATCTCATAGGGGCGCGCGTCTCTGTCTCCTCGTTTCATCACATCGCGCAGGGCCTGCACCGCGTGATGTGATTGCCCAGCACGAGCGTAAAGGTGGGCGATTGTCAGAAGAACCTCCCCCTGCTCGTCCTCTGGTAAATCTACCAGGCACAACTTCAGCAGAGCGGCTCCTCGAATACAGTCACCAACTCCCACCCACCATTGGGAGAGATCGCGCGCCAAATCGGGATCACTGTCTAGTTTCAATGACTTTTCAGCTAAACCAATTGCTTCGCGTAATTCAATCTTTCGCTGAGCTAAGACACGCGCCAAGCGCCCCGCCGAGGACGCCTTGGCGCTCTGCGCTGTGGCACTGCGTATTTGTGCGGCAAAGGCCCCCAAAGGAGCCTGCTGCCCCGCAAAACGCTCAATCTCTTCTTCGACAGAAGAAGAGGGCAAAATGGGCCCCGAATCGGGGCCAGAGGCAGAGGCCGAGAGGGCACGGGGGCGTTGAGAACTCTGGTGGTCCTCTTTTTGAGACAAGTCCATAGAAGATAAATGGAGAAATTAGGGACAAAAACCTATCATATTGGCGCAATCATCAACAAGCTATTGTCGCGCGAGACATTGCCGGTTTATCCTACCGCTATTGGGCGCTCGCCCAAAGAAAACAGGTTTCTCGGAGCCGTATCGAACATGCATAAGTTTATACTCAGTCGTCCCCTGCCATTCTCTCCCCGCTCTCGTTTACCTCGCGTGGCCCTCCGGGGAGCTCTCCTTTCAGTCTCCCTGGTGTTGACCACACTTGCTCCAGCAGCATTTTCTGCAGAAGCAGCAGCGTCTACGCCCCCAGCACCTCAGGCAAAGACGACTAAAAAAGCAGCCCCGCCGGCTGCCAGTACAACTGCCGCTGCCAGTACAACTGCCGCTGCCAGTACAACTGCCGCTGCCAGTGCCACAACTCCCGAGACTCAGACGAGCCCAGCTGCAGAGGACAAAAAAACAACTACCCCTGAAGCCGAAACTCCTACCGCGCCCACTCCCGAGCAAATTGCCAGTGCTGGCACCGCCTTCGAAGCCGGCAAGACAGCCTTCGAGTCCAGCGACTTTGCGGGTGCAGCCAACGAATTTAAGAAAGCTCACAAAATTCTCCCCTCGCCACACGCCGAGTACTGGATAGCCGCATCCCTCGACAAGGCAGACGCTCAAGGGGAGCATCTCCAGGAGACAGTAGACGCCTACTCTAAATTTCTCTCAAATCCTGGGGCAAATCACGCGGGTGCCCCTGAGCTAGACAAAGCACAAACGCGTCTTAAAGAGCTCACCAAACTACTCCCGGCCGCCCTCAAAGTGATCAGCGTTCCGGCAGGAGCGACCATAACGGTTGACGGTAAAGCAATCGCTGGTGTCACCCCTCTCACACTCTCTCTGCCCGAGGGAGCTCATAAAATCGCTGTTGCCCTCGAGGGCCACGAGAGCCAATTGCTCGATTTCAATGCCATCGGTGGAGCCCAAAGCGAGCAAGAAGTTACCTTGGTCCAAGTCGAAGTGGCTCCTCCAGTTGCAGCTCCCGTTGCGGCGACTACCGCTGTAGCAGTCAAGGAGCCCAGCATTGTTCCTGCGGCTGTCACCCTCGGTCTCGCGGGAGCGGGACTCATCTCGGGGACGATTTTTGGTATTTTGGCCCTCAATGCCAAAAGCGACTTCAACGACGATCCAACTACAGAAAATGCGGACGCCGCTGAGCGCAACGCACTCATCGCTGACATGAGCTTTGGCATAGCCATCACCCTCGGTGTTACAGGTTACGTTCTCCTCACAGCCCATGACGACGCCGCCGCAGAAGCGGCCCTCGCCAAAGTAAAGAAAACCCGTCTCATGGTGGCCCCCTACGGCAATCGTCATGGTGGCGGAGCCGCCGCGCGCCTCACATTCTAATCAGAAGTTCAGCGCACAAAAACAGTACAAAGGTTCTGCATCGTAGAGATGTAGAACCTTTTTTTGGGTGTCGCCTCGTGGAGCCCAGGCGCTTTCCCACTCTGGGGGAGAATTCATTCACCACATAGCACCACCTACCTACGAGCTTGGTGAGCCTCATTGAGCTTGCTTGCATACGCGGGTGTATATTATTTGAGCAATTTACCAAGCTACTATACAAAAATGTATAGATAAGAGGCTCCCGATCGAGGTAAAAACTAAAAAGAGCCGAATCTCAGATGATCCGACTCAATACCTAATTCTCAGCTAGCCCCTTGCAGGGCTCCTCAGCGAAGTTCTTTACGAACGATAATTAGGAGAAACGCTTACTCAAAGCGTCCACTACTTTACCGTATTCGGCGGGGACAATGACAGCTTCGTTCTGTAAACTGCTATTGACGCCGTCAATTTTTCCTTCGTGGTATTTTACCTTAAAGCCGGTGAATTTTAGCCCATTTGCAGTCGAAACACACACAACCTTGTCGGACGACTTGATGGTGTTGTTGGCGCGCAATTTCTCCAGCACAGCCAAGCCCACGGCCGTGTGGGGGCAAGTGTACATCCCGGTGGCGTCCGCTCGCGCAGCGGCATCGGAGAGTTCTTGCTCGCTGGCTTGCTCGACAATTCCGTTCATTGCCTTGAGGGCAACCATTGCGCGGGGTGCCGATACCGGCGCGCCAATTTGAATGGCTGTTGCCTGTGTTGGTTTCGCCACAACAGACTCCACCTCTGTTTTACCTGCCTTGAAGGCGCGATACATGGGGTTAGCGTTTTCAGCTTGGGCAACCGCGAGTCGAGGATATCGATCGATAACGCCCAAGTCTTTCATCATACGAAAGCCGGCATAAAGTGCCGAGGCATTGCCCAAGTTACCCGAGGGCAACACAATCCAATCGGGTACCTGCCAGCCAAATTGCTGCACAATCTCGATACCTACAGTTTTTTGCCCCTCCAAGCGCAGGGGGTTCATCGAGTTGGCAAGATAAACATGCCCCTCTTCGGCCAAACGCTTGACGATTTTCATGCAACCATCAAAATCGGTGTCGAGTCCCAAGACCATTGCGCCATTGGCGAGGGGCTGGACCAATTGAGCGGTAGAAATTTTGCCGCGGGGTAAAAGCACCACAACGGGCAAGCCAGCGGCAGCACCATAGGCAGCCAAAGCGGCAGACGTATCGCCGGTTGAAGCGCACGCTACTGCTTTGATCTTTGTGCCAGCGGCCAGGGCTTTTTTAACGACAGAGACAAGCACGGTCATGCCGAGGTCTTTAAAAGAACCACTATGGCTATTGCCGCAAAGCTTCACCCATAAGTCGTTCACTCCTTGCTCGCGACCGTAACGCTCTGCCCAAAAAAGGTTGGTGCCTCCTTCGTACATGGAGACGACCTCGTCGTCGGTCACCGAAGGCATGACCCACTCGCGTTTTCCCCAAACACCCGACCCATAGGGCCATTGATTGAGACGGTACCGTTCGTCAAAAAGTTTCGTCCAGCCCGGTCCGCTTCTCTTCTTCAGAGCGTCCATATCGTGGTGGACTTCAAGAAGTCCGCCGCACGACGGGCAGGAATAAATAGCCTGGGTTACAGGCCAGCTGCCTTTACAGCCCTTAAAACATCGAAATTCTGCGCTGTACTCTGGGGTAGATGCCACGGAGCGGACTATATTCTCAAACGCCGAGCTGACCAGCTCTTTCCGCCTCTTGCCCCTATGCGCTTCTCTTTGACTTCACCAACAATTTTCTCTCGCTCCTCAGAGCATCTCATTGTGCGCGCCTTCATCTTTTTCTCGGTGGTAGCAGTCTGCGCCTGTGAGAAAGCCCCAGAAGAGACCCCTGCACGCACAGAACCATGGAAGAAGAACCCAGGCACAGACTCCCAACCCCAAAAGGCGCCACGTGCGATTTTTACGCTCGCAGACAAACAAAATTTAAGATTCTCGCTGCCCACCAGAAAAAACTCGCCTCAGGGGGTGCTCTCGGGCATCAGCGGCAAAATATCGCTCGACTTGAAGCACCTCGAATTAGTCCAAGGACTGATAAAACTCGATCTAGCCCAACTCCAAATGCAGGAGTCGTCCCCACACAAACGAAAGCGCACCCGACTCTCCGAAAAAAAGCCGGCTCTGGTCGATGCATCCAGCTGGACAACCCAAGCACTGCATTGGCTCGAACTCGGTGAAAAAAACACAGAGGCCGCCAAAGCAGAAAAGCAGTTTGTCCTCTTCAAGATCCGTTCTGCGACTAAATTGTCAAAAAATGCCGCCCACAAGGGCGCTAAACGCAAAAGAAGCGACGGTAAACCGGGCTATTCGCGGCTTATTTACGCGCGGGCGGTAGGTGATCTCGCTCTGCGTTCGCTCTCGGTACACCGCGAAGTTCCCCTCGCCCTCACCTTTCAATACGACGAGGAAAGCACGCTCCCCACGGGAATCAAGGTAGCCCTCAAGGGCAATTTATCCGTTCCGCTCTCAGAATACGAAATTAGTCCTCGAGACGGCGCCGGACGGCTACTCACTCAAGAACTCTCTTTATTCGGCGACACAATCGGACGCGTCGTCAAGGTAGAAGGTAGTCTTCAGTTCAACCTCACGCGCCCCGAGCACTGAAGGAATTTCGACTCTCTCTCGATGTTTCACCAACGCTTCCGGTCTAAAAGCGCCTGTAACTTCGGCCTGCGTAGCCATCTATCAACAAATGAGGATAAGCTCTGAACATGCTTCGCATTACTTCAGCCCTCGTCGCGGCCCCTCTTGTTTTCCTCAGTTTGCTAGCTGGGGCCTGCTCCGCCGGCTACGCGACCTATCCAGAATCGACTCCCGTCTACGAGGATCTCCCCGAGGACACTCCCCTGATTGAAGTAGAACAGGCAAGCATCAACTCCCCAGAAAACCAGGTGGTGCAAGACTCCCCAAGCAAGCAAGAGGACGCCGCTGCTCTTCCCGCCGGACAAGAGGACGCCGCTGCTCTTCCCGCCGGACAAGAGGACGCCGCTGCTCTTCCCGCCGGACAGAAAAAAGTAACGCCAGAAACTACACCTTAAGTCCTCGCGTAGTTTTACCAAGGGCCCGCACAGGGAGCTCAGGCACCATGAGAAACTTGTGACCAAGAGTTATATAGAAGCCAAAGAGCGAGGAGCTCAGCTCTGCGGCGTTGGTTTAGGGCTTCGCTGGGATTTTCTGGAGGAGGTTCTAGAGAGCTGCGCCACCGACGTAGTTTTTTGGGAGGTTTCCCCAGAAAACTACATGGGTAGAGGAGGGTTCTTCCCCGAGGCCCTTGAAAAACTCAGCGACCACTACGATTTTGTCACCCACGGACTCACTATGAGCGTCGGGGCGGTCGACTCTCCTGCCCCTTCTTATATGCAAGCCCTTGCATCAGAAACGAAGCGCATGAGCACACCCTGGCACTCAGATCATCTTTGTTTGAGCACTGCTGGCCCTTTAGTGCTCCACGATCTACTCCCCCTGCCCCTCACGAAACGCTGTGCCCGTAGAGTAGCCAATAGAATTAAGAGTATTGAGGATGAGCTCGCCCTCCCCTTTTGCATAGAAAATATCTCATTTTACGCCCAGCCTGTTCAGCCAGAAATGAGCGAGTGTGACTTCCTATGCGAAGTGCTCCATCTCAGCGGCGCGGGGCTTCTTTTGGATGTAAACAACGTATTTGTGAATGGCATGAATCATCATTACGATCCTCTGCAATTCATACAGTCCTTGCCCCACGAGCAAGTAGTTCAACTGCATATGGCAGGTCATTCGCAACTCACCCCCCCTCACCCGGCAGCGGGCATGCTCCTCGACACCCATGGTAGCGCCATTGCAAACTCAGTAAAGACTCTCTTTAAAGAGACCCTTCAGTTGGTTGGTGCGGTCCCGGTGGTTCTTGAGAGGGACAACAATATCCCCGATCTGCATGAACTTCTCCTCGAAGTGCATCAGCTACAAGACATCTACGACCAGACCATCAGATCCAGAAAATGAGCGATTTGTGGTGAGTAAAAGCAGCTTAAACAAAGAGTGCGAGGGCACGTGGCAAGAGCAATTGGCTCAACTTCCTTTTGACAAGGAGCGAGCCATAGAAACTTTTTATGCGCTGCTGGTACTCAGCAAAAAAGCAGGCAACGATGGTGAGTTCATTGAGCTCATTTGTACCAAGGCACGCCTCAGTCCGGCTCAACAAAAGTACTTGGTGCAGCAACCAAGCTCGCGCCTACTCATCTATCGGCAGTTGGTGCGAGCGACCTTGATGCAAGTACTCGAGCTTGCCATGCCGCGCGCTATCGCTCGTTTAGGTTCGACATTTGAGACCATTTTTGAAGATTTCTTAGATAGCCAAGCATTTAAATCACGCTTTTTGCGAGATATTACACCTATTTTTCTAGATTATTACAAAGCCCACGTTTCGGCCAACGTGCCTCGTTACATTGGAGAGCTCGCTCAGTTGGAGGCTGCGCGTATTTCAGTCGCGGCCCAGCTTACAATGACCCCACACAAAAAGCCTGTAAGCAGTGACGCCCCTGACCAAATTGGTCTCGAAAATCAAGAGCACGAATTAGCACTTGAGCTTGGGCTTCAATTCACCGAGGCCAGTGAACTTTTGGAATTCTCCTATGCGGTGCATCAATTGCCTGAGGCGGTGGACGACAAGAGCGTGCCACCAATGCGCCCTACCTACTTGCTCGCCTACCGCGATCCACAGAATGACATTCGTTATATGGATCTCTCCCCCCTAGCGAGCTCCCTCTTGCACCACCTGAAGCAAGGGGCCCACCTGGGAGATGCCATCGAAAAAGCCTGCTCCAAGCTGGGACAAGCTCTCTCTCCGGAGGTTCTCAATGGGTGCGCAACGCTTCTCGCCAATCTGTCGGAACGCGGCCTCGTGCTCGGCGTTCGCTGACAGAACAGGGCCCGAGCATTCTGGGCTGAGGGACCTCCGGTAGAATTAGATCATTCCTAATTGTCGGCGCAGAGACATCGCCCCCACGCTGGCCCAATAGGGCAATAAGTCAGCTTGAAGAGACTCTATTCTCGAATCTGGCTCGCCCACTAAGCGAGAGCCCCCCTTGGAGAGGTCAAAGAGAGGCGAAATATCATCGGCCAAAATAAGAGCGGCTCGAAAAGCGGACGCTCGCAGTTGTTCTCGCAGCTCTCCAACATCTTGCAAAGGAGCCCCTCCATAATGACGGGCTGCTTCTTCGATGCGACCTTTTGAAAGCCAGGGCATCGCTTTGATCAACTTCTTCGTAATCTTAGTTAGATCCGCGCTTTCAATTGTTGAGTCGTCCCCTGGTGCGTCCACCATGCGCAAGGCGGCTGCCATTGCCAAACGCAGCTGCTCTTCGGTGAGTGCATCAACAGCGTGGGTGCCTCGGGCGATATTCGCGACGAAACGTCCAAGGTAGCAGACCTGCTCCACATCCGAGAGATCTCCCAAACTAGAAGGAATCACCAACCCCACAGGATCTGTCATGACCACGTGAATTTCCTCGACGGTTTCCGAGGGATATAGATCGATTGGAGGGCTAGAAAAACTCAGACAGAGTCGATCAAGAACAGGTCTGCAAGGATGAAGCCCTTTGGCCGAAATTTTCTTTCGCCCTGAAGCCCCCAAATTCTTCAATTGGGGGGGATACACCTTTGACAACGGCCCCGCCAAATGTGCCAAAAGCGCAATTGCTTCGGGGGACGCCTGGGGAGAAAGAGTTTGAGAGAGTGCCTCTGCGTCGAATGCGCCTTCACTCACGAGAGCAGGCTGAGCAGCGCGCCCCGCCCACATAGATTTTTGCAGTTCACTCGCCTGGCCCACATGAACTAGGGGGCCCAGAGCAATTGATGATTCAGCATTTTTGCCCATCTTCTCATAAACGGTCACTAAATCGGCCCAGGAATCTCCTCGCAACGGTGCGGTTTCTAAGAGAGTTGAAATTTCGGGCAATGCCTCCCCGTACTGGGATTTTTTCATGAGATAGGTGATGAGATCGATACGCAGTTGCGCCGCATCTCGATTTTTTCTCAACCCTGCCTGCAAAGCCCCAATTGCCTCGGCTGTCTTGTTCTGTTTTTTTCCTAGCACGCGCCCCCACTCTACGTAGACACGCGCCTGGTGTTCTCCTGGGGTGCTTGCCGAGCAAAACGCCGACAGAGCGGTTGCATAGCCGGACCAAGTAGCCGCTTCGCCGCTCTGCTTGTCCAAGATGGCGCAAATTCCCTGAGAGGCGTCGTCGGGTTCTAGGCCGACCAAGGCAATAGCTGAGGCAAATGGATGCACTGCATCGCCAATTTTTCCAGCCCGAGCGAGCAACTTACCTGAAGCAACCAAGGCTTCCGCCCGTTCCCTTCCCTGAGAAACATCGGCGAGACTTTGAGAGGTCTCTAAGGCACCTGGAGACTTCATGGTCATTTGAATGGCCAATAGTCGACGCAAAGCGGCAATATGCTCAGGGTCGATACGTAATACGGCTCGCAACTCACGCGCTGCATCGCTCAGCTTGTCGAGGTGCTCGTGATAGATCTCGGCAAGGCGCATTCTTAGGGCAAGAAGCACCTGATTACCCGGATCGAGAATGAGCGCCTTTGACAATTGTTCAACAGCAAGAGCCCATTGTCGATCACGAATATAAAGTTCAGAAAGCTCCAACGCGACAGGTAAATTCTTGATGCCAGATTTTTCGACACGCTTGAGGGCGGCAATGGCTGCGGGCAAGTCGTCACGCTCATCTGCAAATATCTTTGCAACCGCTATCCAGTGTTCTGCCATTGCTTCAGGCGACGAACAGGATTGAGCAGCCGTCGAAAGTACAGCAGAGAGCTCATCAAACTCGGAACGAGTTGAAAGAAGACCATGGAGGGTTTGAGCGGCCACGATTGAGTCAGGAAAAACGAGGAGCGCTTTCTTCAAACAAGAAGCCGCCTCCTCGGACTCTCCCCCCTGAGCCAATAACTCGGCTGCACGCGTATACAATTTTGCAGACTTCTCGGGATTGTGCACCACCGCTGCCTCCAGAGCAGCACCTTCTAAGAGAAGGGCAGGATCATCGACAACCTCAGAAATTCGGGCGATGCCTCGTGCCGCCGCAATATTCTCGGAGTCCCACTTGAGAGCGGGCCGATGTTGAGCCAACGCCTGCACGGGGTTGCGCGGCTCCAAAAACTCTCCCAAGCGCGCAGCGTGAGCGGCGGCTAATTCGGGTTGCTCGCTCAATTGGGCAAATCGAACGTCGACACTGGCCAGCAATTCTCCATTATTTGTCTCCAGAGCGGCAAGCTCCGCAGAACGCAACGCGGCTCTATCATGCGGAACCCGCTCGAAAATCATCTTTGCAATTCCGACCAAGGTTGCTGTGTTGTCTTGGGCAGGTACTGGTGCCTGTGGTTGCCCCTCCTCATCGGTTGCGGGCGCCGAAGCGTCGCTCTTTGAGATTTTGGCCGACAGGTTCCCTTCTTCTAAGGCCAGCAGATGGCGCAACGCGCTGACCTGATTGTCCTTAGAACGGAACGCCGCCACTTGCTGCTGAAGCACTAAAGCTAGCTGGTCGGCATTTCCTTCAGACTGATGCAAACGCTGAAGAGCAACCAATGCAAAAGGATGCGATGGATAGATCTTTACCAATTCTTCGTAGGCACTGATTGGTACAGCCAAGTCCTTGCAGGTATTCTCTAAAATTTCGGCCTGACGAAGCCTTGCCCACATTTGTACCAAAGGATCTGTGCAGCGTTCGGCACGCTGCCCCAAAGCTGCAACGGTCTTCCTACTTTCAGAGCGAATTTCCAGAACTCGAACTTTTCCATCAAGAGCTTGGCGATGATCGGGCAACTCTTCGAGGGCACGTTCATAATAAATGAGCGCATTTTGCAATTTCCCTAGATGCAACTCAAAGAGAACCCCCAAGCGATAGGCTAAGTCTGCACCAACGCGTCCAGGCTCGACGCTTTTTAGCTTTTCTTGCAAAAACTCGGCGAGTTCTTCGAATGAATTCATGCGCTCAAGGCATCGTTCGATAGCCTGAGCAAGGTCTTCGCCCTGAGAGTCAGCGTCAAACGCCTTCTTAAAATAGGTGAGTGCTTTGTCGTCTTGAGCAAGGTGCTCTTCGCATAAACGTCCCATGCGAAACAATTGTTGTGAAACCAACACTGGTTCTTTAAGAACTAAGAGTTGTTGATTGAGGACCTTCAGCAACTCAGGGTAGCGCCCCGCCGTATTGTGCAATGCGGCTAGTGTTTCTAGGCTGGGAGCGTATTTCTGGTCGATAGTCAGACTATTGTTGAGGAGCTCCAGTGCACGTTTTTCTTGTCCCAAAGACTCGAGGCAAACTTGAGCTGCCCGATGCAAAAGTGGAACCTTTAAAGTAGGTTTCTGATAGGTGCCAGCCTCTTCGAGAAGAGCATCGACGAGAACAGCATAGTCGGCCGCGTCTTGGGCCGCACGTTGCAAAGAAAATAGCGCCCCCAGATGTCCTGGCTGCCGTGTTAAAATGTCTCGATAAACTGGTATTGCACGCTCCGGTTGTCCCAAAAGGCCCTCAAGAACCTGACCCACCTTAAAAAGATGAACCAGAGAGATGGCAGTATCGCTCGCGGTTTCGGAGCCCCGAAAATGCAGGTCGACCACTTCTTCATAACGCCTTGCCTTCTCCAGCAATCGACTGAGTTCACGAAAGGCACCCTCTGCCAAAGGGACTAGACCCAACGCTTTTCTGTAGTGCTCAATCGCTTCATCGGAAGAGCCCAACTGCTTTTCGTGAATGCGAGCAATGCGACAATGTAACTCTGCGCGCCGCTGAGCGTCTTGGCTTGCGCCTTCTTCTTGAACTAATACATGTAGAAGCTCAGTCCACGCCTCAGAGGCTTCGTAGTGGGCGCAAAGCGGTTGGATACAACTGGTTAACGTAGGAGTCAGCTCTCGGGCACGTTCCCAATAAACCAAAGCGTCCCGTTTTTGCCCCAGACGACGCGAAAGCACATCAGCGATTCTCACGCAGAGGGCGGCGCGTTCCTCGGGGGTGGCCCCCCGTTCTTCGAGACGTCGTAAGACCTGAACCACTCCGTCGAAAAGCCCTAGTTTTCGGTAAAGTTCCTCTAACTCTCGTAAAAAAGAAAGATTGTCGGGTGCGGCTTCCCAAGCGCGCTCGTAAAATTGAGCGGCCTCGGCGGGCTCCCGTAGACTGTTAGCTAAAATAGCGCCAGCATGAGCGAGCGCTGCGGCGCGCACGGCTGGTTCATCGACCAATTCGGCACGTTTTTCGAGGAGTGCCACTTGGTCGCGGGGCCGCTTGGCAATGATAAAAATACGCTCGAGGGCGTAAATGGCAGCGCTCGCTAAGGGATCGACATCAAACGACTTTTCGTAAAGCTCAGCGGCTTCGTTTGATTTCTTTCTAAATTGCTCCGCAATTCGAGCTCGCTCAGCCCAACGAACAGCCCCCAAAGCTACATCATCGTCAGTTTCTTTGGCTTGAATTGTAAGAGATGCGTCGAGGCTTTTCCAGTCTTGATCTCGCCGGGCACACCGGGCGACGGCCTGTAAAATAGCGCCATCGTTAGGCGCAAGTGTCAGAGCGCGCTCGTAGTCCATGCGCGCGTCCGAAAGACGATTCAAGTGTTCTTCCAAGATGGTGGCTTTGGAGAAGAGCAATGCAGCCTTGTCCACTGCCGTAGCCGTCAGCGCCACTTGCTCGTCCAAGAGAGACAAGGTCCCTTCCCATTGACCCAAGGCAGAACGCAGACGAATCAAACCTTCAAGGGCCGGCTCAAAAGAAGGGTCTAAGACATGTGCCTTCTGAAAGCTCTCGAGTGCGCGCGTATGGTCAACAAATACGACCTCCTCAAGGCGAGCAATTTCGTGCAGGAGACGAGATTTTCTAGATTTCTCTGTAGTTTCGCTGAGAGCATGCTCACAGAGTGCTCTCATTTCTTGAGCTGCGTTCTTGCGGTCGTCCAGCCCAGGGGCAACAACGCGGCTGTCCGCGACCACTCGGCTATATGCTTTTGAAGCAAGACAATACGCAGCCGAAACCACAGGCATTCCAACGAGGGTCGAGTTGACTTCGCTCCTTACCGGTCCCCCTCGCGTGGCTTGTTTTGCAACCGCAACCTGAAGATCAGCTACCTCGACGTGGGGAACTGCCGCCTGGGCATGTTTCTCTTGAGGAGCAACCGGCCGAGGGGCGGGTGCTTGAGGGGCCATCGCTTGCGTGCCACGTTCTCTCTTTTCGACCAGAGCGGGTGGTGGCGGGGGTGTCTTCGCTAGGGGAGGCTGAACGGAGGGATTCACAAGTCTCCCTGGTGGTGGCGCTATCGATGCACTTTTGCCCGTTGGTGCAGGCAGGCTCATCCCATTACTTTTGCGGGGAGCCCCTGGAGGTTTGGGCGGGGGAGGTATAGTCGGGGCGGTCCGAGCCGGTGGATTCGGCAATGAAGACGCTTGCGGAGGAGGAGGTGTTGGTTTCAGTCGAGCTTTTGACGCCCCCAGTCCCCCGCCCTGGGGTGGCAATGGTTTCATCGACGGCGGACGAGGTGGGACCGCTTTTGCGCTCGCTGCTTTTGCGCGCGGTGGACTAGGCTTGGCTCCTTGAGTCTTCTTGGACGCCGCGTGCTCTCCTTTCTTAACAGGCTTGAGAGAAGAGGGCGACTTGGAGTGTGCAGCCATGGCGCCCACCCTAACGACAATTGGGCCGACACCGAATGCATATTTTGTGAGTTTTCTAATTATTAGTGATATCTCGTTCGACTATCGAACTATCTACTTATGAAAAGAGAAAACGCGTGGCCTCCCTTGCGCCCTCGTTAACTTGAACGAGACGAGTAAAATACGGGCGCCCGCACGGTTCAATAAGAGTAAAAGCAGCGCGTACGCTGAGGTTTTAGGCAGATTGCGATAGGCGACTATCAATGAGCGGGGAACCACGAGGACCTCAAATGATCGCGCCCGTGCGGTTCATCGTAGTCGATGAGGGGCCCCTGAGGCACAATTCTCGATGGATTCACCGACTCGTGAGATTGAAAGTAGTGGTTCTTAATGTGCAAGAAATTTGTAGTCTCACGAAAAACTGGATGGGCGTACAATTCGCGCGTGTACGCCCAAAGATGTGGATAATCGACAAGGCGCCGTAAGTTGCACTTAAAGTGTGTGACATAGACCGGATCAAAGCGAATCAATGTGGTCCAAAGACGAATGTCTGCTTCGGTGAGACGCTCCCCCGCGATATACCTTCTTTCTGCTAACAAACGTTCAGCGCGATCAAGAGCAGAGAAAAGTGCAGTAAGAGCTTGGTTGTAGGCGGACTGACTTCTTGCAAAACCAGCGCGATATACCCCATTGTTGATATCTCGATAGACCCATTCACCAATAGAATCTATCTCCGTACGAAGCTTTTCTGGGTAGAGATCTACCTCGGGGTGTTCTGCATATGCGTTGAACTCCGAGTTAAAAAAACGAATGATCTCCGAAGACTCATTGTTTGCAATGCTCAAAGTTTTTTTATCCCAGAGAGTGGGCACCGTAATAGCCCCCCGATAGTCTGGGTCTGCCATGGCGTAGATCTCCCTGAGGCTCGATTTTCCGTTGACGCTATCGGCAGTAACGCCCTCACTTTGGGCACCAAACGTCCAACCGCGAGGTGGCATCAAGTAGTCGGTAACATCATAACTTACTACCCGCTGTAAACCCTTGAGCCCGCGCACAATCAAAGTTCTATGGGCCCAAGGACACGCGTAAGAAACATAAAGATGATAGCGCGCAGGCTCTGCAAGATACTCTGCGCCTTCATCAGCACTCACTTCATTTCTAAACGAAGAGGGGCGCCGCGCAAACTCTCCACTTTTCAGAATTTGTTTTTGCCACGTCGGTCCATCGACCAAAACTGCTTCTTTCGCTGTCATGATCATCAACTTATGGATAATTTTCTGCTTTGCCCGCAATTTTATCGCACTACACTATTGCGCAAGGGGTAATAATGGCCAATTGCGCGCTATTGCTCACGAATTGTCCTAACGTTGTCTTGAGGGCGTCCTCTAGACGCTCGCGCAATTGACTCTCAATTCATGTGCTTTCGTTCCCTCGAGAAAAAAGACAATAGTCCCGAGGAGCGAGATCTAAGTTTGCCGCCTAATTCCTCCCCTGCGCGATTGGTCTCCATCGATGCCGCCCGCGTCCTAGCTACCTTTGCTATCGTTTGGGTCCACGTGGCCGAGAGCCACGGGCAAAACTTCGCGTGGACTTCCCTCGGAAGGTTTGGGACCTCCTATTATGTGATCGTGGCCGCTCTTTTCGCGGTGCGTGCGGTTGTGCGAGCCCCCGAACAAAAATTCTCCGCTGATTTACGCCGGCGCACCCAGCGCCTTCTGTGGCCGTTTTTCATCTGGTCAGCTGTTTATGGTGCCTACTACTGCGAGCGAGGCTATCGCCTAGACTACACTTGGGCAGGGCTAACCCAATGGTGGGGGCCAGTAGCCGGTACAGCTGTACATCTGTGGTTTTTGCCCTTTGCTTTTGTTTGGGGCCTCTTTGCGGTCTGGTTCGTGCCCTATCTCAAGAGATTCTCACGAAATCAAATCTTGTGGGGCGGCAGCATCCTCTCGGCCCTTCTTTACTACTATTGCTATCGTCGACTCTTTTTTCAGCTGGATCGTCCCTGGTTGTGGAGCTGGCATTTGCATCGACTCGATCGTTGGATAGTCGAGGTACCCCTCTTCATCACGGCGCTATTCGGCTCGGTCTACTTCTATCGAATGGACCAGCGGTCGGTTAGGTGGTTGAAAGAGCAACGCGTCATCCTCGGCACTCTGGCCTTGGGTAGCTTTGTTCTAGTTCAAGCGCTTTATGCTATAAAAATCGAGTTTATTCGTGAGTTCTCTGATACGGGGGGGCGATTCATGGCAAATATCGCAGGCATCTCTCTGCTCATGTTCTCCCTCGCCTTCAACGAAAGCCAGTTAGTTAAAAAAATAGCGCCCCTCGGTCGCTACACCTACCTGGCATTTCTCTCTCATATGTTAGTCATTGAGTTCTTTCGCGCCCCTTCAAAAAACTGGCTTGGTTATGAGAGTCTTCCCTTTTCTCTTGTAGAGGCCCTCCTTGTTTTTTGCGTCAGTATGGCTCTTTCATGGCTAATTCAGCGAGTACGCTTTCTTTCTTGGTTGCGCGCCTAAAGATACTTAATTCTCAGGCGCGCAAGAGTGAGTCGAGATGACGATTGGCTGCGTTGATTGCGCCTTTGAGCAATGCAGGCTGAGTATTCGAACGCATCAGTACGAAAAAACCGAGCACAGTTGCAACGAAGAAGCGAGCCTCGTCCAGTACAACAACGTCTTGTCGCAGCGCGCCTTGCGCTTTCGCTAGGCGAAGACAATTGTCAAAACCAGAGGAAATAATTGCCAAATAACTATCAACGGCCGGCTGACTGATGTCCGGCGGACAGGACTCAATTGCTACATTGGTAAGAAAGCAGCCCCGCTTTCCTGCGGGCGTCCTTGCGAAGGACGCGTAAGTGCCGAAAAGTGCCCGAATGTCTTGAAGGCATGCGTCGGGGCTACTCAGGCGGGCGAAGATGTCCGTGACATTCTCCAAATATTGAGCCAACGCCGCCTCGAACAACCCCTGTTTGCTTCCGAATTCCGACGAAAGGCTGAAGGGATTGATGCCTATTTCAGCAGAGAGCATACGAGACGATGTGCCTTGGAAACCATGCTGCCAAAACAATTCCATCGCCTGCTGAACGACTAACTCTCTATCGTAACTCTTGCGTCTTCCCATCTGTGTTCTTCATCTAGCACCAAAACTAAACGATCGCTTGGCAAAACTATCAGCACATGTTAAACCTAAACGCTCGTTTAGGTTTAACTCTAAAAAAACCTCACCCTAGGAAACATAAATCATGTCTGAAGCCACTACCCTCGTTGTCACCGCCATGCCCAACCCTGAGTATTCGGGAGAAATGCAAGCCTATCTCAAAGGCGTCATGCCCCTGCTGGTAGGTGCAGGCGGAACTCTCGTAAAGCGCCTCAAGGTACAATGTTCCCTCACAGGCAAGGCGTCCTTTGGCATGGCCCTCATCATGGATTTTCCCGATAGGGCAAAGATCGAATCGGTATTTTCCTCTGACTCCTACACTGCACTAATACCCGACCGCGACAAAGGCTTCTCATCAATCAACATCGCTCTTGCGGGTGCTCTCTAGCACTCACGAGCCAACAAGAAAGGACTGAGAAGATGGCACATCACGTAGAGACAACTTATAGGGTGCATGCAACGAAGGAGCACGTGTGGGGAATTCTTCGCGATTTCAGTAGCATCGAGAGGTTTTCATCAAAAGTGAAGAGTTCGCCCCTGGTGGGCGAGTCACGCGAGGGACTGGGCACCAAACGACTCTGTACTTTTTACGACAAGTCGACAGTGCTTGAAGAAATTATTGAATACCAAGAAGGAGAAAATCTGCGCATTGAGCTGAGTGAGTATTCGATGCCGCTCAAAAGCCTCGTTGCACATATGAGTGTGAAGCGCGTGGACGATCAGAGTTGCGACGCTACTTTTGGTATGGAGTATGTAGTTAAATTTGGTCCACTCGGATGCTTGATGGGGAAAATACTCATGAAGCCAATGATGAAAGGTGTCACCAAAGATGTGCTTCGCGGACTAGCCTTTCACGCTGTCACGGGACAAAACGTAGGTGATACGCTACCGGCTACGCCGTAGGACGAGGTTTTGACTGAAGTTGATTAAAAAAACACCATCACCCCGGCGCCCCCCCCTGTATCAGGAAAGATGTCGCGTCAATGATTTAAGAAGTGCGGGGGCGAGGACTGAGGTGGAGCCTGCTAGTTTTTCTTTAACGTGCAGATGAAAAACTTTCTCTAGGATCCTGTTGACGTGCTGTTATTCTTTGGAGGTCACCTCGAAAACTGCACTACGAAAACTACAAGAGCAAGGCACGAGAGGAAATTCCAACCAGCTCACTCCTCTCAATACTTATGTAGAAGTTAAGCTACCCCGACAAGACCCTGCCCACCATGAGATCACTGAAGCCAAACTCTCACGCTTAGATTTCAAAGAGGGGGCTGAGCACGACACGAGCAAATATTCCCAGAATGAACGAACTCTATGAGCAAGCAAAAAAGCTCCGGGTAATCGATTGAGGAGTGTGAAATTTCTAGTCCCTTAGAGCGCTGGCGATACGTCCATAAAGGCGACGTGTCCAGCAAGCAAAGGCACCGTTGCCTCAGCAATGAGACTCTGAGTATGGTCATGAAGCAGATCGATTGTCACCAAACCGGCCCTCATGTTCACCACAACAAAGGCGCCGGCTTCAGTGGTCTCTGTGAGTCCCTGTTGGGGAGCCCCTCCTTCAATATAGAGCGTGGTGGCTTGCGCCTGATCCTCTTTCAATTGCACGATAATCCCCTCGGCTCTCGTCCCCTCACAATCGTAAACATCTCCAAACAATTGTGTCTTTTCAATATCAATATCAACTGAATCTCCCAAGCTGAGCGCCAGGGCATTCGCCTGGGCCTCCGTGAACAGCGGTAAAAGGGCGTCGTCGACAGGACCCAAAAGTTGGTCTTCTCCACGAGTGAAAGAACCCTCTTGAACCGGGCTCAAGAAAATTAGCTGAGTGGGCATTGTTTCGTCGGAAAGGATGTCGAAGGACCCCTTGAATCCGCGCGCCATCGTAATCGTGATCCGACCGCCGCTATCAGGCTCTAGCGTCTGCAAAGGATCGGAGCACGCCAAATCCAGAGCCGCACAGACCTTGACGAGTAGCCCCTCAGGAGCCGTCTCCCTTCCTAAACCAACAAATCTGTAGTTTTTGGGAACCAGTACTGGCCCTGTAAGTTCCGCCTCTCCACCTAGGCAATCAAAGTGAGCGCCTACACACAATCCCGCTTCGCAATGAGTGCCTTCAAATCCCTCGCCCCGGGCGTGACAATCACCATCTATTTCGCATTGTACCTTTTCTTTTACAATCAACGAACAACCGAAAAAGCTATTCACAAAAAACGTCATCAACATCACAAAAAGAGAAGTAGCGTAACGACTTTTAGTTCTTTGTCTCATTTGGATGCACTTGGCTTGTGTGACCTTGTGTTCTTGCACCCAAGTGCCGTTCTCAGCCGGTGGTGGTGTGTTAAAAAGCATGAACAAGATTGAATGGCTTGAAAGTCGAGAGGAAAAGGGGCCTCCCTCTATTATTATCGCCCAATTGGCGCGCTTCTTTAGGGTCGGTGCGCTGCGGGTGGTCAGGGAGAGGAGGGCCGGCGCACAATGAGTCATGAGGCCCCCAATAGTCTCGCTATTCTTGAGGACTTTCCCGTCGGGACGGTCTTTGCAGGAAAATATTGCGTCGAGCGTCTCTTGGGACGAGGTGGCATGGGCGCAGTTTTAGCCGCACGCCATATGGATCTCGGTCATCGAGTGGCCATTAAGGTTCTTCACGAGTCACTCTCGGTCGATCTCAATGCCGCCGAGAGATTTCAACGTGAGGCTCGCGCATCAGCAGCGCTCGAAAGTGAGCACGTCGCACAGGTAATTGATGTGGGGGTGGACCATGACACCTCCTACATGATCATGGAGTTCCTTGAGGGGGAGGACCTAGCAAGCGTTCTGAGCAAGCGAGGACGAATTGAGCAAGAAGAGGCTGTCTCATGGATATTGGAAGCATGTGATGCTGTGGCCGAAGCACATACTCAAGGAATTATTCACCGCGACTTGAAACCGGCCAATCTTTTTCTTGCAAGAAGAAAACGTGGGCAACCCATCGTAAAAGTCTTGGACTTTGGGATCTCCAAAGCAACTTTAAAGAGCGCTCAAGCTTCTCCGCAAAAAGAACTCACCGAAACTCAGATGATTCTGGGTACCCCCGTATACGCTTCACCTGAACAGTTGCGGGGCTCACGGGAGATAGATACTCGTACCGATATTTGGTCCCTTGGAGTGGTCTTGCACCGACTGCTCACTGGCGCCCGCCCTTTTGAAGCCGAAACTACCGGCGGACTGATAGCCGCAATTGCGGCGGACGATCCCCAGCGAGTGCGGGAGATTGCCCCCGAGGTTTCTCCAGAAATAGAGACAATTATATTGCGTTGTTTGGAGAAGGATCCCGACCATCGCTATCGTTCAGTAGCCGCCCTTGCCCGCGCGCTCTCTCCTTTTGCACGCCCCAACCTAGGAGGACTCGCCGATCGCATTGCAGCTCTCACACAAAGCCTCGCTCCTGAGGCTTCCACCAAAAGACCTTCGGCGCTCCATGCACCAGCTCCCCTTGATCTAAAACTTTCTCCAGGCCCACATGCAAACGATGAGTTCCACAGGGAGCCGGTTTCACGCACGGGCTCCACAACTCAGCTACGAGCAGCAGCGCCACCACCACTTTCTGGCACTTCAGTCGCTACTATACTAGCCGGAATTACCTTGGCCGTGGCCCTCGCGCTCTGGGCGAACCATATGAGTCAAGAACTTCCCAAAAACGACCTTTTACATGGAGAAACTGCGAAAAAAGTCCCCATCAACGCCCTTGAAGCGCCTGCTCCACCAAAGAAGGCACACTCAGATCTTGTTCAAGAAAAGGTAGAATTCAAGGGCACTGAGACAAAAGAGATAGAAAGAGCGACTCCTGAGAAAACGCTCGATGAGATCAATGTGGAAGAAGAAATTCCTTCAACTGCTCTCGTTCAAACAAAGAAGACGACGGTCAAAAAAACCACTCGACCCACTCCCCCTCCCCAAGCCAAAAAGAAGAGACCTCCAGCCGTCACGCCCATTCGCCCAGAAATTATCGAAAACAATCCCTATTGAAGGGCACGCCTGGTATTTTTCGTCAAGGATGCACGTAAACTAGGGTACCCTTCAGGTCGAGGGCGCTATGCCAAAGCAGAGGCACTGGAGGGTTGGTGATAGAAAAGAGATAGCGCGCGTCCCGCGGGGATAAATTTACACAGCCATGACTGCGCGGCTGCCCAAAACCATCGTGCCAAAATGCCGCATGAAATGCGAAGCCACCATGAAAATACTGCACGTAGGGCACATCACGCAGATCAAATTCATCATCGGCCGAGTCTCCGCTCATGGTAGAAGTCACGTGTTTCGTATGAATTAGAAACACACCCTGCACGGTTGAGTGAGTTGTTTCCGGATCACCCAAACCATCTCTACCCGTCGAGACCAGCGTTGAAAACACAGGTACCGTGCCCCGATAAGCCACCAAGGTTTGATTGAGAATAGAAACATCTATCCACGATCGGTCCTTCTTTGCCCACTTGGGCATCGATTCGCGACGAGCAACGTGTACCAACTGCCTATGTTCTTTAATAAACGAGCCATCTCGTGTTTCGTAAAAACGGGACCCTCCCACCTTTTCTTCGCGACCAGTGAGATGAAAAGCCTCACGAAATTTGATGGCCCGAGAGGGACTCATCGCGCCTTCGCCTGGTGTGCCTTGGTACAAGAACTGCCGACGGGAGCGCACAAAGACTAAGGGGAGATCCTCTTCGCCTTCTAACGGAACGCCCGAGAACTGACTTGCCTTGACAGGGATCAGCCTATCTAAAGGCAACAAAGAAAGATCGGTTGTTAACCCCCACTTGCGTCCATCTGACTCAAAAAGATCGATAAAGGCAAAGGCGCTACTGCCTAAGGCTCGACCCGTCATGAACTCGCGCTCTAAGCGTGGGTATCCGTAGGGACGAGGAATACGCTCACCTCTTTCGAGTAAAGCGGGGGGAGGAGTATCCGCTGAGTCTTTCCACAGCGCCCCAAAATTTTTGCGCAGATGTCCACGCAGATCTTGCTCCGCAATTTGCTGCTGCTTCTTTGAGGGCAATCGAGTGTAAAGGGGAGGAGTTGGATAGCGACTCGTCCCATAAGGATATGGCATTGCCAAAGAGCGATCGGGCTGCAGAGAAGCAATACGCAGGATGGCGTGCTCCGTATCTAGGGTAGCCGCCTTTCCCACACAGATATAACCATCCGGCTCGACTCGATACCACCCCCCTTTGCAGCCCTCGTGGCCAGTGGGGATCTGGGCGCGCCGCAAAAGAGCTCCAGTGCGAGCAAAACCAATGATCGTGCCTTGGGGATGAGGACGATTGCGAATGATGGTCTGCTTACTCAATGCCCCCAAGAACGAATTAGGATCAAGTTCATCCGCCTGGGGTACCAGGAGCGATGTCTCGGGCTCTTCAAACTCCGCTTCTGTAAATGTCTCCGCTAGACCGACGCCGCCACTCGGTCCCAAGCTAGCCACCAAGACCCGCTGAGGCTCTAAGTTTTTTTGTCCCAAGTCCCCTGTTTCTGGAACGACAACTTCTTGTTCTGTAGGGATTGAATTGCCCGCCTCCGTCTCTTTACGCTTGAGGGACTCATGGGGCACCACCAGTTCATGGTCTTGGACAGAGTCACTTGCCGGCAGCACTCCGCGCAGCCAAGCAGGCGCTTCTTTCTCAATCACGGCCCGAGGGGTAGTGAGAAATAGAGCGAGAAGCGCCAGCGCGGATCCTCCACTGATCCCTGTGAGCAACTGACGCAAAATCATCGACCTTGTAGCGATAGATCGCCCAGCCCCCTACGGGAAAGTTTCTGACCGCTTGTGCGTCCGAAAAGACGTAAATGAGAGATTTATTCGGTAGCAGGCGGACGATACCCACCCTCGCGCAGACCCAAACCTACTAAAAATACCTCTTTACTGTTGGGACGCACGCCATCGGGACGTACGACTCGGCTCTTTCTAAAGGTTTTTTTCATCAAAGCAATCGCCTCATTGAATTCAGGACCCATAAAAATCTTACACACGAAACTTGCGGTATCGGGACGACCAAAAGTTTGAGCTACCTCTAGAGCTCGCTCAAAGAGCTCAAAACTCATCACTTGATCGCGAAACTTGATACCGCTTGTCTTGGGAGCCATATCGCTAAGAATCACATCAAAAGGAGCCGAGGGAGCAAGAGTCTCCCCTGTCACGTCAAAAGCGTCTCCTACGACAACCTCCACATTGGGTGAAAAACCCTGGGAAATTTCCTTGAGATCGATAGCCAACACGTGCCCCGAAGGGCCCACCTTTTGACTTGCGTAGATTGACCACGACCCAGGAGCGGCTCCCAAATCGACCACACTCATGCCGTGTTGAAGCAGCTGAGTCTTTCTTTGGATCTCTTCCAGCTTGAAGATGCTGCGCGCTGGGTAACCCTTTTTCTTTGCCTCAATAGTGCGCGCGTCGACGCCCGCGTAAGGATTATTGCGATTTCTAGCCATGGTGATCTCTAAAGAAGGGTCCCATCAAGAAGGGAGATTAAAACTTGTGGCTCAATCGACTTCGACGAGAACACTTTTGCTTGGCCAGGGGCCTTGGGGGTGAGCCGGACAATCAAGACCGGGAGCTAGCGATTTTACGTAGCGCAATTTGCGCCCCGCTTTCTCCCCTGAGGTCTCCAATAATTTCCGCAGAGCGTGCAGACTGGTCTTGGTATGATTGGTCACACAAAGGAGACGTCCCCCCTTTGCCAGAAGTCGTAAACAATCGGCTGCTGCCTGGCCGTAGCCGTTCTTAACACTAAAGACGCCCTTGCCCACCGTGGCAAAACTAGGAGGATCCAGCACAATAAAATTGTACTTGTCCCCGCGTCGTACCGAACGCGCTAAGAATTTCATGGCGTCTTCTTTAAAAAAGCGATGCTCAGCAGGGTCAAGACCATTGGACACAAAGTTCTCACGGCCGCGCTCTAAAGCCTTTGAAGAAAGATCTACGCTTGTAGTTTTTGCCCCTGACAAAGCGGCTGAAACACTAAAGGACGCCGAATAGCAAAAGAGATTGAGCATTGAGCCTGCCTTGGCCCACGATCGCGCGCGAAACCGATTGTCTCGCATATCAACAAAGAGCCCAGTGGAAAGCCCGTCTGCCAACTTGATATTTGCCTGGAGCCCCAATTCGTCCACGCAATAGGTTTCCGGAGCACTTTGTCCGGCTGTGGGTCCTTCAGGAGCTAAATCTTGCGGGTCTTCTTTGCGTAAATCGGCGCGAATACGCTTTTTGACGTAAACGCCAGAGAAGCCCAATTGCAGTACCGCCTCGGCCAATTCTTTTTGGCGCTCAACCAACTCGGTATCGTATAAGTTGAGAGTGGCAAAGCGCCCATAGGCGTCGACCGTGAGGTTGGGTAAACCGTCGCCGGCACCGTTGACCAGGCGAAACACGCTTGTTTGGGTTAAAAGAGGTGCCCGCAAACACGCTGCATCACTCAAGGCAGACTCAAACGCTTCAGGAAAGCAGATGGTGTTTAAAAGAGCACTCTCGAACACCTCCGGTGCTTCCAATACAAAATTTGCTTGTAAGGGGCCGCCGCTGAGCCGATGGGCGTGTAACATCAAACGATAGGCGGACTGCCCCCCGTAGAGCGAGTCGCCCACAATGGGTAAACCCAGATGAGCGAGCGTGGCGCGTATTTGATGGGTGCGCCCCGTTTCTAAACGCAGCTCAACCAATGCTCTATCACCGCTGCGACGCAAAACTTTGTAGTGAGTGATGGCTCGCTTAGACGCTAACGATTTGTTCACCGCAGGCGCAGGCGTTCGATTTTTACCTTTTTTTGCTTTGGAGCGGCCACGAGCGGGGGCATGGGCGGACACAGTAGATTTTCCGGAGATATGGCTGAGCCATAATTCGATGCGCCCCTCGTCTTTTAGGAGAGACAGAGCAGTTCCATCGGGCTCGGCACCCCGAGGTGAGCCCACCACGGCAAGATAGGTGCGCGCAATTGCGTGGCTTTCCATCGCACGCGCTACGGCTGTATTTTTCTCTTTGTCCGTCACAAAGAAAAGCAAACCACTGGTCTCTTGGTCGAGACGCTGATGCACGGCTAAGTACTTGTCGCGAGACTGACCCAAGAGCCAAATACCGAGGCGTTCAACTACACTATGAGCTAAGTTTTCGTTCCCGCCGTGCACAGGCATGCCCACGGGTTTGTCCACAACAAGAAAACCGTTCTCGTCTGATAAAATGCGTTCAACGCGCCACGAAGGCAGCGTGATGGCTGCTCCGGGCGCGTCGATCATCTGGCTATTACCTTAAACGGGATAGGGAGAAGTAACTGCTCAGGCGGGCTTGCCGGCGTTCTTCTTCTTTACAGCGCCACGAATGACAACCAGAGCATTTTTGCCACCGGGAATGCCACCTTTGACGAGAACGAGATTGTCCTCACCAACGATTTTAACAACCTTTTGGCTCAAAACACTTACGGTTTTGTTGCCCATCTGCCCGGGCATCTTTTTGCCCTTAAAAACACGACCGGGGGTCATGTTCATGCCGATAGAACCACCATGACGGAAGTACTCGTGAGTACCGTGACTGCCCGGTGCACCAGCAAAGTTATAACGCTTCATGACGCCGGCAAAACCTTTGCCCTTAGAGGTAGACTGTACGTCAACGAACTGACCAATGGCGAAGGTATCTTCGACCTTGAGCTCAGCTCCTACTTCAATCGCGTCGGCAGCCTCGGTCGAACAACGTAACTCAACAAGCTCACGCTTGGGGCTTACGCCAGCAGCCTTGTACATGCCAGCTTGTGCCTTGTTGGTGTGCTTTTCTTTGCGCTCACCAAGACCCACGATGAGAGCAGTGTAGCCGTCTTTTGCCTGAGTGCGCTTGCCAACGATGATGGAGTCAGCGCGTACCACGGTGCAAGGAATAACAGTCCCATCAGCTTCGATGAGTTGGGTCATGCCTACTTTGCGACCGATAAGGCCCGGATTTGTGTTCATTCTAATTTCTTTCGCCTGATTGGCTGACAGCGTTGCGAGAATTCTGTTGGCGTGCACCATGCTCGCCTAAAACTCGCCCGACACCAGCGTCGAGGGAGACAGAGCCCAAAAGCCCTGTCTGGGAGGCGCTAACTACCCCCGCCCCTGGCCCCGGTCAACTCCATCACGAGAGAGAATGGGGGATACTCCGTAGTAAATTGCCGAGGGCTCCGATGAACCGGGGGGTGTTTTATCTTCCCGAGGCACCGTCAATTCAGAATTTAAGGCGACTCAACTCGTCATAAAGGTAAATATTGGCAACAATTACCTTCCTAAATACCCCCAAATGGAGTGATTCGTTGGGACCGTGAGCTCCCGTCAGTGGATCCATCACGCCATTGAGAATCAAGGGTAAGTGCGCGTACTTGCGCCCAAAAAGTGCCACAAACGGAATGGAACCGCCAATGCCAATTTGCACCAGAGGCCGACCCCATGATTTTTCGTAGGCTCGATCAGCGGCGGCAAATGCCTCCCCTTGGGGCTCGTAAAGCCAAGACTCGGCCCCACCAGGTTGGTCCCTGAGGGAAACTAGAACTCCAGAGGGAGCATTTTGTAGTAGAATTTGTTCCAGCTCGCTTCGAAGCTGGGTTTTGGTCGCGCCTGGAGGAATACGAATGGAAAGACTCGCGCGGGCCTCAGCGCGCAGGGCATTTTTGTGATTGTCAGGGCGCGGTAGGCTGGTTGAAAGTACGGTGAGAGCGGGTTGACGCCACAACCATTCGGCCGGGGTACGCCCTTGCTCTGGCAAAGGGTCGACTCCCTCGACTAGATGGGCTCCTTGGCGCACCACTTCGGCGTCGAGTGGAACTTGAGCCGCGCTTTTTTTGAATTGATCACTCACTGCCTGACGAGCAAATTGAGGACGACCGTTTTCGTCGGTGAGGCGCGCCAATAAATGTACAAGAGCCGTACTTACATCAGGCGCCATATTGCCCCAAAGTCCCGAATGCACGTCACTCTTCAAGGCGCTACATTCGATGTCCACCTCGTAGAGACCCCGCAATGAAGTCGTCAAACCCGGAACGTCGATGGCTGGGTTTTCGCAATCCGTGAGCACCATCACATCGGCGGTAAAATCGTCAGAAAATACGTCCATGTAGCGCTCTAAGTTGGGTGAGCCAATTTCCTCTTCGCCCTCGATGATCAATTTGACGTGCACCGGCAAATCGCCCTCTATCTCTAGCCAAGCCACCATGGCTGCCAAGTGCGAGACCCAACCGCCCATATCGTCTGCCGCACCCCGCGCATATAGCCGCTCCCCGTCGGGGGAATCACGGCGCACGGGTTGATGAGGATCAGAGTCCCAGGTTTCTCCTTTTACAGGCTGTAAATCTAAATGTCCGTAGATTAAGAGGGTGGGCGCATGCTCATTTTTGCTCAAGCGTTGGGCTGCCACAAGCGGCAACGCGTCGGGCAAAGAGCGCAATTGTGAGGAAAAACCCAAAGTCTGCAAACGCCCACTTATCATCAGCGCCAATTTCTCTACGTCGGGTGCGTGCCCGGGCTCACAACTGATGGCTGGTACTTTTAGATAGTTGCACAATTCAGTGAGTGTGCTTTCAAAGTGCTCGTTTGCGTAAGTGACAATGAGGGGCAGTTGAGCGTTCGCGTTCATGAACGAGAGTTTAGATGTACTGGGAGCAAATTGAAAAACGCCCCGAGACAAATGTCTGGGGGCGTTTGAATGCGACCAGTGGAGAGGAGCTTTTCCTCTCTACGAGGTGCGCTTTACTCTTCGGCGTTATTCTCAAAAACGGCGGGATCCAAAGTGAGAATAAGATCGTTTGTTGCAGCGTCTAACTGTACGGTGCCTCCCATTCTAAACGTTGAAAGGTTACCATCGCCGTCGAGGTCACCCTGAGCTTGCAGAGTGAAAGTATCTCCATTGACTGCCGGAGACGCAGCATTCGCGGTAGTTAGGGTCGACGCTCCATAAGAATATCTGTAGTAAATCGGGGTAAGAACCTCAGTACCAAGGCACTTGAATCCTAGAAAGTCCGTGGCGAGAGCAACTGGTTTCCAGTCTGCAGCGGTTGGCTGGTATTTTCTGGACTGAATAGCTGATACGGCCGCCGGAATAAATCGGTTCTCATTCGCACAGATCACCCGATTGCTCGCCGCAGACTGACCACCAAGAACAATATTGGCCGCAGCCTGAACCTCCCCCTCATATACAGAAAGGGCATCTTTGGACATATGTCCCAACATCATGCGTGCTTCAGCACTCTTGGAGTTGGCTACGTATTTTGACACGCCGTAGATAGCTAGTGAAGCGAGAATACCAATGATGACCACGACGATCATGAGCTCGATGAGAGTGAAGCCGCGTTTGGTAAGTTTTTTGAATTGAGCCATGAGAAGATTTGTCCTTAGGGGGTGAATAATAGGTGCACTGGGCCGCTATGCAGGGCATACGCCCGTGGTCCAACGTAAAGAGACAATGCACCGAACGTGCCAATTGAAGCCAACACGAGAGTCTTCAAACAAATTACCCATAAACACACGTAAATCAGTAAAACGACAAGAACCCCTCCTGTAGTCAAAAGGGGCTCTTATGTGGGTAAAAGTGCATCCGTAAGTGACAATTTGCGTCACCTATTTGCTGTACAAGTGACTAAACGCGCGCCTCAGGACGACTCATCAAGCCTCACTCGAAGGGAAGGTCGTCCAAAGTAAACACCTCGTCGCTCTCGCCCTCAAATTCCAAAAGATTGTCCGAGTGCAAGGGGTTGTCCTGCATCTTCTTATTGTTTTTTGCTGGAATACCGCGTGAAGCAGCTTTTGAAGTGGGTTGGGCGTGCTGACTGCCCTCTGAGGTTTGCGGCGGCCTAGCGGCTTGCGGCGGCCTAGCGGCTTGTGCGCGGGGAGATGGAGAGCGAGTAGTCTTCTCAGGCTCTCCCTTCACTGGGACAGCCTGACCAGTTACTTCCGCAGGCGCCCGAGAGCCTCTTTCAGTCTTTTGAGTCCTCTGGTTGTCCCCCGCAGTCTTGGAACCCGCCTCGCTCGGCGCGCCTTCTGCTTCATCGAGCACGGGGGAGCCCGAATACACCATGCCCGAGGCATACGCCCCTGCCCCAATGGCGGCTGCTCCGCCGAGGCACCAAAGAGAAAGCACCCCCAACTTGCGCAATTGGTAAACACGCCGACGTCGCTTGACTTCGGCCCGTAAGGTGTCGAGCTTGCGACCCTCTAAGATCTGCGTACGTGCGACCGGATCTCTGCGTAGATCTCGACGCAGATCTTGGTGAGAGTCCGTTGCCTCCGGAATTTGCGAGGTAGGATCAACCACTACCGAGGCCCGAGCAAAACCAGCAGGGGCGCCGCTAGATTGTCTGCGATGCAGGGGAACTTGCCCCTTGAGAGCAGGGCGCGGGGCTGAGATAGGTCGCTGCGGGGCAGTCGAGCCACCCGGTAGAGTCTTTCGAATAGAGGGAGCCTGCTCCCCCAAAACTTCTCTAGGAAAAACAGGGACGGCAGGAGCCTGCAAAGCTGCAGAAAGAGCCGGACTACGTGAAGAGGAGGGTGCGGCGACCGATTCTAATCCGTCGTCGTCCTTGCTTAATGACCAAACCATAGGCTGCGAGCGGGTCGATAGCCCCGCGGAGGTCCGACGTATAGCTTGAGAAGCGAAGGGGGGCCACTAAGAAGAGCACCCGCAAAATTACGGGTCAACTCTCGCGAATTCTATCTAACCAGCCCTGATACAGGTGTTCTAGACGTTGGGCCTCTTGAGGCGACTTGGTATAAATGTTTTCCAATTCGCCCGGATCGGTCTCTAGATCGAAAAGAGCTTTTCCGCCGTTTTGAACGTCCACCACTAGCTTGAACCTCTTGGTCACCACCGCTCGTTTGAAACTCACTCCCGTTGTGGGGGCTTCTTCGGTGACAACGAAATTTAAATCCTTCGAATCGTCCAGGCGCGGACCACGAATTTTCTTGGAGAGCCCTCCTAAGTCGGCCAGGCTGCCTAATAAACCAATCAAAGAGGTGGGCCCGTGGACCAGTGCGGGGGCGCATCCTGGCACCCTCACGAGCAAGGGCACGTGCACGGACTCTTCATAAAGTTGGGGGCCATGCCCCTCGTGGCCATGTTGGCGCAATTCCTCACCATGGTCGGCCGTGATCACCACAACGGTATTCTCCAATTTCTGTTTCTCCTCCAAGTGCCGAAGAACTCGGGTGATCTGCCGATCAATATAATTGAGGGAAGCCTGATAGGGAGGCAGCTTCAGCCTCTTTAAAATATAAGGAGTTAGATAGGGGGCGTGGGCGTCGGGGAAATGAGCCCATACAAAAAACCGCCCCGCATCCCGGTCGATGAACTGGATGAGCTGGTTGCTCATGGTGGCGGCCCCCAACTGGTACTTTATACCCAAGGGATTGATATCAAACTCGCCAGGGTTGATGACTTTGAATCCAGCGAGCAAGCGGGCATCTACTCCAAAATACTCGAATGCGCCCGTGCGATAACCAGCGCGAGAGAATTCTTCGGGACCATTCCTGTCAAGAACGAAGGTATTTTCTGCCACAGGGTTGGCCATGCCCAAGTCAGAAAGCGGCCGACCCGAAAAGATGGTCCCTATGCTTGCAAAGGTAAGGGGGCTGGCAACATAGGCCCGCTCAAACACGGTCGAAGCCTTAGAGAGTTCGCTCAAACCAGGCATGAGCACTGGGTTGAGGGCATCAAAACGTAGGGCGTCGATACTCAAAAGAAGAAATGACAGGGTGCCGGCCTCTTTCTGACAATTCGCCCATAGTGGTGCCTCAATGGTTCCTTTGGGGCGTGTCTTCTCTGACAGGGGCGCGTCCCCCCCTCGACAATCTTGATCGACTCCGTCGCCCAATACCTCCCGGCGCATCGGCCCGCGTGTTGTATCGAACTCAGCGCAATCGGTCCCTCCAAGCCAAGAAGGCGCCGCCCCATCGCCATCGAAGTCGACCAGTTTGCGAAGAAAAACCGCAAGAGGTCCCGTCGACGAGCCATGGGAAAAGAGTAAAAAGCTTGCCGTCGGTGAGGGAATCATGGACGAAAAAAGTACAGCGGCACTCCCCAAGACAACCAAAACAACGCTCACCCTTCGGGAGAAGAAAGATAAGACGATACGGCCGGCCACCAAGGCGCAAATCAAGGTCAGCAACGCAACAGCTCCGGCTTCTTGTACTAAATAGACCGGCGCCAAGAGAGCATGAATGATGAGCAGCCCGGCGATTGCCCCCATAGACGAAGCTCCCCCCAGGACAACAACTGGACTTGCAAGGAGGGGGTAGCTGATAAAAAGCCGCCTCAACGCCGGAAACCACAGAAACTTCATCGCAAAAACACCGAGGATCACTACGCCCGCGCGCAAGACAATTGCTAAACCGTGAATTGCGTCAGGAAACTCGGGCGGGGCTCCTTCGAGAAGTTGCTCGGCGCGACTGAGCCCCACGAGGATAAAAAGAGACCCCAGAATCACCGCTGTAAACCAAGCGGTATCGAACTTTCTATTCAAACCAACCCATTTTTCAAAAAGCACCCCCGCTAGCATCAAAGGCAATGAGCTGATTAAAAACACCGACGTAAACAGCGAAAGTGCATGAAAAATACCGCCTACAGAATCCTCAAAACCGGCAATATCCAGCCTAATGAGTAGATACTCACAAAGGCTCAGGCCAATTGTACCCAGGGCACCAGCTCCTACCCAAGGAACCCACCAGAGAGGGCTCAGCCTCTTCTTCTTGGACCTCTCTGAAAGCTTTTCTTTTTTATCAAGTGAGTTCGTTTCAGGCACCATGGCTAGGGTGACTCCAACACTCCCCTACTCGCTTGGCAACTCAGTCCCCTTCCTTGCAAGCACGTAAGAGGTGCCCTCCCTGCAGCTTGCCCTCAAGAACCCGTGCAGCAGTCGCTTCCCCGAGCTATGCCCTGCTATAAGGCTCAGTGATGCATGATCCCGTTGCGCTCTTTCTTTTGGCAATTGCCGGCATTTTTTTGATCGGCTCAGTTGGCGAGCTTATTTTTCAGCGTACCAATATTCCTGATGTGATCTGGTTGATTTTGGCCGGAATTATTTTGGGGCCCATGATGGGTTTGATTACCCGTCCCTTCCTCAGTTCGATAGCCCCCTACTTTGCAGCCCTTACATTGGTTGTCGTATTATTCGACGGGGGCAGCGCGCTCAAATTAAATGAACTGCGTCAATCAGCCTCTCGCTCCAGCGTTTTGGCCGCTTGTACATTTTTGGGGTCCTTGGTGGGCATCGCGCTCATTATGGGTATCTTTGCACTTTTTAGTGAGCGCTTACACGAGTGGTTTGGCTTTGCTCGCTTTCTCCCAGCTCAATGGGGATGGATGCATGGGGTTCTGATAGCCACCATACTTGCCGGCTCAAGCTCCATCATCATCATGCCCGCAATGGCAGCGGCCAAGGTGGACTCAAAAATTGCTAACTTGGTCAACCTTGAGTCAGCGGTGACCGATGCCTTGTGCGTCGTGGGCACAGCCGCGGTAATCGATATCATGATGGGCTCAGCCGAGGGCTCTAGCCCGGTCTTTGTTCTTTTGCAGTCCTTTGGCATTGGCGCAGGCATTGGGGTGGCCGCCGGCCTCATTTGGTTGCTCTTTTTGCGTGCCCTCAAGGACGCCCAGCACGCCTACCCATTTACGCTCGCGGCCCTCTTGGTTCTTTATGTTATCATTGACAAAGCGGGTGGCAGCGCCGCTTTCGGAATTTTAGCGGTCGCAATCATTTTGGGCAACGCCAAACTAATTGGCAGTGCAGTTGGCCTAAAAGAAGAGGTCGAACTGGGAATCGGAGTACGTGGCTTTCATGCGCAGATGGCATTCATCATCAAGTCATTCTTCTTCGTATTTATTGGCGCAATGTTAGGACCCCCTTGGGGGGCCGTACTTCTAGGAATTATTTTAGGCGTCAGTTTATTGGTGTTGCGCATCCCTGCCGTCAACATTGCTCTCATTGGTTCAAGTATATCTCAAGGTGAGCGCAAATTAGTACATGTCTCCATGCCTAGAGGCATGGCCGCTGGCGTTTTGGCAACCTTGCCCATTGCACGCGGGGTGCCCGGAGTGGACCGTGAGTCTTTTCCGGTCATGGTCTTTACTGCTGTATTTGTCAGTATTCTCCTTTTTGCCATCGGCTTTCCATTGGCCAAAAAAAGCATGTCCCCGCTCAAAAATGAGCTCGAGAGCAAGAGCGAGCCGCCGTCCCCCAACGAAAACCCCGACAACGCCCTCGAAGCGCCACTTCCTTCGACCGAGTATGGCGAAGTCTCCTTGCCAGCGTCCACATCAGAAGCCCCTGCCCTCGACCTAGGACCAAGGTTGGAGACGGTGAAACCCGGCACGTCCTGAAGGCACGAGGTACAAGAGCGGCTCTCGGTTTGAAGGAAATACTCGGCATTTTCGCTCACCTACAGATTGTAGAGCTGGTCCAAAATGCCGCACTAGTACCAAAGGTCGGAACTTCGTGCCGGGTTTTGGTACCCATGAGACAAAAAGTAGTACCGAGGGCAAATAGGGAGGCTATTGCGGGTTTCATCAGGCCCCCACTTCAGTTGGGTCTGGTGAAACCCGGCACGGACTTCCGGCACGAGGTACTAGCTTCAATTGCGCCCACTCATCGCCGCTCTAGATATCCTACTTGTCGCGACAACGGGTAAACCAGTCGCCGCTCTAGGTCCCCCCCTAAAGAAACAGATTCGCCCCGAGCGAATGACGAAAGTAACCAAACGACCGCAAGTCGCTCCCCGGAAATAAACAAAGCTTAGCGCGCGCTGTCGTCGGGTAAACTTTCGCCCCCACGCCTACGCGAAGTAAGTTCTCGGCTATAAGACTGCAGGAGGTCATCGTAGGTGATTAAGCCAAGAATTTTGTTTTCGTCCTGAGCGCACACTACGGGCAATTGCTGATAATGAGCCATCGCCATCTTTTCAAGCGCCAATGCAAGTGAGTCTTTTACCCCCACACTCACAAAGGGTGATTCGCAATCGGCTGCAATAGCGAGCAAAACGAGGTCTTCGTCGTAAAGATAGGCTTTGATGGTATCGAGAGTGACCAAACCTTCGGGCAAACCATCGTCCCCAGCGACCGGAAAAATAACTTGTTCAGTCTCGGTAGCTTGACGCAATAATTGAGAAAGCGGCAGGGATCGCGAAATAATAGAAACATCGCTGGGCGCGAAAACGTCTTCAACCTTGAGGTCTTGAAGAATATCCAAAACATATTCTCCCCCATGAGCTGCAGAATCTCTACGAGTGGGTACCTGCGCCTCGTACAATCGCTGTTTGCGAATCAGTGTGAAGGTGATCACATTCGCCAACATGGTCGGCACGAGTAGCTCGTAGCTCCCTGTCATTTCACTCGCCATGATCAAGGTTGAGATAGGCGAGCTAGTCACACCTCCTACGAAGCAAGCCATGCCCACGATCATGAAGGCACTGGGTTCGGTGGCCACCTCAGGAAACCAAAGGTGAAAGGCCATACCAAATACGCCGCCCACCATGCCGCCCATCACGACAGAAGGACCAAATACGCCACCTGCGGCGCCGCTCGCCGAGGAAACACTCGTGGCCACCACCTTCACGACAACGATGAGCAGCATGGTGCGCACCCCCGCCCAACTGACTCCAATCAAGTCATCGTGATCGAGAGCCTCTTGCATCCACCCATAGCCGGTGCCGAGAGCCGCCGGATGCAGCAATGAGAGAATTCCCACCACCAGGCCCCCCACGCCAGCCCAAAGAGGAGGATAGCCCGGCAGACTGGAACTCACCTTGATGAGTTTGTGGTGCATCTGCAAAAAAATCAGTCCGACGATACCGCAGCAAATTGCCATCAGGCCAAAGAGCGGGAGTTCACGTGCATCGAGAGTATAAGAACTCACGGTTGCAAATAGTACGCCTTCGCCAAAAATGCTCGTAAAAATCGAATAGGCAACCACCGACGAAAGTAAGGCCGGTACCAAGGCGTCAGCCTCCAAGTCATCGCTATATAGCACCTCGACAACAAAGAGAGCTCCCCCCAAAGGCGTGCGAAAAATAGCACCGATGCCCCCCGCCGCCCCAGCTATCAAAAGTAGACGGCGCTCGCGATCGCTCAGGCGCAAGAGCCTGCCCACAACCGCACCAATCGCAGCGCCAATGTGCGCGATGGGTCCCTCGCGCCCTGCACTGGCCCCCGTGCCCAAGTTGACAGCAGATGCCAAAAGCTTTGTCCCTATGACGCGCGCGCGAATGCGACCTCGCCCCACGTGAAAAGCACGCAGCCAGCCCTCGTTGCCGCCAGCCGCTTCTTTGCAAAAGCGAAACACAATGGCAGCCGACAGAAAGGAGCCGATGGCCGGGGCCACCACCAAGACCCAACGCAACGGATTGGCGTGGTGGGCGCTTGCGCCAAAAAGTGCAGACTCCCCGGCGGGCTCTAAAAGTGTTGCTCCGGCCAGCCAATGCACCACAACGTGGCGAATTGCTTCAAAACCTACGTACAGAACACAGGCAGAAAGCCCCGAAAGTAAACCGACCGCAAGGCCTAAGCCAACCCAACGGGAAACAGCTCGCAGTTCAATATGACGTGCGAGTCCAACGAGTTCAGCAATTCCCGGTAAATCGGAAATGCCAGGAAATGAGGGAAGGCGAGATCGTCCCATGGGCGCGCGAACTCTAGTTCAATAACTTTTTCTGGCAAGCTTCGTTTCTCATCCCCAACAAAGAGAAAAACGTGATACTTTCAAAAGATGGACCTTGCCATGCGCTCAAAAATCGAGGCTGCCGGTGCCTCTTTTGAGGTGGCTCGTCGAGAAGAAGATCTCGCGGCCCTGATGGATCTCACGCGAACCCTCTCGAGCCAAGACAATATCTTTGATATTCTCTTTTCTGTCGTTTCACGCTTGGCAGACATACTCGATGTCGATCGCGGTAGCATCGTCCTACGTGAGACCATGAGCACGGGGGTCATCGTTGCATCCAGCGATGACAAACAATTGCGTAACCACCCGATTGCGCTCGATAAATATCCTGAGCTTCGCGAGGTCTTTGACAAGGGGCAACCACTCATCATTCGAGACGTAAAAGAGAGCCCTATTTTGCGCGAAGTAATTCAAGCAGAGGGCTCCCTGGCATTCTCATCAATGGCTCTTGTACCTATCATCGGCGAAGACGGCCCCACCGCAGCTCTCTGCCTGAAGAGCCGGGCACAAACAGAATTTGGCGACTACGATATCATGCACGCCCAGGCAGTTGCCAACGCCACGGCCATCGCCCTCAACAGTGCACGTACCCTGCGGCAGCTTCGCGACGAAACGCGCGCCCTCTCATCAGCCCAATCAAAAGACCAAAAGAAGCTTCTAGAGCTCTCAAAGTATTTTGATATCTTTGAAAGCGCGCGCGATCCGATGATTGTGATGGATCACGCTGGGCAAATTCTCTTTGCAAACCCTGGTGCAGCTCAACTCACACAACGCACGACTCAGGAGTTGGTGGGTGCCTCGCTTGTTGATCTGCTCAAAGCGGAACAACGGGGGGCAGCCTTAGATATTATTGGAGGATTTCAACGTGGCAGTTTTCCTACAGGTATCGATTTTCTATTGAATGGGCCCGAGTCTCAAACAATAGCCTGCCTCAATTTTTCGGAAATTTTAGGAAAAAGCGAAGCCGTGCTGGCGACCATGCGCGACGTGACCTCCGAGCGCGCAATGGCTCACGAGCTTTCTAAAACGAAAGAATTTTTGGAGCGAGTAATAGAAAGCTCGGTCGATGGTATTGTGAGTGCCGACTTGCGCGGCAATGTAGTGGTCTACAATCGAGCCGCGAGCCGCCTTTTTGGTTATGCGCGAGAAGAGGTCGTGGGGCGCATGACTGTCGATGAACTCTATGCCCCCGGAGTAGCGCGCGATATCATGCGACGCATTCGCCGCCGCGGGCACGGTGGTGAAGGACGCCTCGAGGCTTATCGAGTTGAGATGCTCACTAAGTCCCAGGACGAAGTCCCTGTGAATCTCTCGGCTAGCCTGGTTTTGGACGGAAGAAAGCCCATTGGTACGGTGGGAATATTTACAGACATCCGCGAAAAGCTCGCGATGGAGCACTCTTTGGCCGAAGCCCAAGAGCAATTGCAAGAGAGCAAGCGCCAAGACGCGATCGCGGAGATGGCCGGAGCCGCCGCACATGAATTAAATCAGCCCCTAACGAGTGTTATGGGTTACGCCGAATTTGTGCGGCGTGGGGTAAAAGACGATCCATCACTCTCCCATGCTATCGAGGTGATATTGAGTGAAACTCAGCGCATGGCTGATATTGTGCGCAAGGTCGGCCGCGTGACTCGCTACGAGACCAAACCCTACGTAGGTGGAGCCAAAATCGTAGATCTCGATCGATCGAGTACGCCAGAAAATTAAATTTCAAAAGCTAGTACCAAAGGTCGGAACTTCGTGCCGGGTTTTGGTACCCATGAGACAAAAAGTAGTACCGAGGGCAAATAGGGAGGCTATTGCGGGTTTCATCAGGCCCCCACTTCAGTTGGGTCTGGTGAAACCCGGCACGGACTTCCGGCACGAGGTACTAGTTCCCTCTCCCATCAAGGGAATCAACCGACAAAAGAAGGGTTCTGCTCTTACCGCAGTCGAAGAGGAGCTGGTCGAATGGTAAGCACCTGACGAACGCCCTCTCGAATCACGGCAATATTTACCTTTTCTCCTACAATTGCCAGACTGGCCTGCCAACGTAACTCCGAAGGTGTGTCGATGTTATGGCCGTCAAAATCAACCACAACATCACCTGCCTGAAGCCCCGCGCGCCCAGCTGGTCCCCTTTTTAGAACGCGAGCGATGTAGGCGCCACGACGGTCAGAAAGCTTCAAGCGCTCAACGTCCTCAGCGCTTACATCTGCGACCTGAACACCAATAGCAGCTCTTTTAATAATCCCATCACGAAGCAGGCGCGGCAAGAGGCGCTTGATCATGTTGATGGGTATGGCAAATCCGATGCTATTGGCCTCTTGATTGATAGCTGTATTGATTCCGACAACGCGCCCAGCCAGATCGAGTAAGGGGCCCCCCGAATTTCCAGGGTTGATGCTCGCATCCGTCTGCAAAAAACTATAATAGGCGTCCTCATTGCCCAAGTGGACATCTCGGCCGGTACGCTCCTTGGCAGAAATGATTCCCGCCGAGACCGTGTGCTCCAGTCCATAGGGATTACCAATAGCGATCACCCAATCACCCACACGAATGGCGTCCGAGTCGCCCAAGGGCAAGGCACTCAAATTCTTTGCCTTCACCTGCAAAATAGCCAAGTCCGTGAGGGGATCTTGAGCGATGACTTCAGCCATCAGCCCACGGCCGTCCTTGAACTCAACCATGATAGCATGAGCACCTTTCACCACGTGATAGTTGGTCAGCACCTTGCCATTGGGATCAAAGACAAAACCTGAGCCGCTCGCCTCGCCCAACACACGGCGTCGCCCACGGCGGGAGCTCTGTACCGTACGAACAAACACCACGCCGGCATCGCTAGCGGAGGCCAAATCGGCAAAACTGAGAGGAACCCCTGCGGGTAAAGGCGCCAAAGGTTGCACCGGTGCTTCGTGAGCAGGCGGCGACTTTCTACCCTGATTCTGTTGAACGCGAGCTCTATCGGACCGCGATACAACCCCTTTAGATATCTCGTCCGGCGACTCCTCTCCTGAAGGAGTTGAGTTCCGTATTCCGGCTAGTTCCGAGCCTCTTTCCACTAAATCGCATGCGGAAAGCGAGCCCGCGCACACAAAAGCTAGACCAAAGAACCCAACGTATCGAAATGATTTCTCAAACATCTTACAACGCTTTTCTTTTTTCGCTGGAGAAAGGCTGGCAGGCTCACGCCCGACTTAAGCGTTCTCATGGGCACGAACCTGTCAAACGAACTGATCCCCGGCGCAATCGTTGAGCGCCGGGGCAGAGTTCTTGGTTTCTAAAGTGTCTCGGGAGCAGCTTCGGCTTCGGGCTCAGAGGGGAGCAGGCCAGGCTGATCCAACTCAAGAGGCTCTGATTCGTCCTCTTTGTCCTCAAGAGCGGCAAGGCGTTGCTCCAACTCTTCCTTCTTGATCACTCCTTTTTTCAAGAGGCGCTCTTGAATACGGACGTCAAACTGGAATTCATCTTCGATAATATTCATGGAAAATCTCCTGGCTAGATCGAGGGATCTGCTCCTAGGGAAGCGGGACCATAGTATGTCGTGCGCCCGGTGCCATAGGCAACCTCAAACCCTATAAAACACCTTAAGCAGGTCGATTCATCAAACTATTGACGCTGACATTGGGTGTATCTGCCTTCAGATAGTCGGAATCTTCCTCCATCAGAGCGACCGCCGCCTCCATCTCGTCTTCTGAAGCAGGGCGCACTTCCTGAATTTTTACCTGAAATTTTACTTCTTGGTCAGCCAAGGGATGATTGGTGTCTAGGACCACGACTTGCTCCAAGACTTCCAAGACATGAACAACCAGCAGGCCACCCTGCTCATTTTCTACCTCAAATCGATCTCCTGCTGCCACTGCATCAGGAAATTCACTACGATCGACCTCTAGAACGGCTTGAGGGTCTCGCTTTCCATAGGCGTCCTCCGTGCGCAGTACGACTTCAATCGTCTCTCCCTCGAAGTGGCCCTCAAGTTCTTTTTCTACTTTGGGTAGCAGTTGGCCAAGACCAAAAACGGTGGCCAAGGTCTCCGGCTCACTGGCAAGCTCGCCCTCGGCATCAAAAACCTGGCATTGCAAAGTAACGAAGGTTTCGGGGCCTACTTGGTAACCTTCAGGCGAAGGCTTTCTGGGGGAATTCATGAAAGTTGTGATTCTTCTTCGATTCTCAATAACTGAGCGATTGTCGAGGACTCTTCAACCATCGAAGAAATGTCGCTGCGACGATGCATCAGGGCTAGCACAGCCGTGAGGGCGATCTCTACTTCTTCTTTAGTAGGTGGCTCAGTGCGCAATCTGATACGGCGCTGAACGGCGCCAAGCTCCGCTCCAAAATATCGAAGTATCGAACGCTCACGATCGGTAGGTGATTGTAAGACACACTCGGCTACGAGCTGATGTAATGGGCCCAACTCCCCGTTCATTAGGGGGGCTAGGCGACTCACGAGAGGGTGCGTCAATTGCGGCATGTATCCAGAGCCTAGCAGGGAGTCCCCAAGGGTCACGGGAGAAACGTGCCTTGAGGAGCGCAAAGAGCATGCCCGTCGTTTTGTAGGTAATTTAAGCCGTATTCTTGGGCACTTGAACTGACAATTAATGCACGCCAACGTGGTTCGGTGCGAAATTATCGGTGGAACAATAGCCTTCCTTTTCTGTTCTTGAGAACCTACGTGCTCTTGACAAGTGCAGTGTTTTGCACATTGAGCTGCGAAGAAAAAAGCGAAACGAGCGAGGCTTCAGGTGCTGCAGACGCAAAGACTAGCTCACCTGCAAGCCAGAAGCCCCTCCCCCATGCCGTAGCTCACATGAACGTAGGCACCTTCGACATTGGTAGCCTTCCTGGAGAGCCTGGGCGCGCACCTTCTCGCGAGCCCAGTTTGCAAAAGATCAAGCTGGGGCCCTTTCGCATGGACGTCTACCCTTACCCGGGCGACCCCACAAAGCCCCCTCGCACAGGCGTCTCACAAGGTGAAGCGGCGGTTCTCTGCGCCCAAAAGAAAGGCCGACTTTGCACCGAGATCGAATGGGAGCGCGCCTGTCGTGGTCCAGAAAGCTCAATCTACCCTGGTGGAGAAAAACCCTGCCCCCCTTCTGATCCCCTTTGCCTGAGTAACTTTGACGTGGCTCAACTCACCACCCTTCCCGAATGGACAGCGAGTCAGTTTGGTAAAGGCTCCACCTTAATTGGCAAAAACGTGGTCAAAGGATCTCAAAAGTCTTCTGGCGCTCCCGTCAAGCGTTGCGCGGCGCGCCATGATGCAAAAGGGGTCAAAGATATCGGTTTTCGCTGTTGTTATGGGGCGCCCAACGCAGCCTCCTTCAAAGAACCAAGCTTGGGCGTAGCTTACACAGAAGTCGATTTTCCTCTCAAGAAACTCACAAAGTTACTCTTGGGCGATCCGCGCACGAAATATTTGGCCAGCAATGTGCACTATTTTAAACCCGAAGCGGCCCGCACTGTATTGGCTCGCGGACCCGGAGAGACTAAAGGATTTCATCTCACAACGCGTCCTGTAAAGTGGCAACCCGCCCGAGGAAGTCAATTTTTAGTTCTGAGCGCCCGCTCGGGAAAAGACACGAGCTTTGTCCTTACCTATTTCATCAGTGGAGATAAAAAAACTCTGGCCGGCTCCTTTGTAATGAAAAACGAGCCGGGACCCATTGCCCTTGCTTACGCGCCGTCCATTCGACCACGAATTCACTTCAGTGGCTGTTGGGGGTGCCCAGGCGAAACGGGCAAAGTTCTCTTTAGAAAACCAGAAGAAATCGTCATGCTCCAACCATGAGAACTCCGCCGTGGGCGCGGTATCTATTTACACACCGGAACGACGAGCTCGAGTAGGCTACCTTGGTTGCCTTGGTTGCCTTGGTTGCCCTGACCGCTCCGCAACACTGCCCCTGCCCAATGGGCCGAGCGGGCGACGACAAAAAGTCCCAAACCCCGGCTGTAACGAGCTCCTATTTCGGTTTTAAACTGAACCTGGCCCTCCGCAGAAAAAACCGCGGGTAGAAACTTTGGCGAAAGAACCGGACCTTCATCCCGTACTTGAAAACACAACCCCGAGCCCTCGCGGTGCCCCGACAACACCACAGTCGAGCGTGCCGGTGCCACCGAAAGGGCATTGTGCACTAAACCGGCCAAGGCCCGAGAAAAAGGAGCGGCTCCAGCAAGAATTCTCAATTCCGCAACAGCGCTGATGTCTAGCTCTAACTCCACCCCGTGGCTTTCGGCAGCTCGTTGTACCTGGGGCCAAATGCCCGAAATTAGCTCACCCACATGACTTGAACTTGCACTGGGAGCCGGCTGATCTTTTAAGTCATGACAGACAAGCTCCAATGACTCGACAATTCGCCCCATCGCTTCAACAGAAAGGCGCAAATCTGCAATTGCCTCCTGAGCGTCTTGGGATAAATTTTCATTGAACATCTCTAAATAGCCTGCATTGCTAGAGAGAGCCGCCAAGGGATTGCGCAAATCATGAGTGAGTAAACTCAACAAATCACCCACAACTTGTGGTGACTGAGCACTCAGCGCTTGGTCCCCCACCGAGGCGCTGCCCACGAACTTATCATCTTGTGAGTCGCTCATTGTCTCTCGCCCACTGAATGGCACTTCGTCCACTCAATGGCCCCCCTTACTCAGTCTTGTTCAACTTCATCTAAGCCGAAAGGACGCACCCAAAAGCCATCTCTTTGGCGCATCCTCTCCTCAGCACATATCCTTCTGGGGCCGCGCCTGTCATTGCGTGTGCGTGAGCCCATCCGTGCCGCCAGAGCTAACGTCCTCTTAAGGAGTCGCCGTCGTCTCGTCCTCGATGTCGTTGACACTAGGAATTTTACGGATATCTGCGCGGGCTAATTTCCAAGCTCGCTGTACAACCCACGAAAGAGAGCGGTCGAGACGGGCGGCCTCGTCCTTGATCTCTTGCAGCATGATCTCTGGAAAATATAGGCTTTGCTTTCGCTTATCACTGCCAGTTCGGGTTGGTGTTGTCTCATCTGCCACGCGCGTCACCTCAAGGTAGAAAAATGGGGTTCAAAATCTGGTTCGAGTGTTTTGATCCCGCTAAAGGGTACCGCGCTAGATTCGGTACCCGGTCGTTCACTCTAGGCAAGAGTAGAGAATTATGCTCCCCCTGGCAATGCGCCCTATGCAGTCAAAGGCATGAAAATTACCCCTACAACCCCTGACACCGGCACCATGTAGCGGGACTACACCTACTCTGTGAGCGACACAGAAGCCTCGGCGTCAACGGATATAGCTGTGAGTCGATAAAATGCACCCGCGTTGTTTCAATCGAAACAAGTAAGGTAAGGTACGCCCATGATTCGACCTGGGCGACGACGACTTCACACTAGGCAAATTAGCCTCCCAATGGGTGCAGCATGCCTTTGCCTCAACTGGAGCACGCCCACATTCGCCCAAGAAGAAAACGTCGACCCCTACGAAATTCTCGATCAAATGGGTGAAGCCTTGCACCTCATTGAGGAAGAGTATTTTGAACCAGCGGACCAAACCGAATTACTCGATGGCGCTCTCCGCGGCATGGTCGCGGGTCTTGATCCCCATTCTAGCTACCTCAATCGAAGCGACCGAAAAATTTTCGAGGGAAATACCTCGGGTCAATTTGGTGGCATAGGGGTCGAGGTCGAGTTTACTGATGGCGACGTCCTCGTCATCGCCCCCGTAGAAGGCTCCCCGGCCGACCGAGCTGGAATTGTTGCCGGCGATAAAATCGTGGCCCTCGACGGACGCCCCCTCCTGGGAGAAAAACCCCAGCAGCTCGTACGCATGATGCGAGGAAAAATAGGGGTCCCCTTGCGTCTTACTTTGCAAAACCCCGCGACCCATCAGCTTCGCGACGTAACCGTTGTCCGTGAAAACATCAAAGTTGCCAGCGTGCGGGCGCGCTTGCTCTTGGGCGACATCGGCTACTTTCGTATCAAGGCATTTCAGTCGGGTACCCACCACGAGTTTTTGGCTCTATTGGGACAGATGCGTGACGAGAGCCCCAACTTGAGCGGTATCATCCTTGACCTGCGCAACAACCCAGGAGGATTGGTACGCGAGGCCACAGCCATGGCAGACGAATTTCTCAACGAAGGGGGAATCTATTCGACCAGACATCGAGGGCGCATTCTCAAATCACCCAGGGCCCATTCGGGCGGAGCCTGGAGCAAGGGCTCTCTTGTAGTTCTCATCAACGAATATAGTGCAAGCGCAGCCGAGTTAGTAGCAGGGGCCCTTCGAGACCACGGACGCGCCCAACTTGTCGGCGCCCCCTCCTTTGGTAAAGGTAGCGTACAAACAGTGCTCAATTTAGGGCATGGTGGAGCTCTTAAACTCACAACAGCGCTCTACTTTACCCCCAAAGGTCACACCGTGCAGGCAAACGGCATTGTCCCCCATGTACTGGTCGACCCAGGGTACAAAAACGGTACCACCATGCGTGTGCTGAAAGAAAGAGATCTACCGGGGCATCTCTTGGAGTCGGCAAAAAAAACAAGCCCAGTGCAAGAGCGCGGCTCCCCACCCACAAACAAAGAGCTGCATCTAGGAGTCGCTCGGGAAATACCTCGAAACCCTCTGGGCGGTCCGGACCTAGCATTAGAGGTCGCGTACAAAATCGTACGAGGCGAACTAAAACCAGCAAGTTCCCTGCTACAATATAAGGAAGATAGTGGGGGAGATGCCCTCCCTCCTACTGAATTGTCACTCGACGAATCACGGCTTGCTCCGCCACAAAGAGCACACCGTCAAGAGTAATATGCAATAGTTGAGGCGACTGAAATCTAGCCTCTTTTCCCACTCCTCCTTGATGGCCGGATACTTCAGGCTCCCCCGCAATTGAGAGAAGGCTCCCTCCCTCTGCTCCGGCGCGTATCACATTATTTGCGCTATCGACCACATATATTTGATCCAAAAAGACTCCAATCCCGGTTGGGTCGCGCAATTGAGCGCCGATGCCCTTGCCCGCCATGAAACCAGCTTGGCCATTGCCCCATTGAGTGACAAGAGAGATTGGAGCTGTTTTGGCCAAGTCAATTGTACGCACGCTCTGATTGCCGCGTTCCGTGATGAATAGCTGAGTTCCCAGGCGCGCCAAACCAAAAGGACGGTCCAATAGCACCGAGTTTGAACCCGATTGACCAAATGTACCGGTGAGGACTCCAGGAACGGGCGCCTTGTCTGCAATCTCGACCCGTAAAATGATGTGCAAGGTCTCGTCTGCAATCAGTAAATAATTGGGCTCACTACCCTCCGCTGGCAATATCTCGAGACCGGCTGGCCCAGAGACGAGCGTTTTGAGATAGGTGGTGACTTGACCAGTAGACACCTCCACCCGACGCACAACTCGATTTTTTGTGTCCGAGACATAGAGAAACCCCTCGAACAATAGAATACCAGAAGGGCTTGAAAAACGAGCAGCGCCCCCCCGTGCGTCTGCGTACCCCGAATTCACCGAGCCCGCTAGAAGAGTGCTCACACCCGATACTCGGTCGATTGAGCTAATGGCATGACCATGGGTCACATAAAGCGTTGTCTCATTGCTCGCAATGCCTCCTACTTTCTCAAAGCGGCTCTCCGCTGGACTTCCTTGTACAAAGCCTGACTCGTCCCAAACCCCTAACCAATCGACGACGCAATAGCGCTCGCTCCCCAAGCATTCCCCTTCAAAAAAAGTTCCCCCCGTTGCGATTGCCCCGCCGCTACTTCCCTTTTCTCCTCCGGTTGCATTCACCCCCCCAGAGCCATTTTTAGCTCCGCCCTGTCCGGGACAGCAACCTAATGAGCCTCCTGAGGACGACGCGCCCCCACTACTGGGCGGTGCTCCGCCCCCTCCACCAGGCCGGGTCAAAAAATCGGTTCCACACCCGCTCCCCACCGCCAATGTCATCGAGAGCAGATAAAAACACCGTGCAGCGCGCCCCAGTAATACTACCTGAACAAAAGCCACTATCTGGCAAAAACAACGGGTAAATAGAAGCAAGAACTCAATTCCTCTTTTGCAGCATCCTTTCTGCAAAAGAAGCCGCTGCAGGAGATAACGGCCGATCTCGTTTTGAGATGAGGGCTAGCTGCCGCTCCACTTTTAGACCAGATACCTGGATAACTCTCCCCCCTTGTGCCCCCATTTCCGAGACAAATGCCAAACTGCCAGTGGTGTCGACCATGCGCAATATCGCATCAATACTGCGTAGTTCCATCATGATATTCATGGTCACGTTGGCCTGTCTCAACGCGGTATCAATCAATTTGCGAATTTGAGTGCCCGCTTCAAATCCTACTAAGCTCAGGCCCTCTAGGTTTTGAACAGACACTCGCTTACGACAGATGAGTTCATGCCCCTTGCCCGCGACCAATAAAATTCGGTCCTTTAAAAGAGGTCTTACTTCAAGCTCGCTAGAACTAATGGGTAGAGTAACCACCCCCAATTCGAGCAGCCCAGCTTGTACAGCTTGTTCCACGTCTCGACTCCCCGCCTCACGGACTTCAAATCGCACATCGGGATGCTGAGCACGAAAGCCAGCAATCGCTTGCGGCAGCAAATAGCTCACAGCAGTCGCCCCGCCCCCAATACGCACAACCCCGGCCTCTAGGCGTACGTGACGAGTAATATCTTCTTTAAGAGCATCCATGCGTTCCACAAGGGAGCGTCCCTCCCGGACTGCCAAGCGTCCCATCTCTGTGAGAGCCACACCCCTTCCACTGCGTTCCACCAACTCGGCCTCGAACTCTTCTTCAAGTACTCGAACCCTCCTGCTCAATGCTGGCTGAGAAATATTGAGGGCCACCGCAGCCTCACTGATGGCCCCATGGTCGGCTACCGCTAGAAGAGAACGAATGAGAATGAGATCCATGACTTATGCATATTACTGATGATTCCCATCAGAAAAAACCATTATTCGCATGAATCAGCCTCGGCTATAAGGTCAGCAGGCAAAAAACTGGCGATTTTATCGTAAAACGCCCCCTTTGAGGAATCAATCATGCTCCAAGAATATCGTAAGCACATCGAAGAACGCGCAGCCCAGGGCATCGTCCCTCTCCCCATGAGCGCTGAGCAGACCACCCAGCTCGTTGCGTTACTCAAGGCTCCCCCTGCCGGCGAGGCAGCGTTCTTGCTCGATCTCTTCACCCAACGTGTCCCCGCAGGAGTCGACGACGCCGCCTACGTAAAGGCGGGCTTCTTGTCGGCCGTGGCCAAGGGCGAAGATACCTGCCAACTGATTGATAAAAAGAAAGCCGTTGAAATATTGGGCACAATGCTCGGCGGCTACAATATCGAAACACTCGTTTCGTTACTTGAGAGTGATGAATTGGGAGATTTGGCGGCTGCTCAGCTCAAGAACACCCTCCTCATGTTTGACGCCTTTCATGATGTCGACACGATGGCAAAGAAGGGAAATTCCCGTGCCAAAGGGGTGGTTCAATCGTGGGCCGATGCCGATTGGTTTACCAATCGCAAACCATTAGAAAAGAAAATTCAACTCACTGTATTTAAGGTAACGGGTGAGACCAACACAGACGATCTCTCCCCGGCACAGGATGCCTGGTCGCGCCCCGACATTCCCCTGCATGCTCAGGCAATGCTCAAAATTTCGCGAGACGGCATTACCGACGCGCTCGTTCAGGTAAAAGAGGTGAAGGCACAGGGAAATCCTGTAGCTTATGTGGGCGATGTGGTGGGAACGGGCTCTAGCCGCAAGAGTGCAACCAATAGTGTGCTTTGGCACTTTGGCGACGATATTCCCTTTATTCCGAACAAAAAAACGGGTGGAATTTGTATTGGCGACAAAATTGCGCCCATCTTTTTCAATACAATGGAAGACTCTGGAGCCTTACCCATTGAGTGTGATGTCTCCCAAATGAATATGGGTGATGTCATCGTAGTTTACCCTTACGAAGGAAAGGTCACGAACGAAAAAGGGGATACAATTAGCAAGTTCTCTTTGCGCACTCAGGTATTGTTAGACGAGGTGCAAGCGGGAGGACGTATCCCTCTCATTATTGGCCGTAGCCTCACCCGGCGCGCCCGTGAGTCCTTAGGTCTAGGCCCTTCAAAGGTCTTTCGCTCTCCGGTTGATCCCAACGACACAGGCAAGGGCTATAGCCTCGCGCAAAAGATGGTTGGCAAAGCTTGCGGCGTTTCAGGTATTCGCCCCGGCACCTATTGTGAGCCTACAATGAATAGCGTTGGCTCTCAGGACACCACGGGCCCCATGACCCGCGACGAGTGGAAAGAACTTGCGTGCCTCGGCTTTTCGGCAGATTTGGTCATGCAATCCTTTTGTCACACAGCGGCGTATCCCAAACCTGTAGACATCGACACTCAACACACCCTGCCCGATTTTATCACAAATCGCGGGGGCATTTCCTTGCGCCCAGGGGACGGCATCATTCACAGCTGGCTAAACCGTATGTTGCTACCCGATCAGGTCGGCACAGGCGGCGATAGCCATACTCGCTTTCCCTTGGGAATATCCTTTCCCGCTGGCTCAGGTCTCGTCGCCTTCGCTGGCGCCCTAGGCGTGATGCCTTTGGACATGCCAGAAAGTGTGCTTGTTCGCTTCAAAGGAGAGATGCAACCAGGAATTACCCTGCGAGATCTCGTCAATTCTATTCCCCTCGAGGCCATCAAAAAGGGACTTTTGACCGTTGAGAAGAAGGGTAAGAAAAATGTCTTTTCTGGCAGAATTCTAGAAATTGAGGGCCTTCCCGATTTAAAGGTGGAACAAGCATTTGAACTGAGCGACGCAACGGCCGAGCGTTCAGCAGCAGGGTGTTCCATCAAACTCAACAAAGAGCCCATCATCGAGTACCTCAAAAGCAATATCATCATGCTGCGCTGGATGATTGCCGAAGGTTATAATGACGCCCGCACCCTCGAACGTCGTGCTCAGGAAATGGAGAAATGGATTGAGACCCCCGTTCTCTTAGAAGCAGACAAAGACGCCGAATACCACACTATCATGGAGATCGATGTCAGCGCGATTAAAGAACCCATCTTGGCTTGTCCCAACGATCCCGATGATGTGAAAACACTGAGTGAACTTTCGGGCACAAAAATTGACGAGGTTTTCATCGGCTCATGCATGACAAACATTGGGCACTTTCGTGCTGCCGCTACTTTGCTCAAAGAGTACGGTGATGTTGTACCTACTCGTCTTTGGGTGGCTCCCCCCACCAAGATGGACGAGCACCAATTGATGGAAGAGGGATACTACAACCTCTTTGCACAAGCTGGGGCACGAACAGAAATGCCCGGTTGCTCCCTTTGCATGGGAAATCAAGCGCGCGTGGCGCCTCAGTCGACTGTTGTTTCTACTTCGACCCGTAACTTTCCAAACCGATTGGGCAAAGGTGCAAACGTATATTTATCCAGCGCTGAAATGGCTGCCGTGGTCTCAATTCTCGGCTACATTCCTACTTTTGATGAGTATTTGAAGTACGCCTCAAAGCTCAACCCAATGGCTCCTGAACTCTATCGTTACCTCAGCTTCGATGCTTTGCCCTCTTTCACAAAAAAAGCGAGCGAAGCTTCATTGCCCATCATTCAGTGAATGCACACACTCAGTCTCTCTTGAACTAAGAGGACACAACGAACGCCTCTCCCTGCAAATGGGGGAGGCGTTTTTTTATGGATCACAGTATTTCGATAGAGAATCGACGACGATGATTTTCTTTTTATGAGGGTGCGGGGCACCCCAAAAGAGGCGGTGTCCTCAGCGCTGCTCGACGAGCTGAAATCACCGCGTGCATGATGGTCCCCCCACCACCACCAGCGTCCCGTGGGCTCGCGTCCCCGGCAATCTGAATCAGATTCGTCGCCAGGGGCGCCGCCCTATTCTGCCTCCAATGGGGCGAACGAATCCAAGCCCCTCCAGCCTCTTGAGCGTCCCACCCGGAAATTTCCCCGCGCAAAGAAGCCCCCTCGACCTCAACGCCATGCGCTAGCTCCAAGCATAAATCGGCTGGGGCCCCTCTGAAGGAGCCTTTTAGTCCCACACCCCCACCGAGCAATCCTCCCGTTGCGACGACCAATCCCTCGACCCAACGGTAGACAGGCTCGCCCTCGGGAGTCCTCGACTCCACCCGTACGCCTCCTTCCTCGAAAGCCAGAGCAATCACGTGTTCGTCGTGCATTTGTACGTTCTGTTTATCAAGCCAGTGAGCTCGCGCGCGCAAGAAACGTCGACCAAATGGTCCCTCGGGTGGGCTCAGAACCTCACCGAAAGGAAGGCTTACTTGCTCAGAAGGTTTCTTTGTTTCTACGCCCAGCCACGGTCCCAAGAGAAAAGCCCCGAGCTCAGGAAATTGATCTTTTATAGAAAGAAGCTCTCGCTGAAAACGATAAAAACGCTCCTTTTCGTCAAGAAGTCGGCAGAAATGAGCTAAAGGATAGCTCGCTTCAACCGGGCTCCATACTGATGATAGTTTGAGGGGTGTAAATTGAGTCCGCGAACGCCTGGACCATTCTTCTTGACGATAGGCCGAGGCCAAGCGCTCGGCGCAGAAATCCCCTCGACCGATATCGATAACCCCTATGGTTTTACCCTTATGCTCGTCGAGAGAAAGCACAAGCTCGCCCACCATTTGCGCAGGGCGCACAATTCCCTCGTAGGTTGCCACCCACGAAGCCCCCCCGCGGTAGAGGCCCAAGGTCTCCAAAAAATTCCGTGCCCATTTCCCGTCAAGTGCGGACGCAATCGACTCCCCTTTCTCGGAGGAAGCCCTTGACTCATTGTACCCTACAGCTCCGCTTGTTAAGGCCGAGGCTCCCGTCCCGGAGTTAATTAATATTGGGTTGAGACCTCGCTCGCGCGCCACCGCGCACGCTGCCAAACCGCTAATGCCCGCCCCCACAACCAGGAGTCGCCCCCTCTCTGGAGAGTGCGCTAAGTGGCCTTTACTCACAATCAACGCCCTCCAAATTAAGCGAATTGTCTGGAAAAATTCCTCCTTGGGCGCATAAGTGCGCGGCACTCAAAGCCTCTTGGCGAGCTTGTTCTGGGCCCATAGCAGGCAAACGTTTCACAAGACTCTTTTGTAAAAACTCTGCCGCCGAGGCGAGCCCATCACGAGGGCTCTGACCTCGGACGTCCGCTACAATTCGCCCACAGTCCAAAGCGCAGCGCATGCCCCCACACGAGCCCAAGCCCAAGCGTGTCCGCCTAGACACATCGCTCACGCTCAAAGCCCATTCTTTGCGCACAGAATGTTCAATCTCTAGTTCTAAAACGGACTCACAGGGGCAGACCACACGTCTTTTTTTGGGGTTGCTTTCAGAATCAAGCAAAAGATGACGAGCCCGAGAACCATGGCGGTAGACAAGACGACTCACACTGAGTTCGTCAAGTTTAAATTGTTCAGCAAGAACGAGAACATCGCTTTCTTCTACTTTTTCTTCCCCCCCTGGCAAAGAGAGTTTGTGGGTTTGACACTTGCGCTCTTTGCATAACTTTTTAGCTAATACATCAGTCATCTCTTCAGAAAAGAGGCGATAGCTCGCAAGCTTGCCTCCCATCATACTGAAAAGTCCAGGGGCACCTTGTTGGGCATGGTCTGCAATAAAATGCTCACGGCTCAGCGCATCAGCTTGTTTTCCCCACTCATAGAGAGTGGGGCGCACCCCTGCTGTCGTGCCAATTGCGCGAGCTGTTCGTACAGCCGGCACCACCCTCGCGATGGCCTCGCGCAAATAACGCACTTCAGCCGTGGTTGCGCGTACATCATCCAGGTCGCCGTAATAGTCGTCGTCCGTTGTGCCCAAAACGCTCATATTTTGCCAGGGCAGGAGAAATACTTGGCGACCGTCAATTGCTTTGGTCACAATCGCAAAGTTCGAAAGTCGTTTTTCTAAGAAAACGTGAATTCCTTTGCCGGGCCGCAAACGCAGAGCGTTCGTAGGGAGTTGGCCAAGAGCAGCGGTAATAGGAGCCCACGCTCCTGTCGCGTTCACGACAAAGCGGGAGGACAAGAACCTAGAACGCCCGGACACCGCATCAAAAAAACGAACACCTTGAACTACTCCGCCGCTTTTTCTCTCAATTTTGGTGACCGTACAATGATTAAATACCTGAGTTCCACGCTCTGCCGCATCTTGTAAATTAGACAGACACAGACGAACGCCATCGATGCCCCACTCATCAAAGCTCACGGCCCCAGTCGTAGGAATCAAGCCCGGTGCTAGGCTCGCAACTTGCTCTCCGTCAAAACGAAGGTGTTTTTTTCCGTGTTTAAGATCTTGATAGCGATCATAAACGTCAAAGAAAGCATCATAAGTGGCTAACTCGACCTTCTTCAAGAGTCCCGAGCCAAAAACGGGAACCAAGAACGGTACACGAAATAGAAGGTGAGGAGCTATCTCCTGAATGTGACCAGAATCTAAACAAGACGTGTAGGTCACACTTGGATTCTTGGTGAGGTAGCGCGGGCCCCCATGAATCATGCCACTCGAATTACCACTGGCACCAAAGCCAATATCGTTCTTCTCGAAGAGCGCAACCCGAATACCCCTCAGGGCGCAATCACGCGCGACCCCCGTGCCGTTGACGCCCCCGCCAATTACAATCACGTCTACGTCGACTGCGTTATCACTCATCGCCCATGGACCCTACCTTGCTTTGAAGGGCTACGTAACGGGACAATCATTGAAGAAGACTTGCTGAGACTCGACATCTCCGCCTGGGCCTGTGCTCGTTTCATGAAATAGTTGTCCGCCACACCGAAGAAAACTTACTATCAGCGTGTGTCTGCCTTGGTTCTGCCCCTTACCCCCGCTTCTCGTCACCGTTCTCGTCTTTTTATTCGACCATGGATTGCGGGGGCGCTCTTGATCCCCCTCGCTGGGCTCTCTCAGACGCAGGGGCTTCAAGCCGCGCCACTGACAGAAGGCCATTTCGAAGCACAGGAGACTCAAGGAACTGCTCATTTGTTTAGTGTAAAACAAATTCAAGCCGTGGCACTGGGCGAAGATGGTGAAAAATCTCGCACTGGGCATCCGGAAATTCATCTAGATAGCCTCAAGTTTCCAAAGAATATCCACGGCTCGGCTGGATTAGAGAAACACCTCAAACGGGCTCTCCAGCGAGAAGCTTACAGGGCAGATTGGGGTGCAGGCCGAGACAATCGCATAGAATACCGCTTCGAGGTGTCTAAACTTAGCTATGCAATTGACGATGGCGCTTTGAGAATACAGTGCGAAGCCGTCGGCAGCTTGCCCGGCCGACGCAGCGCTAAAAGTCGTTTGAGCTTTGGTGGACGCCCCGCGGAGCGAATTGCACTGACGAAGCAGGTCCTGGCAATTGTTGCCCGAGGCGTGGTGACCCGTCTGGCAGAGCTGGAAAGAAAAAGACGTGGACTGCGTTAAATAGTTCTCGAAATGCTGGACAAGAATTAATTTCCGGCCGTCAGACCCATTTTCTGGCCAGAACATAAAAGCTCTGACAGGATATGCACATGCAGCTCCCCCCGGCTCAAGTTACGCGTGCAGTTATTCAACGATACGCGCGCATTGTCACACGGTACGCAGACGACTTGGGCGACCGCCCTTTAGTTTTGCCCAACGGTGATTTTTTTCCTGATCAATTCACCGGGGACAAAAACTCAGTGGCGCTACTTGCTGAAAGAATGCAGGGGTATGCTGGCTTGGGCGATATTCCCATTTCTACGCGGGTGGTCGCATCCGATAGCCCCGAGCCAAAAAAGAGTGGCTGTGGCAGCGGCGCCTGTGCCACTCCCCAATCCGGCGGTGGATTCACCCGCCTCTTGGACGAAGGGGACGCTTGGATCCTACAGGTTCCAGCCCAGGAGTTGCGTCACCCCGTCGCGCTCACGACAAACTTGGCGCGTTCTCTCGCTTTCGTTTTTCTAGTCGAAACTCAAAAAGAAGGAGAGGTATTTGAACCCCCTGTCGATGTCACAGCCGACTTCATTGCAGTTGCATTGGGCTTGGGTCCCTTGATGCTGCAAGGAAGCTATATTTACGCAAAGAGTTGTGGCGGGCCGCAAATTGCAAGCGTCACCAAGGTGGGCGTCTCCGAGTTAGCAATTGCAGTCGCGCTCTTCGCTGAGTTAGGCGGGCACGACGCTACTACCGCAAAAAAATCTTTGGATTTGACCCAGCGCAGCGCTCTGTCCGAGGCAACGCGATTAGTTCGCTCCAACAAACACTTGCTTCAATCGCTGAAGCAAGATCCAAAAAGTCTAGCCCGGGGAGATTTTCGTCTGACCGAGCCGGGTGCATTTCTTTCAAATATGCTTCGTAAATTCAAGAAACAGGACACAGCAGCCCTCCTCAACGAGAATTTTGACTCAAATATGGATCTAGCTGAGGTCGAGGCCCTCATGATGGCCATGCCTCCTTCCTCGCGAGCGGGCAGACGCTTGCCCCAAAAGACCGACGCTGCTCGTGACGAACTCAAGGGTCTCGTCGCTGAGGCGCTCAACGAATCAAGGGCATAAGAGGCTTGGCATATAAAGTGCTACTCTCCCTGCGTGTCTACAGCCAGTCAATCTAAACCTTTCTCAACGCGCGAACGCAAAGGACCCTTGAGTTCATCACCCGAGCTCTGGCGTGAACTTGAGGAGGGCAAACTACTCTCCGTCGTTCTCAAGGATTTTTACGCCCGCGTATTTCTGGACTCGCGCCTAGCCCACTTTTTTGAAGGTATCACCCAGTCTCGAGTTGCTGAGCAGCAATATTCTTTTCTGCGTGGCATCATTGCGGGAGAGCGGGGATATTTTGGAGATCGACCGCGCAATGCTCACCATTGGATGGTGATCTCCAATGAGCTCTTTGACTACCGGGAAGAACTCCTCTGCTCATGTTTTCGCCGAGCGGGCTTGAGTGATCGGGGCGTTGAAAAAATTCGCCTCATCGACGAATCGTTTCGCAAGCAGATAGTCAAGGAAAAGGCACGTGCGAAAAAACTGCACGGCGTTCCGATTCCTCTAGAAGGCTTCAATGATATAATTCTTGAATTTGGCACCCTCTGCGACGCCTGTGAAAGCCCTATCGACGTGGGCGGAAGAGGCACATACCACGTGCGCACAGGGCGCACGATTTGCACACGCTGCGCAGAGAAAACACTACCCAATAGGCAAGTATCATGAGCACGACCATCAAGGTTCGCAGCGATGGAGCCCTTTCCATTCGCGGAGAGTTTCGTCTCCTTGACCGAGACGAGAATGAGATTTCACTTCAAGGGAGGACTCAAGTCGTCTTATGCAGCTGTGGTGAGTCGGGCTCTCCGCCTTTCTGCGACGGTACCCACTACCGATCGAGCAAAGCAGGGCAGGCGATCATTTCTGGAGTAGATCGCCAAGACGCGACGGGCCACGCGAAGGACAACGATCAACGCCCTTGAGATCAAACCCTGCGCTCAAGTTTTTCGGAGGCCTCGTCCTGCTAACATTGAGTCAGATGCCTACCTGCACTTCTTGCGCAGAGCGTCGCTTGTGGCCAATTGTACGAGGGAAGAGAAGCCTTCCTCCAAAACAACTCTTAGCCGACTATCCTGGGAGCAATTGTAAGTACGGCAAGCCAATGGCCGAGCGTTCCAGCAGGCACAAAGGCTAGTTTCCTCATCAAATTGGAGGCAAAGCCCCGTTTTTTGATGCTTGTCTACGCAAGACTTCTCGCGATTATCTGGAAAACTGGGATCACGTTCACCCGGTGCGAGTCTCACAATCAGCCGACAACAAAAGCTCTTGCACCCTAGAGCGCGCCCACGATCGCAATCGACCAAAATATCCTTCTCCGTTTTGTCTCCAGTGCCCATGGGTGTGAGCCAAGCAGAGGTCATGCCATCTTATTTGAAACGACCGTTGCTCCCTCTAAGATCAGTAAAGGTTTTTCGGAAGCTTCTCCCAACTATTCTCGACATTTGTTCTTGGTATCTGCTTATTGTTTTTTGAAATGTTGGCCGGGCATGCATCGAAAAAGCTGCGCAATAGCCCTTCTACAATGTAGGAGATCCACCCAGTCATCCTCCCAGAAAAGCTCAACGAGCCCGGCAGCTCTAGACTAAGGGTCTCCATGGCGGCACAATAGAAAGTCTACACAAGAGCGCCCGAGACAAGTTTTGATTGATCCATCATGTGCAGGTTCCAGTTGGACCAAGACAGAGTACGCAATTCTGATTGTAGACGATGATCGAGGGGTTGCCCGAGCTCTCCAGCGGGTTGTCGAGTCAGCTGGACACACAGTCGCAGTCGCTACGGACAGGGAGACATGCCTTCAACTGGTGCAATCGGGGCCTGTAGGCCTCGTCCTCATGGGCTTGGAGGGAAACGCGGGTCACAATTTATTAGCTGAACTAGCCGCCGGCTCTGCCCGCCCCGATATACTCGTGCACACCTCCAATCTTGACTCTCCACCAGCATTGTGGGCTCAAGAGAACGGCATTCGCGAACTCTTCGAAAAACCAGCACCTCCCCAGGTTCTGCTGGACTGGATAGGCAGGCTAGAGCGACGACGAAAAGGTGAGCCCGAATCAACCAGTATGGCTCGCGCCGAAGTCGGGTTGGAAAGACTGTTGGGAACGGCGCCTGCAATGGCGGCAATTCGCTCACAGGTTCAGCGGGTGGCAGAATTTCCGCGCATGTCCGTGCTTGTTTGCGGGGAAACAGGCACCGGCAAAGAGTTAGTTGCCAACGCAATTCACGATCTCACCTGCCCCACAGAGCCTTTCATCAGCGTCAACTGCTCCGCTATTCCGGAAGCCCTCTTCGAAAGCGAAATATTTGGTCATGCAGCAGGTGCATTCACCAACGCGCGCGCAGCACGCATTGGTCTCCTCGAAGCGGCCGGCTCTGGCACAATTTTCTTGGACGAAATTGGGGAGCTCCCCCTCTCGATGCAACCGAAATTGCTGAGGGTACTTGAGACACGTATGTTTCGCCCTGTCGGGGCCAACAAAGAGCGGGAGCTTTCAGCCCGCGTCATCAGTGCCACCAATAAATCTCTGACGGAGGCAAAGGACACGTTCCGTCCAGACCTCTACTATCGACTGGCTGGTTTTGCGATTGGCACCCCCGCCCTGCGTGACCACCCCTCCGATATCGGCCCCCTGGCGACGAATTTTCTCCGTCGATTCTGCCGAGATCACGGACATCCTAGTCTACGGCTCACGGGCGATGCGAAAAGTCTCTTGGAGACCCACTTTTGGCCTGGAAATATCCGCGAGCTACGGGGAGTGATCGAAAATGCTGCGGTCTCGACCTCCGGAAGTAGCTTAAGCGCCGAGGACCTGATCGGAGCGTTGGGTGCACGGGGTTTTGTCAGAAAAGGTCCAGACCAAGTCGTCGTTCAAGCCAATAGAAACAATCTTGTCCCCCAGCAATTGCCGCCCAGTACCCAGCGAGCACATGCGCCCCCTCTCGCGCCAACTGAAGATTTTTTTGAAGCGCCCCCCCCTCCTTCTAGCGGAACCTCCCTCGTAGGAACTCATGGTGAGTTCAAATCCCTACCAACGTTAGAGAAACATGTCATCACTGACATAATAATAGACTGCGAGGGCAACTTGAGTTTGGCCGCACGTACTTTAGGCATTCCGCGCTCTACCCTCCGCGACCGACTCAAACGTTACGGAATAGCACTCCCAGAAAAATCTAAACGATTGAGTGAAAGAGATTAACTCCGCCGGGGGCGACGAAGACCGACGGCGAAAACCGACAGCGCGGCGATTCTCGCCACGTGCTCGAAGGGATCGTTCGGGACACACCCTTGCCTCAAAGCGGGCAGATATTTTAGGGGGCCACGGGTATGGACTAATACCAACCCCGGAGCTTCACTCCGGGGTTGGTATTAATGAGACAAAAGGCAGTTCCTAGCCGAACTAATGAGCCTTTTGCGGGTTTCATTGGGCCCCCACTTCAGGTGGGTCGGGTGAAACCCTGCACGAATTTCTGGCATGAGGTACTCGTGAAAATTCCTCGTTAGGGGGACTATTTGTGGCATTACCTAGGCGTTAATATCGCTCTCTTGATTGCTGAACGCTGCATGGCCTAGAGGTTGCATCGTCATGCCTTGGAGAAGGTCGCTTGGCGGAAGCAAATAGGCAAACAGAAAGTGTTGAGAGTGAATCGAGTGATCCAAGCTCGGTCCAGATAACTCAATGGTTCCAAGACAAGCACCTCGAATCCATCACGGGTCTCCTGTCTGCTTTGATTCACGAGCTCCGACCAAGTATCTCAAGTATGTTCTACAATGCTGATTTTCTCAGTAGCGCTGTCCGGGGCTCAGCGCTCCAACCCGTGCAAGCCGCTGCAAAAGAACTGCTCAATTCAAGCTGCGATCTCAGCGCCACCCTCACGAGATTGAATGAGTTTGCGCAAAAAGGTATTTCCGCGCGGCACTTCACTTCTCTGACGCACCTCAATCAATTGGCCCAAAGACTTTGTGAAGACAAGCTAAAGAAATGGAATGTCGAGCTGAAGGTTACGGCCCCCCAGAACGATTCCCAGCTCTATTCGTGTATCGTCCTTGGATCACAAATTCTGGGCGAGCTGCTATGCAACGCAGCAGAGGCTAACCCCAATGGAGTCGTATTGCTCACCTTTGAACGGGGTGCCCCGCTAGACGAAACCTGGATATGCCGCGTAGAGGACGAAGGTCCCGGAATTTCGCATCAACTAAAGAGTCGGATCTACGAACCATTCGTCTCTACAAAACAGGGCCGGGTGGGCTTGGGTCTGACGATGGCGCGGGCATTCGCTCGACAATTAGGGGGAGACATCTCTTTCGAAAATACCTCGTCGGGGTGCGTATTTCTTTTAGAATTACCGAGGACAATGACCCCACCTTGGAGTCCCTCAGCCTCAGGTCCTGCACAATGAGCTCAGTCCTTCTTGTAGAAACGGAAGGGGAGTCGCGAGAAACGACCTATAGAGCCCTCGCCTGCGGTGGACATGCAGTCAGCGTCGTGAGCACATTTCCGGAAGGAATCGAGCTCCTAAAAGATGAAGACTTTGATGTAGTCGTCACCGAGTTAAACGGAGAGTGCGGAGTGCCGCTCATGAAAGAGTTGGCACAATGCGCTAGTTCCGCTCAAGCGGTCTTGACGTGCTCGACTCACCAACCTCAAGCGCAAGCTATGGTCGAAAAACTAGGAGCGGTGCGTGTGCTTCACCGCCCATTCAGTGACGAAGAATTGATAGAAGCGGTTGATCACGCTCACGATTGCAGCGAAGGCTTCCACGGTAACATACACGGCATTGGCTTGGTCGACCTTCTTCAGATCATGCACTACAGCCGCCGCTCAATTTCGATTCATGTTGGATTTCTCGGAGCGATTCACCTGCTACAAGGAGAGATTATACACGCCAGTTTTGGCGAGGAGATCGGAAGCGCAGCACTGCAAAGCCTACTGCTTCTAAAAAGCGGAACCATCATGACCTCTCCATTGATGGAGGTCGTATCCACAGTCTCATCCTCTTTTCAGGGACTACTTCTAGATGTTTTACGTCGAGTGGACGAGTCCCAGAGAGATTGCATCCTTGACGATTTCTCGACGAAAGACGACCCTCTTTCTTTTGCATCACCAGCGAGTGCTCACCCGCCAAGTATCCCCGCAACATGTCGATTCATCCCGGAGACCCAAGGAGCCCTCACGAGGCGAAGCCGGAGCACTCTTCCGGAGGGCAGCGTTGTTAGCGCTGCTTGCGCGCGCTTAGTAGGACGCATTCCTCTCGGAGTTGAAGCGAGTGTTATCAATCTCGAAAAGGGCGCTGTCCTCGGAATGCACTGGTCCGGGGTTGGTATGAGCAACGAAGACGTTCTCAGTTCGGCCCAGGGCATTTGCCAAGGTCACGGCCTACGCTCTCTTCTTGAGCGCAGCGATGAAAAATCAGTTTCGAACGACCCACAAGAGGTCCGCATAGCGAGCGATCATCTCATTCACTTCGTTCTTTGGCTAAGCAAACCTCACTTCGTTCTCTACTTAGTTACCTCTCGCGATGCCAATCCGGGTATGTGCTGGGTTGAGCTAAAAGACTCACAGTCAATCTTTGAGGCGGCCATCTCATGAACGCTGCTCTTGCGAACGAGGAGGACTCCCGATGCTCAGAGACCCGCATTCGTAAACTCAGTTTACCCTGCTGTGCCCCCGAATCGTCCCCAGCACTGCAAACCCCTCTTCAGCGGGCAATCAATCTCCTAGAGGAGGTCGATGAGTTGTCTCGCGACGCAACCGGGGCAATCGTGGCCCAGAGCGGAACCAAAGATTCAGGGGCTATTCTAGTCGAAAACGGTCGAATTTGTTGGGCCATGGCTCCGGGAATGAAACAGCGACTCACCGAAGTACTCCAACATCAAGTTTCTCCCCCCATACCTAAAGCTCGTATTGAAGAGCTCTATCGAGTCTGCGTAAAAAAGGGTCGCCCTCTTGGAGAAACTCTAATCAGCGCGGGCTTAATCTCCCCCAATGACCTGCGTCGAGCCTTACGGCAGCATACCGCCGAGGCTATCGCCATCATGGGAGAAAACTCCACGAGCAGTCGCTTTCTACCTCACAATGGCAGAGGATATGAAGCGGCATTTACCTTCTCTACCGGGGCACTTCTCTGCTCACTCGGCGCCCTAAAAAATAGCATCTTAGCCACCAAGGCTAACCAACGGCTACACATGACGCTACCGGAAACTTGCACGGGAGTTGTGTACCTCCGCGATCAAGGAGCAAGTCCCACTCCCTTAGCAATGGCCGGTGAGCACGAGTTTCAAGTGGGGGAGATTCAGCAGCTTGCAGCGTGGTCGAGCAGCATGCTTGATATTTCCGGAGCCTTGGGAGACAGCACTCAGTTCATGGCTGCCTCCGACTCGAAAGGACAAGCCATCGGTTTCTGGCAAGAGGACCGACTTCTTTTTACTGCTCGTTGCCCTGACAAGTCGGCTTTAGCTCGCGTGTTCATGGGTGCCAACTCAAGGTAGCCATGGCGTTCCTAGACCAAGAAACTCAAAAAGTTGTTGTTCGGGTCGTTTACGATGGCCCCGCCGAGGCAGGGAAAACCACCAACGTCCAAGCTCTCTGCGGCTGCTTTACCGAGCGCCGTCGCTCGGAGCTTCTGTCCCCTGGCACCGACGGCGATCGAACGATGTTTCTCGATTGGCTGCGCGTAGACACAGGGCTGGTTGCTGGTCGACAGCTCAGCTGCCAGTTCATCACAGTTCCTGGCCAGCGAGTCCTCTCCAGACGAAGAAATCTTCTAGTGAGCCTTGCAGATGTGCTCGTGTTCGTACTATCGGCCGACCGAGAATTGCTTGCGGAGTCGGTGGCGTGTTTCCACTCGATGAAAGAAAAGTTAGTTCCACTCCCTCCCCTAGTCATTCAGCTGAATAAAACGGACATCTACAACGCTCTCACGCCAAAAGAAGCGCGTGAAGCCTTGGGATTGACCCCAGATACTCCTCTAGTCAGCGCCCAAGCTTCCGAGGGAACGGGAGTCAGGGAAACTGCCGTATTGGCAATTCGCGAGGCTGCAGATGCGGTACAGACAAAGATTCTTACTCTTGGTATCTCCAGCCTCCAAGGCCGCTCAGGAGAATCGAATGAAATACTGTCCTGGATAAAGACAGCCGAGCAAGACGACGGACGCTCGCTCGTTGAGGTTGTCCTTGATGCCCGCCCACTACCTCAATCCAGTAATCGGCTAGGGGCCCTAGAACGCCTAGAATCCATCTTGCCTCCGGGAGACGATATTGGAACCCCTCAACTCCCCCACCCCGACGTAGCCAGCGGCATGATTTGGCCTGCCAACCGAGGCAGGGAAACTTTACGAAGGGCCCTGCTATTTGAGTGTGAACCAGTTCCCTCGCACTCTGATTTTAATCGAGTAGACGCTGGGCTCTGGAGCTTTTTCTCCAGAAAAAAATCAGTGATGCGAAGTACAGATGAGGCAAAGGCGGAACTGCTTCATCACGCACGAGTAAGTATTCAATTGGGAGCGCTCACTCTTCCCACCTTAGTTTGGAGCGTAAGCCACGGCACCCAAGGAGGTGCATGGCTCTGGAGTGTGTCGAAGATGCCCTCTTCACTCGATGAACACCTTCAATTTGCACTACAAAAAGACGATTTTGAGAAGGTCTTGTACTTTTTGGAGCAATATCTCGTCGGTTTAAGGCAAGTAAGTGAATTGCACACTCAATTTCAGCTAGCTTTTCCTCTAGGTCTACATCGTTTTGGGCTTCTCGGTGAGAGTTTGCACTACCTCCAGACCCCCCACGATGGGCGAGGTGAAGACTTGGGGGAGGCTCTTGTGCAACCGCTCAACTTAGGCATTCATAAAGATTTGGCTAAAAGCTACCTCGAGAAGGCCGAGACTTACTTCAAGAAGTCGGTGATAGACAATCTTAAAAAAACTTGGATCTCATCCCAACAAGTACCTCGTCACTCAGTAGAATCACCCCGTTGCGTAGACGACCCCTCCGCTATCGCAAAAAGTCATCGGCGAATTGCTCTGGGTCGATTCCGTGGGCGCGCAAACGCTTGCGCAAAATTTCCAATTGAATCGCAGGGGTAACTTGAATCATACCGGCAAGGGCCGTTTCGGGGGAAACCTCTAGCCCCCCGCGTTCTACAGCAAGTTCCTCAGCTCGGGCGACCGTGCGAGTTCGAACACTATCACGAAACGCCACAGGAACTTCCCTTGCAATCGCTTGAACTTTATCGATAGCTGTGGAACTCCAGATTAGATTTGTGTGAAGTACAGGTGTAACCCCCAATTCATCCTCGTCGAACTCTCGCCCCACTAGTAGGTCAAAGCCATAAGGGGCACGCAAGGAAACGCACTTTCGAGTAGGAGAAACCCACCGGGGCTCCCCTTGTTGTATGATGCCTCGATTGAGCAATAAACCATCGACAACTTCTTCAATATTTGAGGCTGCAACGTCAATAGTTAGTCGTGCGCCAGAGGGGGTTCCAGAGAGTAGTCTCAGACAGAATGAACCATTGTCGAGATAGGCAGATTCACCATAGCTTTCTAGCAAGGGCATTCGTAACTCTTTGACTAGAAAGTTAGCCACTTCCCCCACGTTCTCCACCCAATGAACCACTCCCAAAGCATGTCCTTGCATAATCTAGTCGTAACCCAACCCACCTCACTTGCAACTGACGAAAACCGACATATTAAACTAGCGAGTCACGCCAGGTAGATGTCGAAATCCGCAGTTATACAACAAGGTGCTCTCCAAGAGATTGCTGGCTAGCCCGCGGGACAAATAGGCATCCAATACTCAAGACACAGCTATACAATGGACCACTCTTTGCTTTGTTCGCTGCTACCATGGACAATACCATAGCAGCCACCAACCGGACATCCTCAGCTATCACAACCGAAGACCAGTACAAGCTGGCCCTCAGTGCCCTGTCCAAAAGAAACCGGCCAGCTCGGCCCCTACGCCTGCTCATGCGCGCCCTCGAAGCCTATCGACAAAAGCGTCGAATTGGTTGGTCGCGTCCTCAAAACAAAGAAGGTATCACGACTTTTTCTAGTTTTAAGCTAGACGCTACCGACAGTGCATTGGTCACGGGGGCAGTCGATATCGCCCTCGAAACGGTTGAAGACTTGCCCGAAGCGCACAGGGTATTTTTGCAGTCTCTACGGAGCATGTCAGCGCCCATGGGATTTCTTTTTTTTCAGGACAAGAACAAGACAGACCAGTCACCAGGGTACGAATCGGTCACCATTAGCTTAGGTAGAGTGGCAGAGGGTGCGCCGCGCTTCAGAGATCGCTTCGACCTCATTTTAGATTGCCCCATCGAGGGAGACACGGTGAGCGAGTTAGGCCGTGCGCACGTTTACGTAGATCCCTACGGGGTCAACGCACCCATAAAACACACAACTTCTGAAGTGGGCAAAGAGTCAAAAGTCTTGCACCAACTCCTAGTTGACTACTACCGCGAGCACGAGTCCAACTCAAAGAAGCATTGGGGACATTGGACCCAAGACTATATCGACTACTTTGCGCCGCGAACCCGGGGCCTGCGCAACGCCCACTTTCCCACCAATCTCGATAGGGCGTATGCGCTCGTCCAGAGTGCGCCACGACTCAACGGCGCGATGGAAGCTGACTCGACAAGACACGTAGCGTGATCGTACCAGGCAAGCGGTAGAGCTAAGCTCCAGCACTGGCTCCCAAGCCCTGCTACTATTCGAGCCAAATTCGATAAGGACCGTCCTTTGACCTGCCCCAAGCGAGCAGCCCAGGACACAACCCAGTCGTCTCCACTTTCTCTTCTGCTTTACGTAGAAGTTCTTGCTCCGAAGGAGCGAGCAATTCAGGGGCAACCAATTGGCTAAGATGTCTAGCTTCAGAAGCTGGAAAGCAAAATGAGAGAGGCGCCTCACCTCGCGCCAGCTCGACCCGTAAATGGCGAGCGCTCTTTATCTGGTAGACACCCGAAGCGACAGGCTCCGGTTCAAAAGCGGCGGCCAATTCAAAAGTTTCAACAGAAAGGGTTGCCTTCAAGACGGCCCACCAAGGCAGCTTCACATCAAGCTCTCCAAGGAAAGCAATGGCTCCTTGAAACGCGCGCAAAAGTAAGAGCAAGTCAGCTGGCCCTGCGGCACGAAACCACCATCGAAGAGGTCCCAAAGCTTCCTCAAAGCGCTCACTCAATTTCCAATTTTCTGGAGCGAATACTCCTGGTGAAAGAAATGGCTCAAGCAGAGTTTCGCCAATCACGGCAAGAGCCTCCTCGATAGAAAGGAGCTTTTCTTCCGAAAAACCCATTGCCTTCCAATAGTCTAAGGGGCGAAAACTCTCCCCCTCTCGCATCCTGAGAACTAGTCCAAGAAGAGCCTGAGCCCGAGGCTTGTCTACTTCAATCACACATCCAAAGTCGTAGAGAAGCACTTCACCCTCTGGGGTGAAGCGATAGTTTCCAGCATGAGGGTCGCCATGCACCAGTCCCGTTTCGAAAATACTCTTGAAGAGCGTCCGTAAAATTGTCTGACCAATGCGCAATCGAACCGAGAGAGGATATGTTCTTGCAACAGAGATGCTCTCCCCCTCCAACCACTCCTGCACCAACACATTGCGGGTGCAGTACTCGGGATAAACTCGAGCGATGCTTAAACCTTCGACGGTACATTCTGCACGAAATCGCTCCTGTTGAACGGCCTCTGTGAGATAATCGAGTTCTCGTTCCATATTTTCTGAAAGAGTCTTCTTGTACCCCTGCAGGTCGAAACCGTAGCGAGCTATGGGTCCCGCTTTGGGCACCATCCCTAGTAAAAACATCTCGGCACGGACATTCTCTCGCACGCCAGGATACTGTACTTTAACAGCCACCCGCTCCGTTTCGTTTCCATTCAATGCCCTGATGTTACCAGGGTGAACTTGCCCCAAAGACGCCGCAAATTGGGCAGGCTCCAACACGGAGAGAATCTCCCCAAAAGGTCTCCCCCATTCATGATCGAGAACGGGAATGATCTCTTCGAGGGGTAGAGGGTCAATATTGTCCAATAGCTCCCTCAGGGGGTCGTCTTCCTCATTGCTAGCGAACAATTGCCCCATCTTCATTGGAACCCCGCGCATTGAAGAGAGCACCTGATAAAGAGCACGACGGGCACGCTCTCTTTCTTCAGGGCTACTCTTACCCTCGTCTGCTTCACGCATCTTTTTGACAAGGCGAGCGACGCGAAAGGCCCCCGTTGCCCGCTTAATTTTATGACCCCAACGAGGTTTATTTGGAGGAGGAGGTAATCGCAGCACGCGCGCCGCCGCCCCCCCTCCTTTTTGAGCCCTACTCATGGTGCAGCACCAAGCACTTTTTGGGCCAAGGCGCTCCCCCTTCAAATCCCTTTGGGAATAAGCCTTGCAGGGAAAAGTCCATGACGGATTCGCTACTTGAAATAGACAATCTTAGCGTAGGATTTGAATCGCAAGTTGTTTTTCGTAGGGTCAGCTTCAATGTCGCGCCCTATGGTTCCTTGGCACTCATGGGCCCATCAGGAGTGGGAAAGTCGACCCTTCTTCGTACTTTGGGGCGATGGAATGACCTGCGCCCGTCGTTTTGGGCCCATGGAGAGGTCCGCTGGGGAGAGAGAGAACTTCTTCGAGAGGTCGAGCGCGAAGAGGCCCAGGGGAGTTTCGCCTTCTTTCAACAAAAGGCCCGACTATTTACCGCTACCGTCCTCGACAACGCAATCGCGAATATCAGAGGAGAGAAGAGCTATAGCAAGTCTGAAAAAGTAGCCCTCGCTCGACAAACACTTGGGCGTTGGAACCTTTGGGAGAGATTTGCAACGCGTCTAGACGAACCAGTGACAGAACTCGCCCTAGCAGAACAGCGTATGCTTGGCCTCAGCCGTCTAGCCTCAGATGGCGCGCCTTGTATTCTAGCGGATGAACCCTTGCGAGACGTAGAAGCCCATCTACGGGGAGATCTACTTCAGGTCCTCCATCAGGCACGAGAAGAACTCGCACTTGTTTTTACGACACACAACTTGCAAGTCGCCAAGGAGCTGGGTCACCGTCTTATTCTACTCGCTGGCGGCACTTTGGTGGAAAAGAGCTCTGTTGAAGAATTCTTCAAGTCTCCCCAAACTGATCTCGGAAGAAAATTTCTTTCGACGGGAACCTGTTGGCCGAAGGCCGAAGAGCAAGATCTCGAATGGCGCGAACATATAGAAAGCCAACAGGCCGGAGGGGAAACGACTCAAGCTAAGAGCAAAACGTCTCCCTCTTGGTTTCCCACCGCTGCCGAGAGCGTACGCCACCCCGGAGGGTTCCACTGGCTCGATCCTGGACTACTCGGCGGCACCCAGTGGCCGGGGCTCTTACAAGAAAAAAGCGCGGATTTGGACGGTCTATCTTCCCTAGGTGTTCGTCATTTAGTAAATCTCACCGAACGCACATTCCCCCCTGGGGAATTACTTTGCCGAGGTATAGAGTCAACGCACTTTCCCATAGTGGACATGAGTGTTCCCTCCCCGGAAGCGTGCCTCTCTCTTTGTAAACAGGTGCAAACTTGGATCGATAGAGGTGAAGCTACAGTCTTTCATTGCCGAGCGGGCCTAGGGCGAACAGGAACACTGCTCGCTTGTATGCGCGTGCTCAGAGGAGAAGACGCCGTCGTTGCAGTTGACACCGTACGCCGCGTCAATCAACTCTATATACAAAGCCAAGAACAACTTGAATTCGTGAAGGACTTCGCCAGCTACATAGTAAAACGAAGCCTCCCGCCTTCACCCAGTCTCCCATCTGACGGATACCGCGCAGAACGTCCAGATTCGCCATCTGGTGACGGTTTTCACTAAGCGAAAAACCAATCAACTCAATAACGAGTTACGCAATCGAACCACTCATTGCCAATAAACAACATGGCCCACACCTTGCACTCACTATCTGCAAACGCGCAAGTTCTGCGCTCATCTTTTAGAACAAGGACATAGTAATGGGAAAGATTGATGACGCTTGCCGCGATGTTACCTCTGCCGTTGATGGGGCCGTAGCCTGTGGGGCCGTAGCCTGTGGGGTCGTAGACCTAGACACAGGAATGCTCCTTGGAATTCACAATTCCGCACAATACACCTCAGCACTCAACGAAGTAGTTGCCGCCGCCACAATGGACCTTTTTCGGGGTGCAAATGTTGGGCGAGTTGAGCAAATGGTACGCTCACACCGTGGCGTGCCTGATGACGGCAAGCATTACTTTAACGAAGTACACGTTACATCGGAGCACAATTTTCACTTCGCCAAAACCATCAAAGGAGGCAAAGCCGTGATGATGCTGGTGACCAAAAAAACAACAAATATTGGCATGGGTTGGGCGCAAGTGAAAGCCGCCATACCTAGTGTCGAACCATTCGTTCCCTAAACCAAAGTAAGAAGAGGATATATTATGAGTCTAGATAGTGCACTCGCTGATGCTCAGCGAAATATTCCAGAATGTGTAGCCACCGGTTTTGTTGACATGAAAACCGGAATGCTTCTTGGATCAAAAACAGTCGACAGTCACCCACAAGAGGTACTTGATCTTGTCGCCGCGGCGACAGGTGAACTTTACCAAGGTCAAAATGTTTCCGCCATTGAAAGCATGTTCAAGAAAACGCGAGGTGTCGCAGACGACGGTCATCACTATTTTCAGGAATTCATCATACTTTCAGAGAACCTGATTCACGTATTTCAACGTTGTAAAAAGAACACCGACCTCGTTGTAGTGAGTATTTGTCGATGTTCTGCAAATATGGGAATGGTGCTTACCAAATCAAGATCACAATTGTCTCTGATTGAGGCTGCCGCCTAGAGAGAAGTCACGCTTCTTGCGGCTGGTTCACATCAACAAGAAGCGACCGCTGTAGTCGGCTAGCGTACTGTTCTCCTATTTTCTCTCCTCTTGTGTTGGAGAAAATAGGAAGAACAGGACCTTCTGGATACCATTTTTGCCCCATCCTAGCGAACCAATAGAACCCTACCCCCCGTGTTCAATGGCCGTATTCGACTCAGAGCTCAACAAAATCGTCGTGCGAATTGTCTACGACGGCCCAGCGCGTTCTGGAAAAACGAGCAATTTAAAATCTCTCTGTGAGGTATTTACTGTCCCTCGACGTAGCGAACTGCACAGCCCCGGTGAGACGGCTGGTCGCACAACGTACTTCGACTGGCTGCACGTCGACAGCGGTATCGTTAGAGGCTGCGCTTTACGCTCACAATTTCTCACCGTGCCTGGACAAAAAGTTCTTGCACGCCGACGTCTCTCACTTCTATCTGAAGCGGACGCGATCGTCTTCGTGGTAGAGGGACAGCGAGAGCTCCTCCATGAAGCACGACAGATGTTTCGATTATTGCAGGAGCGCGCAAAGAAGGAGCGTAAGGAACCCATCCCGATTGTCATACAGCTCAACAAGTCGGACTTGGTCAACGCCGTGTCCCCTGATGATTTGAGGAGTGACTTTGGTCTCAATTGGGATTTTCCAGTGCTCAGCGCTAGCGCTGAAAATGGGACAGGCGTAAAGGAAACCGCTGTTCTTGCCATGCGCGGTGCCGCAAATCGAGTTTCAATTTTATCCGCAGAAGCAGGCGTTCTCGCTCTCAAAGGAAACTCTGGCTCTCCGGCCGCGCTTCAACTCCAACTGGACGATTTAGACGGCATTGAAGGGTATTGTCCCGTCGCAGCCCTGCAACTAGAAAAAGAAGAGCGATCAGAAAGTCAACGACGAGAGAATACCCGTGAGGCGGTCCATAAAGCCTTGCGCCGCAGCGACCCTCGCCAAAGTTCAACACTCCACACAGCTCTTCCCCCTCTGCCCACAGCCGAAGTTGCCTCTGGGTGTATTTGGCCAGCCGCGACCGGGCGCCAATTACTGCGCTCCCTCTCATTCGACGACGCAATACACAGAGTTGATCTAAGTGGAAACTTAGGAACCCAAGATGGCAGCGGCCGCTCTGATACCTATATCTTTCAAGTTGGAGGATACTGCGTAAAAACTTCAGAACGCCGTCGACGCGAAAGTTTCGACAAGGGAAAAAGTATGATGATTGAAGCGGCTCGCAACAAGGTTATGCTTGGAAGCCTAACCCCCGCCGGCACAGTCATTTCACTTCATCAATCGCAAACCAAGCAATTTTGGTTGTGGACCACGACTCCTTGGCTCCCGACTTTGCGTTCGCTCATGAAAAGTGCAGTTGAGGAAAGTAGTAAGAACAAGCTTACGAGCGCCCTCGACCACTACGCGACCTCCATTGTCTTGAGTGCAAAACTTGCAGCACGCGACGGCATAATTCTCGATGTTCATCCGTCCAATTTTGCTTTGGAAGAGGGCCGACTACGTTATATTGACGACGACGTTACCCTTGGGTCACAAATTCCAACTCTTGGTTACTCTCTCCTGAAAAGAGTTGAAGAATATGGAGATTTCGTTGAACCTACCCGTTCTTACGTAGAGCAGATAATAAAGAGTCTGACCTCTGAACTAAACGCCGGAGAACGGCAGCGCCTAGATATTCGCGGTTTGATACGTGATACCATCGTTCAAGGAGACTCGGCAAAGCAAGCGCAAAGACTTCTTCTCGATAGCTTGCCCATCTGATCTTGTTTCGCTCGTCTTTTTGTGTCCCTGGCTGCGTAGAGGCGCGGCGTGTCTCTACACAGCCAGGGGCAGGGCGCCTTCAACCAACGTAGGACCGTGCGCTTTCAAACATGCGAAGCCAAGGGCCGCGCTCTCCCCACTCGGGGGGACACCACGAATGCTGTACCCCCCTGTAAATACGTTCGGGGTGGGGCATCATCAATGTCACACGCCCATCGGTACTGGTGATGCCCGTAATTCCATCAGGTGAACCATTGGGATTTTTTGGGTAAGTAGCGGCCAAATTACCGGCACCATCCACGAAGCGCAGCGCCACGTTCAATTGGTCTTGATTTCCGGTTTGAGAAAATGAAGCCCGCCCCTCTCCATGAGCAACCGCCACAGGAATTCGCGCCCCTACCATATCGCGAAGCAGTACCGAGGGGCTCTCCACCACTTCGACTTGGCTCAAGCGCGCTTCAAATTGTTCACTTGCGTTGCGCACAAACTGAGGAAAATGGGCCGCTCCTGGGATCAGTTCTTTCAGGGCAGAAAATGCCTGACAGCCGTTGCAGACCCCTAAAGTAAACGTTTTTTCCCGCTGAAAAAACTGAGCTAGTTCGTCCCTTACTAATCGATTAAAAAGAATCGACTTGGCCCATCCAAGCCCAGCGCCCAAAACATCTCCATAGGAGAAACCACCACAAGCGACCAGCCCTGCATAATCTGCCAACTTCACGCGCCCCGCCTGCAAGTCACTCATATGCACATCACGGGCAAGAAAACCAGCTTTGGTAAATGCGGCGGCCATTTCCATTTGGCCGTTGACACCCTGTTCGCGCAATATAGCAACTTGGGGGCGCTCACTGGCCGACTCAATCACCCCGCGCACGGCAGATTCATTGAGATCGAAGGGTACGTAAGGATTGATTCCGGGATCTTCTCTATTGAGAATTTGATCGTACTCTTCTTGTGCCAGTATTGGATTGTCCCGCAGCTTTTGCATTCTAAATGAAGTCGCTGACCATGCTCGTTTTAAGTCAACGCGAGACTCCGAGAAAATTTCAGCATCACCTTCAATTATAACGAGACGGTCGTCCTCTCTCAACTTTGCAACCACGCTAGATTGAAGTTTGCTGGCAGCCAGGCGTTCTAACACTGCCTTGACGTTCTCTTTACTCACTTGAATCAGCGCCCCAAGTTCTTCGCTAAAAAGACGGGCTTGAGCCATTGAGTCCGCGGAGCCGACTTCAGGAGCATCGAGATAAAGAGTCGCTCCTGTTTTTCCGGCAAAACACATCTCAGCTAGGGAGACAAATAGCCCGCCGTCCGATCTATCATGGTAAGCTAGTATGAGTTTTGACTGATTGAGGGACTGAATCACCTCAAAAAACGCCCTGAGTTCTCCCGGGCTCTCCACGTCTGGTACAGCTTCACCGGCTTGCTCGGACACCTGAGCAAAAGCAGACATGGCGAGACGATTTTTTCCCTTGCCCAAGTCTATGAAGATAAGTTCTGAGTCGGGTTCGTCCTTCATCTCGGGGGTCAATGTTCCTCGCACGTCCTCGACTCGGGCAAAGGCCGTAACAATGAGAGAAACAGGAGACTGGACAGATTTTTGACCATTCTCCCATACCGTTCGCATCGACATAGAATCTTTACCAACGGGAATGGTAACACCAAGGGCCGGGCAAAGTTCCATCCCAACCGCTTGCACGGCGGCATAGAGCTCAGCGTCTTGCCCCTCAGCACCGCAGGCGGCCATCCAGTTGGCGGATAACTTCACTCGCCGGAGCCCCTCGATTGGTGCGCTGGCAAGATTCGTCAAAGCCTCACCGACTGCCATGCGCGCCGCTGCCGCTGCGTCCAATACAGCTAGAGGAGTACGCTCTCCCACAGCCATCGCCTCACCGGTGACCCCCTCGTAGTCAGCTAATGTTACAGCGGCGTCCGCAACGGGGATCTGATGGGGACCCACCATTTGGTCACGATGGACCAAACCTGTGACCGTTCGGTCGCCGATGGTAATGAGAAAGCTTTTGTCGCCAACCGCTGGCAATTGAAGAATACGATAAGCAGCGTCTCGAACGGAGAGGGCTTGGGGGTTCAGGGGCGCCTTAGGCGAAGAAGAACTCTGCACATCGCGAGTCATTTTTGGAGGTTTGCCCAGGAGTACATGAAGAGACAAATCGATGGGTTGCTCACCCTTCACTTTACCGTCTAGGAGGATGTGGGCGGCCTCGGTGGCGACTCCCACAATGGCAAAGGGACATCGCTCACGCTCACAGATCTCCTTGAAAACACTGACCCGCTCTGGAGCTAACGCCAAGACGTAACGCTCCTGGGCTTCGTTGCACCAAATTTCCATCGGAGACATGCCTGGCTCTGAATTGGGAATGGCGTTGAGTTGGAAATGTCCTCCACATTTCCCGTCGTGCACTAATTCGGGCAAGGCATTAGAGAGTCCACCAGCTCCTACATCATGAATAAAGACAATGGGACTCTCTTTTCCTAGAGAATTGCACCGATCGATTACCTCCTGACAACGCCGCTCCATCTCAGGATTTTCGCGCTGGACCGAAGCGAAATCGAGCGAAGCTGAACTAGCACCTGAAGCCATCGACGAGGCAGCGCTGCCCCCCAGGCCAATGAGCATGGCGGGGCCTCCCAGCACTACCAATTGCGCGCCGGGAGAAAAGGACTCCTTAACGGCTAGTTCTGGTCGAATATTACCAAGCCCCCCAGCTAGCATAATTGGTTTGTGATATCCAAAAACCGTATCGCCCACCTTTTGCTCAAAAGTTCGAAAATAGCCTAGAATATTTGGTCGCCCATACTCGTTGTTGAAGCTTGCTCCGCCAATCGGTCCTTCCAGCATGATCTCAAGAGGCGAGACAATGCGCTCTGGGCGACCGATATTGTCTTTTTCCCAAGGGTGTTCAAATTCGGGTATGCGTAGATTAGAAACGGTAAATCCGGTGAGACCTGCCTTGGGTTTAGAGCCAAACCCAGTGGCGCCCTCATCACGAATTTCTCCTCCCGAGCCGGTAGCCGCACCCGAGAAGGGGGATATAGCAGTGGGATGATTGTGAGTCTCTACTTTCATCAATATATGGGCAGGCTCGGCGATTGTATCATAGGCCGCCCCGGCGCCCGGTTGGGGGAAAAAGCGTTGAGAGTCGAAGCCCTCCATGACCGAAGCGTTGTCGCTGTAGGCAGAGATCATACCCTCGCTACACTCCTTGTATGTATTTTTAATCATACCAAAGAGGGAATTTTCCTTCCTTTTTCCGTCAATAAACCAATTCGCGCTGAATATTTTATGACGGCAATGCTCAGAGTTAGCCTGGGCGAACATCATCAATTCAACATCGGTCGGGTTCCTGCCCAATTCGAGAAAAGCGCTAAAAAGATAGTCAATTTCGTCCTCAGCAAGAGCCAATCCCCACTCAGAATTCGCGTCAAAGAGAGCCCGTTTACCCTCTTTAATCAGGGGTACAATGCGTAAGGAACGAGCCTGTTCTTGAAGAAAAAGTCGCCCCGCATCTTCCACACTCAGCAATACAGTTTCTGTCATGCGGTCGTGAAGCTTGCTCGCGCCTAGGTGCAACTCCCCCTCGGTGAGAATCTTCTCTGCACTCAATCGATAGAGAATACCTCGCTCTACACGCTGCACATGACGAACCCCGGCACTTAGAACAATCTCAGTCGCCTTCGAGCTCCAGGGGGAAATGGTTCCAAGGCGTGGTACGACCACCACGTATTGGCCCTCGCTCTCTTCCGAATGGTTCCCTTGCTTGCCCTGGCCCGCCTGCTCAGACTTGCTTATTGGATCAGAGCCATAGGACAGAAGTTTCTCTAGGCGCTCAATATCCTCTGGTTCGAGCTTTTCGCCTGGAATTGTTTGCACGAAGTGTGCGAACTCTGCAGTCAGTCCGCACACTTGAGGCACCACAGAGCGTGCCCCAAGAAGTCGTTTGTCGAGACGAAAACCTGAAAGTGCAGAAGCACCACGAAAATGTTGAAAACCCTTCACGACAACTACTTGGCAGTCTAGCCAGGGTGATTCAAGACTTTTTCGCCTCTCTCCGCCCTGGGCTCAAGGGACTGATTTTTCCGGCCCGATGAGTGAGCAAAACCCCCGCTCAGAAAAGAAGGACGTCTCCAGCAACTGCCATGTCCTTGTCGGTCTCCATATTGATATCCGCTCGCTGAAACAAAAATTCCGTATGAAGCTTACCCCAGTCGTCTTCCACGTCGACGCAAACACTAGGCTTTTTCTCGGGTGAATGGGTATCGAGACCATCACCGGCAAAAACCAAAGGGAGGCCCATTCTCAAGGTGCCTAGCAACTCCTCACAATCCATCGCGAGGCGGCCAATGATCACATTTGAAATCTCGGCCAATACCGCTTGGGCGATTCGACGCTCCCCCTCTTCGGCCTCAAAGCCTATCTCCATGCCCAATTGGGCCAAATGTGAACGAAAACCCGTAACAATTACGTTTCCAAGTACTTTATCTGCACGAAAAGGCAGGCACGCACTGACGTCACCATAGACCATGCCGGAGACTTTCAGCCAGGCCGGCCGGGTTTCAAGACTACGCTGAAATGTCGTGGTCATGACGTTATTGCAAGCCGAGAGAAGGGACTGAACTAGAGATGGGGGATAAAATCCATCACGCACTGTTTTTCTGACCGATTGCTCAAACCCTTCTCTATCAGGAGGACCGGAGAAAACCCCGGCAGGCTCAAGGCTGCCAAAATCGGGTTCGTCTCCTTCTCCAGATAGCCAGAGCAAGGGTAAATCGTTTTCTTGGGCCAGACGTTTAAAAAGCTCCGGCCCAGACTCTCCCAAGGCCATTCCATCAAAGGCCACGACAGAGATAGGCACTTTTTCGCGAATGGCCCGCAATGCCTGGTTCGGACTATTCAAACGCAAGAATTTAAAGTCATCGGGAGGCGTGTTGCCCATGCCCGTCGGGTCTGGTGCGTCAAACTTACTGATGAGGAGGATGTGCTTTTCCATTGCAAAAATACCGTTCGATTGGGTCGGGATACAAAGCGACCAATATATGGCGACCGATAAGGGCCCCAGCATGAAAAGCTGAATAATTCCATGGAAAGATTCCCACGCTATTCCCGCAACTCCTCCCCTCAACTAAGAAAAGCCTATGCGAATCGAGCAACTTCTCGAAAAAATTGCTTCTAGCGCCGTATTCGCGGCGACCAACGAGCGAACCCCTGCCCTCTTAAAAGCCACCAGCGATGCGCGCCATGGAGACTATCAGGTAAATGCAGCGCTCCCCCTTGCAAAGCGGCTGAAAAAAAACCCACGGGAGATAGCCGTAACCATCGCTCACGAATTGCAAAAAGATCCCAGTATCGATCAGGCCGAAGTTGCTGGACCCGGTTTTGTCAACATCAAGCTTTCGGCAACTTGGTTAGCAAGCCATTTAAATGAGGCTTGCCGTGACCACGCCCGCGATGGGGTGACGCTTGCTGAGACGCCTCAAAAAGTTGTCGTCGATTTTTCTGGACCGAATATCGCAAAACAGATGCATGTAGGGCACCTGCGCTCGACCATTATTGGCGATTGCATTTGCAAGCTCCTGCGATTTGTCGGCCACGATGTGGTGGGGGACAATCACATTGGCGACTGGGGCACCCAATATGGGCTTCTTCTTACAGGGATGCGTGAGTTGGGGGATCTCTCTGCCTTAGAAGACTCGCCCATTGAGGAGCTTGAACGCGTCTACAAGGCAGCAACTGCTAGGGCTAAAGAAGACGAAGACTTCGCCGACCGCGCTCGGAACGAATTGAACAAACTTCAGAACGGCGATGAAGAAAATTTAGCCATGTGGAGAAAGTTCGTAGGCACCACCCGCACAGCCCTGGACGCGGTCTACGAACGCATGGATGTAACTTTTGATGAATGGCTTGGTGAGAGCAGTTTCAACAAGATGCTCCCCGGAGTCGTCGAGGAACTGAAGGAAAAAGGCTACGCGCGCAAAGAACAAGGAGCCATTGGTATTTTTTGGAAGGACTTCGAGGCCTCGCCTCCAGGACTCAAGAAGCAGGACTCTCCCTTTCTCATTCAAAAAAAGGATGGCGCTTTTCTCTATTCGACCACCGACATCGCAGCCCTCAAGTTCAGAAAGTCCGAATGGCAGGCAGATCGCTGTCTCTACGTCGTCGACGCCCGCCAGCACCTACATTTTACTCAGCTCTTCGCGGTAGCAAAATTTCTAGACATCGATATGGAGCTTGAGCATATCTCCTTTGGCACCGTTCTTGATGAACAAGGCAAGCCGCTAAAAACAAGGGATGGCAAAGTGGTTACTCTAGCTTCTCTTCTGGACGAAGCCGAGAAGCGCGCCACCTTGCACCTAACCAATAGCTTGAACGACGGCACTCTCCGCGTCCCCAAAGAAGAGATACCACGCGTCGCACGGGCCGTGGGCATCGGGGCCGTCAAGTACGCCGATCTGCGTCAGAACCGGGCGAGCGACTATCAATTTGATTGGGATAAATTAGTAAGTTTTCAAGGCAATGCCGGCCCTTATTTGCAATACGCATACGCTCGTATCTCAAGTGTTTTCGACAAGGGGGGCTTTTCATTAGAAGAAGCAGAGTCGACAATCACCCTACAGAAGCCAGAAGAGCATAAACTGGCGCGAGTGCTCATTCGCTTTGACGAGGTAATACATCGGGCAGCCACTACCTCATTGCCTCATTATCTCTGCGACCACCTCTATGAGCTAGCGCGAGCATTTATGGCATTTTTCGAGGCGTGCCATGTGCTCTCGGCTGAAGGTGATGTGCAACAGAGTCGTCTCGCCCTCTCCGCTCTTTCTGCGCGTCAAATGCGCCGTGGGTTGAACTTGCTTGGCATTCAAGTCGTCGAAAGGATGTAACAATGACACAACGCTTTCGTCGAGTGACTTCTGTACCCGGCTTGAGTCGGAGGCACCTCGCGCTACTTTTCTGTGCAGGTTCGATTCTTGTGGCCTGTCCACAAAAATCACAAACAGAGGAGATATCTCACCTAAAGCGTAAAGAAACGAAAGAATTAGTCACCCCTCCCCCTCTGCTGCCTCAACCAGCGCCCTCGCAAGCTCTCCCCACCCCCCTTTCCAAACGACGCTATGTGGTGGCTGCCTTAGGGGATTCCCTGACTGATGCGCGCTCAGGTGGGGGCTACTTGCAAGTGTTGCGAAAAGAATGTCCCGAAAGTGTCTTTCTCAACTTTGGCAAAGGTGGGGATATGACCAACCAAATGCGTCGGCGCTGGGAAAACGACATTCGGCCACAAATAGGTACACATAATATAACCACTCTCTTGGTGTTTGGGGGGGTAAACGATTTGTACAGCGATTTAACAGCCAGCCGAATCAACGAAAAGATAGAGGCTGATCTCACTTCTATTTTCACCTCAGCCCACAGCGCGTCCCTCGAAGTCGTTGCCATCACAGTGAGCCCCTGGGGAGGCTTCAAAAAGTACTGGAACGAACGCCGGGGGGAGAATACTCAATTGCTCAACAGTTGGCTCCTCGCCCAAGTCACATCAAAGCACGTAGACAAGGTGGTGGACTCCTATTCTCTTCTTTCTTGCGGAGACCACAACATGCTCTGCCCCGAGTACGAAACCCGCTTTCATGACGGCATTCATTTCGGAAAAATAGGGCATACACTTTTGGGCAAACGCCTAGCAGAACAAGCCTTCGCCGATTGCCTCTAAGGCATAACGTGCCATGATAGTAATACTTGCCCTATTGCTTTCGACCTTCTTTTCAACCCTTCCACAATTCCTCACGGGGTGGGTTTGTGTTGATTTCCCTCGCGGCCCTCGTTCTCTGCACACGCCCTGCTCACGGAGGACAAACTTGCCAAGAGTCCCCTTCGGACGATTTACTAGTAGCCCCCCCTTTGGCTTCGCCCAATCAGGCTCAAAAACTGGAGAGCGTTGCCTCTTCAATCGATGCTCCCACCCCGCCGCTCAGGGAGGTGTCTGACAAAAGGGCTGCACTCCATTCTCAGCCCAATTGGGGTCAGCTTGCCGAAACGCAATCCCCATCGCCCCCGCAGATCTCCCCCACGACAGCTCGCAAAGGGGCCGCCGAAACTATCACCCTCTCAGCTAAGCAACCTATACAAAGTAAGCACTCCGCAGTCCTCATTCTAGAAGGCGGCGCTCGCTATGGGGTAGTTTCGCAAGTTGCTCCCCTCCCAGTTGAGGCGACCCAAAGTTCTACAACAAGTACAGAGGTAGCTTTTGTGGGAGGGGGAGCAACCCTCGGTATCATGCCCGGGGGTGGGGCTTTTACCATTGCAGGACGCATACGTTCAGGGCTTTTTTTTGGAGACTCTCTCAAGTTGGCAACCCTGGGGGCAGATCTCCTGCTTGGCGCTACCCTCTTTCGCAGTCCGACAGGCCGTAACTTTACCTACCTTTTAGGAGGGTTCGGGGTTGAGTTCATTCCATCTCAAAACCAAGACTTACTTTCGCTACATCTTGGCGGAGGAACGGTTCTCAATGGCATCAACTTGGGGGCAAGCGTTGATTTGGGTGGGAACGACGAATACGCCTACGCGATGTTGGGATTGAATCTTGGTTGGGGAAAACTTTTCTAATTTGAGAGCACCGCTTGGCGTCCTTCAACTTCGAGGGGACAACTCGCAAATCGCGGAGCATAGCGCGCTGCACGCTGCTGAGGAGACTTTGGCGAATGATAGCGCATCTGTGCATGCATCTGCGCTTGAAGTAAGAGATGCAATTTCAAGGCTTGCGATGTTTCTGCTTGGGCAAGATTTTTTTGCTCGCCCTCGTCCAACGAAAGGTCATAAAGCTCCCACAAGCCAGCGCTGCGGTTATTGATGAACTTGAGACGACCACAGATTACCGCGTCTTGAGATTTCATTCCTTGAATGTTCATAAAAGAGGGTCGCGACGCTGATTGGGCGGCTCCTCCTAATAAGCTCACTCCTTGAAAAGCTGGATGGCTTGGTACATTCAACAACTCGGCCACGGTGGGCAAAATATCCAATGTCGAAACAGAAGCTAATTCATCACGAGGTGACAATTGAGAGGGGTATCGAATCAAGAGAGGTACCCGCACTTCTTTCTCAAAGAGACTACGACCGTGGGTAACCATATCGTGATCCCAAAACAGCTCGCCATGGTCCGCTGTCACTACCACGATGGTATTTTCTAACTTACCTGCTCTTTTTAAGAACTGGTAGATTCGACCGATCTGCGCATCTACATAGCTCAAAGCATTGTCGTAGCGATTGACCACAATGGGTAAATCCTCCTTCAAGTAATTGAGGTAATGAAATTTTCCGCGAGTGGGACGGGTTGGAGTATATTTTTGGGGAGCGCCCTGGGGAATGCGGTATGGGAAATGGGTCGACTGAAGATTGACATAAAGTCCCCAAGGGCCTTCTGTCTTATCAATCCATTTGATGGCGCGAGTGATCGTTACCTGATCGGGTACAATTTTCTCTGACCCCATATTGATGCGCCGACCTTCATAGGTCCCCGCATGATGAAATTCTGTTTTGGTATCGGTTTTCTGAAATCGAATCATTCCTTGCCATGATTCATCTTGGCTAGAATGCGTAGCTGTTACATAGCCCAAGGTACCCAGAAAATCGTGCCAAAGGACACGCGGATAGTCCAAGCGCCGATAAGTGTCGAGACCAGAGAAACGCCTGGGGAATAGGGACGAGAGCACCGCCATTTGGGCGTAATTTGAGTGGGAAGCGGTGGCGCGTGCGGTGCGAAATCGAACACTTTCGCGAGCTAACGTATCAAGAGCGGGGGTCGTGGCACGCTCGTAACCCTCGTAGCCTAAGTGATCGAGTCCCACAGACTCCATCATAATAAGGAGTACATTGGGACGGGGGCCCTCCAAGCGTTTGGCCGTCTTCTGCCACAGCTCGCCGGTGGAGAGCGCGGCCCCTTCAGGAACATAAATTTGGCCCTCCGCCTGCTCTCGTTCGGCGCGATCGTTTTCAACCGATCGAGCGCCCACCGATGCTAGAAAAGAAAGATCTGCAGTGCGATGAAGCCCTCCCCCCACCGCCATAGCTGGGGTGATCAATATTTTCACCAACAAGGCGAATCCGAACGCAGAAGCTAAGCCTCGCGCAGCGAGAGGAAAACCATGCCCTCTTTCACCAGGTACTAGGGGATCTTTACTAGTTAGAAACCTGTAGCTCAGCGCAACACTCGCAAAGGAAAGCACAAGAACGACCACTGCAGTTGCCGAATACTCGGAAACAATCGGCCAAAATAGATGTCCCATACCTCCAACCAAGAACTCCCATGTTCCTAAGTTAAATGGAGCATGATTCATCCAACGAAATGCCTCTCCCGCCCCGCGTAATAAAACGTACACAAGAAGGACCAGGCTACTAGCGAAGGCAGATATTTGTGCCCCTCGCAAACGCAGGGGCGAACTAAGAAAACAGAGAGCACGTAAGCTCGTCCCCCATGCTCCGAGGAGCAAACCAGCGAGAGCTGAGGAAAAAATCGTGGAGAGAACGAACGACTGCCACGACTGCATCGTCACATCCCCGTCTTCACGTCCTCCCAGACAGCAGAGAGAAAGCAGCGCCCCCACAATGGCCCCTGCAAGAACATATCGGCGCCAAACTCGATGGGACGGAGCAACCACGCCTGAACTCGCCGGGCTCGTAGGCGGGCGCGAGAGAGGTGGTATTGAGGTGCGGGACGAAAAAGACATCTCGAAATAGGAGGGAAGAGGGCAATTTCTTGAATAAAACGAAAAACGCGAAGAATTTTCGCTGCCGGAGCCGAAGCGCGCTGTGGCTAGCACGGAGAAAAAAAAAAGCGACTTGAGCGCGATAGATAAGCGGTCCCCCTTGGGCGCGCCCCCAACCACGAGTACAAAGACCCATGGTCGACGATTCACCCCAGAACGCCCTCATCAGCGAGCCACCAACAAAAAATGCTGCTCAGCCGGGCCGGCCAGCTGCAAAAAAGGCCACGTCTACCCGAAAAAAAGCTCCGCGCCCTGTCGAGCCCGAGCCCGTAGTCAGTGGCAGAATGGTGCTTGCCCTGACCTTCGCAGTAGCAATGTCCATCATTCCAATCAGTCCTTTAGGACGAATGATCACCAAGACATCGCCAAAAACGACTGAAAGAGCGAATTGGGTCGTAGGTCAGACCGCGAATGTTCATATTACGACGGTAACTGCCGACTACCTGCAGTTGGCTTGTGCTGACAAGCGCTCAAGTGGCAAGGCCCATTGTGAGTGGGAAAACGATCGTGAACGCTGGCCCCAAGACGAGCAAGCGCCCGTAGACAACAACAAGGCCGACGTTCTGCAGCCTTACAGAACTACAGATAAACAGCTTCTGCTTCTTCCGGGCCTCTGGAGGCAGCCCGAAATCGCAATGCGACTGCATTCGGAACCCTCGCGAGGAGTCGGAAGCGCCAAACTGGCCCGCTTCGTAGTCGATTGCGAAGTGAAGTTTCTCGAAGAGTGGGAAAAACCACTGATTCGTTGGACTCCCAGCGACAAATGGAGTGATCAAGGCAAGGCGATGATAGGAGAAATTGTAAAATGTCATCTCCTTGAAGAGGAGAAGTCTTGAAGTCCCAAGGACTTGTTGTAAACAACCGTTCTCCACAGAACAACTTCCTCGATTGATGGAAATGGGAGCTAATTCCAGCCCCACGCAAATTACTTGCAGAAATAATGGAAGTTTCTGCCTCGAACGACTCTTATGGAGTTGACGCAACTCGGACGCAGTGCATACTTCGCCACCCCTGTTCCAGGACTAATTCAATGACTACGGCAGCAATTCCCTCCAACGGTTCCATTCTCGAAAAGCTCGAGTCCCAACTTCTCCGCAGCGATCTGCCGCAGTTTCGAGTAGGAGACACCGTCGAGGTCTTCTATCGCATTATCGAAGGTGAAAAAACGCGAGTTCAGCTCTTCAAGGGCGTCGTACTCAAGCGTCACCGCGCTGGGGCACGTTCTACCTTCACTGTTCGCAAGACCAGTTTCAATACGGGTGTTGAGCGAACTTTCGTTCTTAACTCTCCTCGTATCGTAAAAATCGACGTGACCGCTCGCGGTATCGTTCGCCAGGCACGTCTTTATTACCTTCGTGAACGAACTGGTAAGAAAGCACGTATTCGCGCACGCAAAGACGCACGCTGAATCGCAGAACCGTAGAAGGAAGGGCTCGGTGCAATACTGGTCGGTGCAACACCGGTCGGTACATTGCTGGGCTGCTTCAAGTTCTTCGGATCTCTCGTATTGAGTACCTCCCTTGCTCTTCTTTGCTCCCTCCCTTGTGAGCGGGGCTGATTCGAGGAACAGAGGAAGCTTTGCGCACTGTATACGTCTTCAGTCGGGCTCGGTATGGGTCTCGACGAGTAATAATTTACGCCGCTTAAGTTGAAGAACGAGCGGCGTTTTTTGATTTACTCGTACAGGGCACAATAGAATTCTCAATGCGCCCACCTCTCGCTATAACCGCAAGGTGCGAACATTTGTAGAATATGGGGGGTCTCTTTTTCCCCGACGTGCCCTCCTTCAGTTGCTCAAGCAACTGGCGACAAGCTGCGTCTCTCTTTTACTACTTTGCCTCTTTGTGCCCAACGCTGCGGCCGCTCCCGAGGCCCACCTCTTGCGCATCGATCCGCGCACAGCAGTCCAAGACGGTAACCCGGTACTCACTGCTGTATTCGATATCAGCGAAAGCAATCGAATTGGGGATGTTACCTCGTCTTGCGCCTCCTTGAGAGGAGACGAGCAATTGGACTGTATGAGCGACGCCTTGGAGCGTCCCCATTCACTCGCCACTCCTTATAAATTAAACGGGGACGATGTTTCATTTTCAGTCCGAGTGGCCGACACAGATCATCCAGCGGAACTTTTAAGTTTTTCCAAATTTGGAGAAAGTCAAAGCGAACCAGGAGTAGGCACCGCTTGGTTAATCATCATCGACGCTGACAAGCGCATGAACAAAGCCCTCGATGAGGCCACCCAATTAGGAGCTCAATTCGTAAAATCAATGGGCCCCCACGATGCCATCAACATCATCTTTTTGAGCGACCAGCAAACTCTATCCGATACCAAGTGGCTCTCAAAAGCAGACACCCCCATCGCTCTGAAGGCGCTGAACGCACACACAAAAACCATTCGCTCCCAAGGCAGAACCCGCCCGCTTCTTGACCTCATCAAACAATCAGCAAGTGATTCGTTTCGCGCGCTCGGAAATTCCAGCGAAAAAGTCAAATCGCCCCTTCACCAAGCAATGGTTGTTATCTCGACAGGCTATGGCGGCGGGGATCCCTCGACGACAGGTCCCGGAGCGACAAAACTCTCTCATTTTTTTACTCAAGGGAGGTTTGACGACGAAAATACTGCACTGCCCAAATTGCCGACTCCGATTATCAGTATTTTTGTCCCGCCCAAGGCCATGGCCGAGCACCGACAATTGGCTCGTACCTTCATGAGAAACCTCGCGAATCCCTCGATTGGAGGTTTTTTTACCATATTGAGAGATGGAAAAGGCGAGAGAGCCTCTCGCATTGTCGACACTGTACGCACGCGTTTTTCGGACATGATCATTGCGCGCTTTCGACTCTCCTGCGTCGCACCGACGACATCGCAAAGTTTTTCCCTGCTATTTCGGGAGCGAGATGGAATTCAAGTAGCCGGCGACGCAACATTCAATGATGTCCCTGTCGGCTTTGATCCTAGAAATTGGCCCCTCGACATCGAAACAGAGCTCACAAGAAAATTTGCCATTCAAGACGGTGGAGTGACTCCTGGCGGACGAGTTCGTATCTTTGGTAATTTCTGCTGGGGAGGAGATCTCACTCGCCCCGAAGTATATTTTCTGCCTCCTGGAGAAAACTTACCCCAAGACATCTCACGCGAGGTGGACCATGCAGCACAAATTCAGAAACGTCTGACAGCGATTGACATGCGGGGCGCGGCAACTCAAGCCAATGATCAATTTGCTGAATTTACAGTCCCTGATCTCGATCAAGTTCTACATGGGGTCGACGAACGAGCCGTTGTGCGCTTGGTCGTGGTCGATAGTAAACTGCGCCGCACCAGCGGTTTGAGCGCGGGCACAGTCATTACTCTCAAGGGTGCCCCTCGCCCCATCCTCTGGAAAACCATTGCCAGCGGGGGAGGAGCGCTCGCTTTTCTTCTCATTCTCGGCGCAATTTTTCTTCGCCGTGGTTCAAAAAAAGCGGCGAATGCGAGCCTAAGTGGCGTCTCACCTGTCACACAATCCCCCTACGCTACCCCTTCGCAGGTGAGCCATATTCCTCGCAAAGAAATAGGGCAGTGGCGCGCTCTACTCGAATGCAACGGCCAGCGTTACACGGTCCTCGATTCATCGGAGCTGCGTTGTGGAAGGGATGGTTCACGGTGCGCCGCCGTATTTGCCAGCACTCAGGTGTCGGGCCTACATGCCACCTTCCGAATGGAAGGCTCACGTCTCCTTGGCCGCGACGAGGGGAGCACCTCGGGAACACGAGTAAACCAAGAAACCATCCCTTCGGGAGAATGGCGCGAAATTCCGGACGACGCAGAAATTAGCCTCGGCCCAGAAACCCTTCGCGTTACCATCCTAAAAATCTCATGAACGGCGTAATGACGCCGCCAGCAAGTTGAACTCCCCTCATGAGCATACTCGAAAAACTAAGCCGCCAAACAATTCGCATTGGCTCAAGTGATGCTTGTGAAATCTGTCTCCAAGGGCCCGGTGTAGCCCCCGTTCACGCAGAGATCATCCATCAGGGCTCTGGCAAGCTCGTTTTTTTGCCTGGGGCCGCGGGTGCCAGCACCTTAGAAGGTCGATTGCTTGCTCCGGGAATGGCCCTCCCCTTCGATTTTAGAAATATATTTTTTGTAGGCGAGGTTTCGGTTCCCGTCACACACTTCGACCTTTGTGCAATGGTGATGAGTCGTGGACTCAAGGAACCTCAGAAAAACGAGCTTGTCGTGGGGCGCGACCCCGAACGCTGCCACTTGGTAATGAGCAGCCCTGGAGTATCAGGGCGCCACCTCACGATTCAGTGGAGCGACAGCCCTTCAATCATCGATCACTCTTCGACAAGTGGTACCTGGTTTCAAGGACAACGCCTCCCACCCGAAGAGTCCAAGAGTATTTCAAATGATGCAATTCTTTCTCTTGGCCCCCTCCCACTACCTCTTCCTCTTGCCAGGGAAATTCTCTCAGCACTGAACGTTCCTCAAGAAACCTTTCGCCCTGTTGCAGAAACCCAAGTCATGCCACGGCGCACCGTCGCACGCAGGAGTTCATCGCGCATGGCCGCCCCTCCAGGGTCTCGCGCACAAGCCAAACATCGCACGGTAATGGGCACAATCAAAATGGTGGGAACCAAGTCCCATACAATTGGTCGTACCCCTGACAACGATATAGTTCTGGACTACGCGCAAATTAGCGGTCATCACGCAAAACTCACAAGTATTGGCCCCCAACTATTCATAGAGGATATGGGCAGCGAGCTGGGCACCTCAGTGCGTGGCACTCGATTAAAGCGTGGACAAAAGGCACGGGTGGCGGACGGCGCTCGAATGCTCTTCGGCCCCATGCCGGCGCTACTAAAATGTACCGACGATTCGGTAGAACTCATCGTTGAAGACCGTGAAGGATGGGCCGGACGGCCTCTATTTAGCGTAACCGCTTCCCACCTGAGTGTGCAGGTTGAGGACAGAGACAACTCATCAAAGCAAAAGACACTCCTTGAAGACGTAAGTTTCAAGGCCCTACCAGGTGATTTAGTGGCCTTGATGGGGCCAAGCGGTTCAGGAAAAACAACTCTATTGCACGCCCTGACCGGCTACACTCAGCCTTCCAAAGGAAAGGTGCTGATCAACGATATCGAATTGCCACAAATATTCGATTCCCTAAGGGGATCCATCGGGTACGTACCTCAAGACGATATTATTCACCCAGAATTGAAGGTACGTGAGGCAGTTCACTATAGTGCTCGATTTCGTCTACCAAGTGATTACAGCGATGATGAAATTGACAGACGGGTTACCCGTACCCTCTCTCAACTAGGTCTAGACTCCGTCGCTCACCTTCAAATAGGAAAGCCCGAGCACAAGATCCTCAGCGGTGGCCAACGAAAACGGGTCAATATTGCGATGGAACTTGTCACCGATCCTGTTCTGCTTTTCTTAGACGAACCAACCAGCGGTCTGGCCGCCGACGATACGACTGCCCTCGTCGATCTCTTAGCGCGCCTAGCCTCAGAGAGTGGTAAAACAATCATCGCCACGATTCATCAACCAGCTCGCGATGAATACGAAAAGTTTAACCTTGCACTCATTCTTGGTCACGGAGGGGTTCCCCTTTACTTTGGTCCCACAGAAGATGCCTACGAATTTTTCGAGGCATGGCGCGGACCTCAAGAAACCCGCGGCATTGATACCCCCAGAGATATGTTCGCCGAGCTCGCCGAGCGTGAAGTGCGCGTGCAAGAAAAGCTACCTCACGCTACCCGGCAACAACTTCGTGAAGCTGTTTCGAACGCCTACAAGCATGAATACAACGGAGGAGCTGTCGAAGCATCCATGGTTCAGGAAGGACGCAAGATCTCCAGCGCCCAAACGCTTTCCCCTCACGTTCAAGACCGCGTGCGCCCACGAGGTCAGCTGAGGCTGCTCGTCAGTCGCTATCTCACAATAAAGTTACGCGACCGAGTAGGAAGTGCCATTTTACTCCTGCAGGCTCCAATCATTGCAATTCTGCTCTCCCTTGTCTTTGGCGCTCGTAAACCGTCTCCTCCCTATTGGTGTTTGGGTGCTCTCAATCAATTGAGTCAAGGTAGCGAAAAAATGGCCGGGACTAGCGGAAATATACTGGCCTCCATGCAACCGGTTCCAGATCAATCCGGGGCAATATTTTTCTTAGTGGTGGCAGCCATTTGGTTTGGCACAAGCAACGCGGCCCGCGAAATAGTCAGCGAAAAAGCAATATATCGCCGTGAGCGCATGGTGAACCTTGGTGTCGTCAATTACACTCTTTCAAAATTCTTTGTCCTCGCTGGTCTCTGCCTGATTCAGTGTGCAATTCTCCTCTCTATTGTATTCTACTCGTTAGGGTTAGCAGGGGGAGTGTTGGGGTACTTTTCAGCTTTAGGTATCTTAGTAGCGACCTCCCTTTGTAGTGTCGCTTTAGGGCTACTACTGAGCACAATCGTCAGTAGTAGTGAGGCAGCAATGGCCCTCACGCCTATCGCTCTCATTCCGCAAATTGTCCTAGGCGGTCTCATGGTACCCATCACGACCAACCCCCTCCTTCGTATCCCTATGAATCTTATGCCCTCCCGTTGGGCATTCGAAGGAGTAGTGCGCCTAGAGAGACTCGCGGTGAGCGACGCTTCGGGGTGGAATATGCCTCTAGAGGGGATCCGGGATAGCCCTCCGGACTTCATCAAAGAGGGCATATTTCAATGCGCGTTGGCTCAGCTAAAGAGCACACAGCTCAGCGGTGCATGGGGGTTTTCCTCCGCCGCGTGGCTGCCCCCAAGCGTCCTTGCGCTGATGACCCTAGCAATTCTCTTCGTCGTAATGAATTTACTCAGAAGAAAAGTGTAGTCACCTACCCCCTAGCTTAAATAGGAGACAAGCCCCCCCGATTTCGTCAAGCCTGAGGCGGCAGCGATCCACGATGTGTTGAGATAAACGCCTGATCATCTTTGTCTCCCGGTGTTTCCCGATGATACGCCTGATGTTCGTATCCACGACGACACGAGCGATCTCACTCCCCGCAAGAAAGAAGGTGCCCACCCCTGCAAAAGCCAGAAAAATCGTAAAAATTCTCCCCCCTTCGCTTAAGGGAACAACCTCTTTGAA
>CAYWLO010000002.1:47340-117078 GCA_964459035.1 uncultured Polyangiaceae bacterium | reverse complement strand
GCAAGCAACTTCTCTAAGTGCTCGATATTGATCAGGTTTTCATGCGATTGCCCTACCCCCAGACCTCTCATAGCGTCACTCCACCACCGCCAGAATCAGACATTGCCTCCCGACAGATCAGCTGGGGGCTAGACCGAACAATCGCATTGCTCGCCACAGTTCTCAGCGCACTGGGAATCTTGGTAATCATGGCAGCCTCCAGTGTTCAAGCAATTTCCAGAGCCTACTATCTTCTTATTCCACTCATCGGACTGGTCACCTGGTGGCTCCCCCCTCTTTCCTCATGCAGAGTCCGATTTAGATTGATTTCTTGGGCAGCGGTGGCCCTTCCGCTCTTCTTTCTCGACCCAACTCTATTGCCTTTTCTCCGATGGCAGGCTCACCTTACTTGGGGACCAAAGGCCGAGCGTGAACGAGCGTTCTACATCTTTCTTGAATCTGGCCGACGTGAATTCTCAGGCGCCAACTTGGAGGGGTTGAACCTTTCCGACCTCGATCTCAGCTTCGTAGATTTTCAAAGTGCCAATTTGAGAAATGCTCAACTCGATAGAACAATTCTCGTTGGCTCAAATTTTACAAGAAGCGATCTGCAGGGGAGCACCTTTCGAGGTGTCGATTTGACCGCAACTAATTTACTGCAAGCAACCAGCCTACTCGCCGTAAACTGCGACAAGGAAACTCACCTCCCCCCCCAGCTCTTCTGCGAAGACGACCAGCTGGTACGACGCAGAACAATCGCGAACTCGCTCCCTTCAACTACGAGTCCCAGAAACAAATAGTGCAAGCGATGTCCAAGAACGTATCCTGGCGCGCGCACAGGAAAAACACCATCTTCCCATATCAAATCGTCAAGTAAATGGTTTCTCCTAAGAACTATATGGCTTCGGTAGACCTAATGATCGACACTGCGACTGTCGCATGGGGACCGCAACACCAATCCGCCAATTCGGTGGTTAAAGGAAGTCCCATGAGATCAATTGATAGTAAAAGAGTCGCCCTAATTTTGACGGTCCTTTGTTCGACGGCCTGCAACGACGACGAAAAACTAGCAGCCGCGCTGGTGAATGTTTCAGACGAACCGGCTGGCACAAACTGTGAAGCAGGTGGCAGCAAGGTCGCCTATGGCGTCGACGAAGACTCCAACGGAAAGCTAGATAATGCCGAAGAACAAGGGAGCTACCTTGTCTGCAACGGAGCAACTGGTGCCGACGCGGCAACTGGTGCCGACGGGGCAACTGGTGCCGACGGGGCAACTGGTGCACAAGGCGGCGCAGGACCTACCGGCGCACAAGGAGGCGCTGGGCCTGACGGAACCGTCGGACTCTCGGCGCTCGTGAAAGTCAGCACAGAATCAAGCGGTAGCAATTGCACCAACGGTGGTCAACGTATTGACTCAGGTATCGATTCAGACGGAAACGAAACGCTCGATGTGTCCGAGGTCAATTCGACGGTCTATGTTTGCAATGGAGAAAATGGAGCCAAAGGCACTAGTGATCTTCTATTGGTTACCGACGAACCATGGGGAGAGAATTGCCAATACGGCGGACAGAAAATCGAAGAAGGTCCCGATACCAACGGAAACGAGATACTCGATGCGGGGGAGATCGTATCGACAGGATATGTCTGCAACGGATCAATCGACGAATGTGATTGGTCCTCAGCCTCGTACACCTTACCCATCGTTACAAACACAACCAACGGCGCATACGGTGAACTCGATTTTGATAAGATGTGCAACCTAATCGTTAGTGGAGGTGGTGCGAACCTCTACCGAGTTGCATTAGTTGATGGAAGCTTTGATGAGATTTCCACCGCATCCAATGTCCTCGGAGTCGCTTATCTGTCCCCTGAAGGAAGGAATTACGTAATTCATACGAGTAACATTGTAGCTCGGTTGAACGATGATGATTCGTTGACGACTGTTCTGACACTCCCCTCGGGTTTTTGGAACAGCTTGACCGAAATACCCCCAGGTTTTGGCGCTTACGGCGGCATGCTTGCCGCGGTGGGGACAACAAGTAGTTTTGTGGCGATAGACCCGTCCGATTGGAGCACTACGGTAGTGGGAACCACATCAGGGAATCTCAGTTCAATAACATTTGCTACCGATGGTAGCGCGGCGTACATCGCCAATCACGGTAGTTCGAAAATACAAAAGGTACTCCCGGACGGGACATTCTCGGATGTCATGACGGGGCTTTCTGGTATAGACGGTGTTAGAATTGGCAGAGACAACAATACACTCTATGCGGCACAGTCGAGCTCACCTCAACGGATCATTGCGGTGGATATTCAGGCAGGCACGTCTAGCGTTGTTCAAACGACGCCTCTGGGCGGCGGATACTATGCAACGGGACTGATTGTTGATGGTAGCGGTGACATTATCGTGCACAGTGCGATAGTATCAGGTGGTGGCGTGGACATGATCACACCATAAGCTAAGAAAAAGGTCGCAACCCTGGGCGCCTTTTTGTTGGCGCCCTCGGGTAAGCGTTCGTGACCTCCGAGGGTCCAGGCCGTCTCTGAGATGGCGAAAACTTTCGAACCCACAGAAATACTCGCGATGTGACGCTCGGAAAATTCCCAGACCGGTCTCATTCTATTTGGAAACTTTCAGACTAGATTGAGAGAATGTCAGTTGATGAGTTCTCTACTTCTAAAAGTCATAGCGAAAGTGCAGAACATCACCTTCATTGAACCTATGGTGGAATATTTAGGCACGAAAGTGGAGTCACGACGTAGCCTTCCGAACAGCCCCCCCCTCATACATTCACTGATTGTGTGTTTTTTTACCCGCTACGCAACGTCGAAAGAGTGCCGCACATGCCCCCTCTTTCTCACACTTCTCTGAGCGGCGACAGTCTTCGTCCAGAACCGCGACACATCTTCCTCTCATGAGTGAGCAATGCCCCTCAGCGGCACAAGCGGCAGAACGCCTACATAAGTTATCAGAGCCCGCCACACAGCGGCCGTGGTGTAGGGCGCACCTGCCTTGAGTTGTGCATTCTACTGACTCTTTGCAGTGCGCGTTTTGGGTGGGCGCGCAGACACCAAAACGCAATCCACATCTTCCCTCGGTCTCGCAGCGTGAAGAACTTTCGCAATCTTTATCTACTAGAACGCCACACCTTTCGCCCTTCAGGCGACATCTTCCGCTCTCGGCACAATCCGCCGAACCCTTACAACTCGCCTCATCGAGCGCCACGCAAATGCCTCTCTTTGTCACGCATTGGCCGTGCTTTTTACATACTTGAGTACCTGCGCAATCACCCTCACGCCGTACGCACCCTCCCCCTTCGACCGAACAATATCCACGCGCGCTACATGTCTTGGCATTTTTACAATCGACAGGAACTAGGGCGATACACTTACCCTGACTCAAGGAACAATTTCCATCCTCCCGACATTTACGCGACGAGCTGCACCCCTCTTTTGTGGCAGCACATTTCCCCTCAACGGACTCACACAAGCCTTCTTCTTTGCACGCTTTCGAGCCCCTACAATCTTCGGTTTCAGCGCGACATACATCGACTTGCTCGTTCGCAAAGGCAGTACAAGCCCCCTTGCTTTTGCACTCGGGTTGTCGACGACACCATGCGTCTGTGTGCACGCAGCGCCCCTCGAACAATCGACACCTGCCGTTGGTCGCGCAAATTTTAGATGCCTCGCAGTGCTCAATGACCTCGGGCTTGCACGAGTCCGGCTCGCCACCGCACTTTCCAAAGCTCGTGCATTCGGGCAAGTCGGCACATCGACGGGGATCACTCTCGTCTGTCAGAATCAAGCTCAAACCCAAAAAAACCAGGGCGAGCGCCATCGAACGCCAGCGCTTGAGGAAATGGTAAGCGCCCCCAAGAACAGTTTTTACCCGCATGAAACAGCCGATTGATAACAAACTACAACGTAAAACATGCTCAATAGAATAATTTTAAGGGAATCTTCCCCCTCTTTCCACACTCGCGCCTAGAAATATGCAAAGATCATCAACATGATGTCAATGAAGAAAGCTCCAGCACGGGGTGAGGGTCCTCCTCCCTTCTTTCGTTCACCCACGCGCACTAACTACGTACGCGGAGCAAGTCGTGCTCTCCTCGTGGCCGTCTTCACCCTCTCCAACTACGCCCAGGCGCATCTGCGCCTCGATTCGCCTGTGCCGCGACACCCTAATAGCGGTCTCAAAACAGGTCCGTGCGGAACCGGGCCGGGAGATCTGCGTTCGACAGACCCTGCTCAAATTACCACTTATCGACCCGGCGAAACAATTACAATTCAATGGACCGAAACCATCGATCATCCGGCACACTACCGTATTGCATTTAGCAAAAATGGCGACGGCGATTTTGTAGATCCTAGTGGATACGACGATAAAGACACCGTTTTCCCGGAGCTTCTTGACGGCATAGTCGACGTGAACGAAGGCAATTACCGAGCGTACGAGGTTGAAGTAGTTTTACCCAATGAGGAGTGCGACAATTGTACCCTTCAGGTCATTCAGGTCATGTACGACAGGGCGCCTTGGGGTGGAGGAAACGATATCTACTACCAATGCGCTGATATTGTTCTCTCGAGCGACATGGGCAGCAGCGGCTCAAACTCCGCCGGTGGGGCAACGAATACCCAAGACAGTACAGGCGGCGCTAGTTCAGCTGACTCATCTTCAGCCGATGGTACGAGCAGCTCAACCAACGACAAGCCGGATACTGGCGACAAAAAACAGCCCGATCAGGGAGGCTGTCATGTGAGCGGACATTCCCAAAGAAGTAAGGGCATCTTCTACTTCTTCCCTCTCTTGCTGCTGGCTCTTTCGCTCTCTCGTCTTCGTAAGGTTCAACGAGGGCGCTCCTAGGGAGCAAGGCGCACTGCGCAAAAGATTGATTCGGGACCCTTTCGCCCTCACCGTACATAGTCTAGCCAGCGGGGCTAAACGTACTCGACGGGGGGCGGTGGAGCCTCAAATTGAAAAATTAGTTACTTTTTTCAGGTTCTGGATCAGAAAGTGATTCAGAACCAAAAAGCGAAACATCTAGAGCCTGGGGACCAGGGACAATGCCTGCAATGTCTGGATCGTCCGCTCCCTCGTCGGGACGACTCTCACGCTCATCCTTACGGAATTCGCGCTTCTCCGCCTTCATTTTCTTTTTCTCAGAACGCGCTCGTTCTTTTTGTCGCTTCGCGACTGATGGTCTTGCTTTCAAAGGAACTCCCGAGTCATTCAAATGTGACACAACGCAGGAAAATGTCCCGCGTTTGGTGAGGTAAATATTCGTGAACGCAGCAAAACGACGTTCGCCGCGATCCCCCCATATTCAAGAGTGCGCTGCACTCAAAGAATGACCCCCACTTCTAACGAAGCTGGGGCCATTAAATCACCTAGAAGCTTACCAGCGATCGCCGCCGCCGCCGCCGCCATCATGGCCGCCACCGCCGCCACGACCACGCCCGCCGCCGCCGCGACCGCCGCCGCCACCGCCGCCACCGCCATAACCGCCACCGCCGCCGCCATCGTAACCACCACCACCACCGCCGCCAGAACGACGAGGGGGACGATCATTTGCTTCGTTCACGCGAATTGAACGGCCGTCAATTTCTTGGCCGTCCATCTCCTGAGCAGCCGTCTCAGCGGAGCCGCCATCGGTGAACTCTACAAATCCGAATCCACGTGAGCGTCCAGTCTCGCGATCTAGAACTACTTTTACTTCACCCAACTCGCCGAACTGCTCAAACGCATTACGAAGACTATCGTCTGTCGTGTCCCAACTCAGGCCGCCTACGAACAACTTTTTGCTCATCTCTTTATCTCTTCTTTTCTATCGGTACCGGAAAGGTACTCAGGTGATCTTCACCATGAGGGCCACATCTTCCGGGCGGCCTGTGAATTCTCGTCACCACATAAACGAAAATCTTCGATTATGTGGTGACGAGACAGGTCTGCCGCTGGTTCTTGTCCCGACCCGCGCCCCATGTCAAACATTGGGGCCGCGATTTCGACATATTACCAATATTTCATGTAAATAACCGATTGCGTTTCCGTCCAGAGCGCAGCAGCGCGCGTAGATGCCCTCAAATTCCAATCTCACTTGATTGCTCCAATTAGACCAGAAAGAGTAGATCCCCCCCGAACCAGCTATCTCAAGTTCCCTGCGTTTCATCCGTTTCTATAGAGTGACCATGGATAGCGCCAAACAAGTTCTCTTGATCGACCCTGAAGAATCCTCAAGAACAGGCCTGGCCTCACGCCTACGTACCCTCGGTTACGATGTCACAACTGCAAACGATGGGGCCCAGGGCGCCTACTCGGCTCTTGAACATCCTCCCCACGCTGTCATCGCGGATCTCTTCATGCCGAGTATTTCGGGCGTGCAGCTCTGCCGCCTCCTGGGCGCGGAGCCCGCAACATCGGAGGTCCCCGTCATTTTGCGCGGCCCCGAAGTGCACCGCGATCGTTTTTGGGCCGAGCAAGCAGGTGCACTGGCCTATGTTGCCAAAGGGCGCATGGGAGATCTTGTGCGCGCTCTACAGCGAGGCATCAGCCAATCCGCAACGCGCGACGAATTTTTCACGGCCTACTCCGAGGGCACCGATGTTCGAGACCGAATAGCTCACTACCTCGACGCTGCGCTCTTCGCCTCAGTGGTTGCTGCAGAAGTTCGCAACCTGGCAGTCTGTGAGTCGTTTGACACCCTCTTTGATCTCTTTGCCCAATTTGTATCTCAAGTCACCAATTATAGATGGCTCACAGTCATCACCGAAACGCCCCTGCGCGGTGGCCTACACACTCGACCCGGTCGAACCGATCAGGCAAGAAAAGAAGCCCTCGCCGCGCTCGATTTACCCCAAAGCACACGACTCATGGTGGTCGAAGACGACGACGCCGCAGAGGACGCTCAAGGACCCGAGCCCCTTGTTCGACCCATTCTCTTTGGGCGTCAAGAATTAGGAATCTTGGCCCTAGCTCCCCGACCAGGCGGCGAAAGCCAAGATGTCGAGCTGATAGATATCTTGGCACAGGAATTGGGGGGAGCTTTGCGCACTGCGACACTCGTCGAAGATGCTCAACGCCTCGCACGATTCGACCCCCTCACTTTACTCTACAACAGAAGGGCTTTCTCCGAAGCAGCCAACCGGGAGGTAGGTCGGGCTCAGCGCCATACGGACCCCCTCTCACTGATTTTGATGGATATTGATCACTTCAAGAACGTCAACGATACTCATGGCCACGCCGTGGGCGACCAGGTCCTAAAATCTATCGGTGCCTTATTGGGGGCTCAGGCACGAGACTCCGACGTCTCTGCACGCTGGGGAGGCGAAGAGTTTGTCGTTCTACTGCCGGCCACCGACGCCACGGGGGCCACTGAGGTGGCCGAGCGTCTCCGACTTGCCATCGCAGCCATGAGCATTCCTCTGTCCGAAACCGAGAATATACCAGTCACAGCTTCCCTCGGCGTGAGCACTTTAGAGGCGGGTCAATCCATTGAAGACTTCATCGACCGCGCCGACAAAGCAATGTATCTGGCCAAGACTTCTGGGAGAAATCGAGTATGTGGGTTAGGCGAGCCGCCCCCCAGTCTCGACTCGCCTCGGCGAGAGGCAGGCTAATATTAGGCAGGCTCAGGTAATTACTCCAAAAGCTGATAGATCTGTTGGGGTAACATATTCGCTTGAGCTTGCACTGCAACTCCCACCTCTCTACGAATTTGCGCGCCAGCAGCATCCGAGGCAGCACCGGCAATATCGGCATCACGAATACGACTCTCAGCTGCGACAAGGTTCTGTCGCATGTCTTGAATATTATTGCCTGCTACGTCCAGTCGGTTGATACTTGCACCCACATTGGCGCGCGATGTGGAAACTGACTCAATTGCGGCGTCAATTTGACCCAATGCAGCAAGGGCCCCTCCTGCGCTGCCAACCCCCGTGCTAGCTGCCACCACATTGGACATATCCAAGCCCCCTACACTCACAGTAATCTGGTCCGAGGCAGAATCGCTCAGCCCCGCTTGCACCGAAATATCACTGGTGGCAGAGCCCGCGACGGAAACACCATTGAATTCCGAGGACTCTTGAATACGGGTCAACTCCTCTTGCAATTGAGAAAACTCCGCGTCAATGAAGCCCCGCTGATTGTCGTTGAGACTCCCGTTGGACGACTGCATGGCCAGTTCTCGCATGCGTCCCAGAACGTCTCCCATTCCACCCATCGCTCCTTCCGCGGTTTGTGCAATCGAGACGCCATCAAAAGTATTTCGCTCCGCAACAGTAAATGAACGAATTTGCGAGCGCATGCTCTCGCTCATGGCTAGCCCAGAAGCGTCATCGGCAGCAGAATTGATTCGCAGTCCACTCGAAAGCTGATTGAGGCTTTTCTTCAGTTTGTTGTCGTGTTTATCCGCGTTGATACGCGCCGCCAAGGACGACGTCTTATTGATGCCGATAGCCATTTTCGAAACTCTTTCGAGGTTGAGGTAACGCGAGATCCATAGTTTGCGAACGGAAAAGCACAAAAAACCTTAAGAAAAAAACGCAGAGGTCTTCACCCGTTCAAGTTATAAATACAACTTGAACTTCTCAGCGGAGAAACATATCCGCTAAGTTGTATTTACAACTTAGCGCTTTCCTTGCACCGACGTAAAGTTCGACTTCAATGGCCGCCACCATGAACGCCCCCTCCCCTATCGTAAAAATCAACGACGCAGTCTCGATGTCCTATATTCTAAAAGATCGTGAAGGCATTGTAATTGATGAGAGTCAAGACGAAATTCCCCTCACCTATTTGCACGGCCACAAAAACATAGTGCCGGGATTAGAGAAGGCGCTCACAGGTGCCTCATTGGGAGAAACGAAGAAAGTAATCGTCTCACCAGAAGAAGGCTACGGCGAACGCGAAGATCAAATGCTTCTTCAGGTGCCCCGCTCACAGCTCCCCCAAGAAATGAAGCCAGAAATTGGCATGGGACTCACCATGGAGACAGAAAACGGTCACACCGTACCAGTTCGCGTAAGCGAGGTGCACGACGAGCATGTTGTTCTCGACGCCAACCACGAACTCGCAGGGGTAGAATTACATTTCGAGGTACGCATCGAATCTATCCGTGAAGCAACCACCGAAGAGATAAGCCACGGGCACGTTCATGGTCCCGGCGGCCACAACCACTAAGCCATGTAGAGAGCGAAGGAGGTCTGGAGTGTCAACTACAATAGAAAGCTGGGCGCGCGACTACCTCCTCAGTTGCGATCTCTCAGTGAAGTCCCGCCCAGGGGGCCCACCACCAACGTGGGAGCATCAACCAGCCTCAAAAGATCATCGCCCCGGGCGTCCCCCAGAGCTCAAAGTGACCCTGCAACAGCCTCAAGCAGTCAAGTCCAGTCGATTGCCTGAAGCCCGTGTACGAGCCGAATTGATGCACAAATTTTGGCATCATGAATTGCAAGCGGCAGAGTTGATGGCCTGGGCGCTCCTGCGCTTCGTTGATACACCCCAAAAATTTCGCCAAGGATTAGTTAAAATTCAATTGGACGAGATTCGCCATATGGCGCTCTATGAGGCGCATATAAAATCTCTCGGTTATCGTATCGGCGACTTTGCTGTGCGAGACTGGATGTGGCAAAGGGTGAGTCAATGCACAAGCCCGGTCTCGTTCGTAGCCCTCTTGGGTATCGGGCTAGAAGGGGCCAACCTGGACCACGCAGAGCGTTTTGCACGCCGGTTGCGGGTTGCGGGGGACGAAAAAGGGGCGTGCATCCAGGAGCAAATCGCGCGCGAAGAAATCGCCCACGTCAGTTTTGCGGCCTATTGGTTCAAGACGTGGACCGGAGACATCGACTTCGAGACTTGGCGCAAGCACTTGCCCCCCGATCTCACCCCATTGCAATTTCGCGGAAAACACATCAATCAATCAGAGAGATTGAAAGCGAAGCTCCCCCAAAGCTTTCTCAATGATCTGCAAGGGTGGAAAAAATTGTGAGCACCGTGCCCCCTTCTTATTTATGGCTGCTCAATCCTGATGCCGAAGGTGAACTCGCCGCAAAGAACTCCTACACGGTAAAGTCAGCATTCGTGCGGCGTATTTCCGAAAGAAAGACTCTTTTTGACGAGCTATTGCAAGGAGACGACTCTCTATTCTCCCACCAAGACAAGAAGGAGCTCTGCCTCTATTCGGGGCGCAGGGCCCTCTGTTGGAGTCCAACCCCCTTGGTCGTGCACCTTGCCCAAGCCGCAGGACTCCTCGTGCCAAAGTTTCCGGATGTGAAAATTCTTAAAAGAGTTTTTGACAAGAGATTTATAAGTAACCACCTACAAAGTCTCGTCATCACAGGTCGCACTATCATCGAGACCCAACACGATTGGGTCCAATTTCAAAGCGCTAACACGGGCGTGTATCGGCTTAAACGCCCCTACGGTTACGCCGGAAAGGGTCAGAGATTGTGGTCACGCGACGGTAGTAAGGACGATAAACGCTGGCTCGCCGATAGCTTGCGTCAGGGAGGTTTTATTGCTGAAAAAAACCTAACCAACGTCTCCGAATATAGCATACATGGTTTTGTCGATGAGCGCGGAATAATACTAGGAAAGCCTTGTCACCTGCGTACCGACGCCTACAGCGCCCCTACCTCGATTGAAGCACTCACCAAAAGTGAGCTCGAGGCGCCACACTTTCTCTCTTTGAGCACCCTCGCAACCAAGAGTGCCCAAGCCCTGCATGCAGCAGGTTATTTTGGACCTTTTGGACTCGATGTGCTTGAGAAAGAAGGCAAGTTGGCCCTCATCGACCTCAACCCCCGTTTTACCCTCGGTTGGAGCCAAGGCATGGGTGCCCTACGCGAAGACGCTCTTGGTCGAGCTCTCGCCCCCTTAACCTAAGAGGGGACTCCCCACGTACCTCCGGAGCCCTCCCCCCTCAACTCCGCTAGCGAATGGGCGTAATGCCCTCAGCACGATGAAAAGGGAAACAATGAACTCGCCAAATCGTCCGAGGGGCGAGAGTAATTGAGCGCTAAACGTTTGCTTGTGCTCAATAGTCACGAAGGGTGGGTTGCTCAATTGGGCAAACTGCCCCTTTGCATGGATATTATGGTGGGGCTTCCCGGCCATGCACACGCGGGCTGGGATACCCGCATGCGCCCAGTTCCCGCGAACGCTCAATTGGTATCGCGTGACGAGGCATCGAAACGCGAAAGTGAATACAATTTAGTCATTGCACACAATATTAGCGATTTACTGGAAGTAAAAAACTTCGATTTGCCAAAGATTTTCATTATTCACACCACGTTGGAGGGGAGGATCCACGAGCAGCAAAGCGAGGTCTCTCCCAGCGCCCTCGCCGGTGAAACATGCAAATACCTGCAACTCATTCGCGCCCATACTGTAGCGGTCAGTGAGCTCAAACGACGTTCATGGAATATTCGTGCTCAAGTCATCAAGTTTTCGGTCGACACAGGCGACTACCCCCTAGCCACTCAAGAGCAGCCCCATGGGCTGCGGGTGAGCAATCTCTTCAATTCTCGTCGACAAATACTCCTGGCTGACTTCCACGATGCCGCATTCTCCGGCATCAATATCCAATTTGTCGGCCTCAATGAGGATATGAATGGAGTAGAACCAGCCAAAGGCTGGCAAGACCTAAAAAACAAGCTCAAGGAGAGCCGCTTTTTTGTTCATACTGCAAACCCCACCATGGAGGACGGCTACAATATGGCCACAGTTGAGGCGATGGCGTGCGGTTTGCCTATATTAGGTAATTGTAATCCTAGTTCCCCAATTCGTCATGGGGTAGAAGGGTTTCTTTCGGACAATCCTCAAGAATTAGGAGACTATGCGAAAAGACTTTTGGTAGACAAGGCGCTCTCGCTTAAAATGGGTCAAGCTGCTCGCGCACGCGTGGCGGAGGTATTTAACCCCAAAATATTCGAGGATAGCTTTCTTCAAGCCATCAAAAAGGCAAAAAGCACCTTTCATGGCAAGAAGACGCGCGGCCCCACGAAGTCCTCAAATAAAAAGAGAAAGCGCTAGTCATCATGCTATTTCGAGATCTACTCAAAAGCTCCGACTTGATGCACCACCAAATCGAGGTCGAAGACGTCCCCCAGAGACTCACTTGGTTGCGCGGCTTGTGTAGCGATAAAAGTGTACTGCACGTGGGGTGTTGCGACGTACCCGTCTTCGACCCTAATAATAATCTACACATAGAACTTTCTCAGGTGAGTAATCAAATAGATGGCCTCGACATCAGTTTACCTGGAATTGATGTGCTTAAAAAACACGTTTTTGGAAACTATTATCACGAAACAAAAGGCATTAAACAGGGCTATGACCTAGTTCTTGCCCCAGAAGTTCTCGAACACACACCAAACGCTCATGAGTTTTTGGATCAACTTTTTCAAGTCAAGGCAAAGAGCTACCTCATCACAGCTCCACATATTCAATGGTACGAGCGCACTCGCCGCGAAGGCTCCTTATTTATTGAAGAAGTTCACGAGGATCATCGTGCATGGTATTCGCCCTATACCCTGCTCAATATTGTACGACCATTTATCAAAGAAAGCTCGGACGACGTCAAGGTTTTCATCATGGCGGGCATTGGTTCGGTCGCCGTACTCATTACAAAAGACCAACGTCCTCCCCTTGGACGTCCGGACGAAACGGCAATCCCCTATCACGAGTTGCCCAACAAACAACGTATCGAGAAACTTCTCAGCACAAATTATCTCGCTGAAGCGCTCTATCTTCTTCGAAAGTCGCCCGAGCAAAAGAAGCTCCAAGGCGAATCGTACTTTTTGTTGGCGCGCACTCTCTTGAAAGCGGGGCGCGGTATGGATGCATTGCGCCTATCAGTCGAATTTATGCAGTCTCACCCGCAAGATCCCCGCTGTTTACGCCTTGCCGAGACTGCGGCTCGTTCTCTTAATCAAGAAGAAGCCGCGCGAGAATTTGCCGCCCTGGCTCACAAATATGAATGAGAGATCTATGTTCAACGCAGGCCCACGTAAAGCTTCTGAACATCATCGTCCTCATCAATTGCGGCCAAAAAGGCTTCCACTTCTTCGCGCTCGGCCCCCTCCAGTTCAACGGGGTTCTTTGCTACCCAATCAAGAGATGCCGCTGATACGTTCCACCCTCTCGCGCTGAGCGCCTTGCTCACCAAGTCTAAATCCTCGGGCTCTGTCGTAAAGCGCCACGCGCCCTCATCAGTGGCCTCCACATCTTGAGCACCAGCCTCAATAGCGGCTTCCTCGGCTTCTTCCCCAGCCGCCGGAGGAGAAGCGTCAATCGCCCCGCAACGGACAAAGTCCCAACTCACCGAGCCGCTCGCGCCCATTTGACCTTTGCGAAACAAGGCCCGCATATTGGGTGCCGTGCGTTTCTTATTGTCTGTCAAACACTCGGCAATCACTGGCACCTGATGAGGAGCGTACCCCTCGTAGGTGACAGTCTCAAAGTTGGCACCATCGTCAAGCTGACCCGAGCCCTTTTTAATGGCCCGCTCCAATGTATCGCGGGGCATAGATTGCTTGCGCGCGGCTTCTACCGCCATGCGTAGCTTCGCGTTGGCGGCAAGTTCAGCACCTCCCTTTGCGGCGATGATGATTTCTTTTGCCAGTTTGGAAAAGAGTCGACCCTTTGCGTCAGCACTCTGTTCACGTCCTTTTTGCTTCCATTGAGCGCCCATGGGCTTCTTGTACGCCGAAGCTCGCTAAATTTCAGCTCTCAATGCCTCTCTAAAGAAAAAGATGCACTCTTGTCCCTCTCCTTCCCTGAACTTAGAGGCAAATGGTGCCGTTTTGCAGGTCAGGATTATGGTTTCCATCCAGAGCCTCCAGAAAACTGAGGGTGACGACACCCATAGCGTGCACATTCCCGAGCACGTCTATTTGGGGCGTCAACCCCTCCTCAACGCCCAGGGCGAGCTTTGGGCCTATGAAATATTCTACCGAAAGGACGACCTGAAGAATAAGGCAGAGATTCAAGATCCAGGAGCTGCCACCGCCACCGTGGTCATGAATATGTTGGCCGACCTCGGGGTAGAACGGGTGGTCGGTGCCCATAAAATGCTCATCAATTGCCCAAAAGAAGCACTGCGCAGCGAGTTACTCTCTCTTTTACCCAAAGAGCAAGTCATCCTCGAAGTGCACATCGATATGATGACAATGGACAATTGCCAGGCACGAATTGAGCAACTGGTCGAAGAAGGATTTCAATTTGCTTTGCACGGCGAATACACCTTAGAAGGTCTCAAGAAGAAGCCCCCACCCAGCACAATTTCACACATTAAGGTCGACATCACCGGTCTTAAGGAGACCAAGCTCAGTGAATTGGTTGCAGCACTCACATCTCCCACGGCAACTCTTATCGCCGAAAAGGTAGAAACCCTGGAGCAATTTAAGATCTGTCAAGACTTGGGCTTCGAGATATTTCAAGGGTACTATTTCTGTCAGCCAGAAATAGTAAAAGGGAGGCGCACTCCCGCGAACCAATTGGCAGTCATGGAACTCTTGGCAAAAATTAGTGAGCCCAACGCTCGTCGAGACGAATTGTGTGAGCTCATTGGAAATGAAGTAGGTCTCAGCTTTCGCCTTTTGCGCACTCTCAATTCAGCCGCGTTCGGTTTGGCCCGCGAGGTCAAAACGATCGAACACGCGCTCACCTTGCTCGGCGACAACAGGCTACGGGAGTGGGTCGGCATGCTCGTGGTGAGCAATCTTAGCGGAAAACCCAATGAATTGTCGCGCCAAGCACTGCTGCGGGCTTATATGTGCGAACATTTGGCTCGCCATACAGGTAAAGTCCCCCCGCAAGAAGCCTTCACCGTTGGACTTTTTAGCGTATTGGACACAATGATGGGCATGAAAATGCGCGACATCGTCAAGGGCCTTCCACTCGCGAACGAAATACGTGACACCTTGATGGGTAGACGTAGTATCTACTCACCCCTCCTCAGCGCAGTCATTGGCTACGAAATTGGCAAATGGAAAGCCGTCGATCGCTTGCATATTCCTGCAGATGAACTGATAGCGATGTGGATGAAGTCCACCCGCCAGATGGAAGAAGCCTTCTATTACATGAAAGAGTAGTTTGAGACCCCAAATGGCCTTTCACGCCCCGGTTGGGAACACTCTCTTCGCTTCCCAGCTTCTGCTCCCTGTGCATGGGCCATGACCCGTACTAGACTTACTACGTGATCGAATACCGCGCTAAGTTCGTGAAAAGATGTTTCAGCTAACAAGACTCAGAGGTCGCCTCCTCGCCAGTGTGTTGCTCCTCCCCCTTCTTTCATGCAGTCTAAACTCTAGAGGAGCGCCCACATCAAGCGCCGATAAACCTCCCTCCTTCGGGAAAGTAGCCTCAGCTTCTGTCGCCAATGTCCCGGTGTCGCCCCTGGCAAAGTCCAGCGCTGAGCTCAACCTAGAGATCGCAAGCCAAGAATATACGTTGCAGTACAGAAAAGGCTTTTTGCCCGATCTCAGCTTCATGAACCAGGAGCATGGCCCCGCTGGAAGCCACGGTCGCCTCCTTGCAAAAGGCGCTCACCTCGAGTTCGAAGATGGAACTCCCGCAAAATTTTGGGGAACGAACCTAACCGCCTACGCGCTTTTTGGAGCAACTGATCTTTCAAGAAAATTCACAGCTCGACATCTAGCCCGCCTCGGGTTCAATATTGTTCGATTGCATCACCACGACTCGGCTTGGGTAAAGCCCAACCTGTTTGCCGAAGGTCCTACAACTCAACACTTGAGTAAGCCGGCGCTCGAGTCGATTGCCCTTTGGATTCGCGAGCTAAAAGCTGTGGGCATCTACGTGTGGATTGATATTGAAGTGGGCAGGCGCTTCAAAAAAGGAGACAATATCCCAGGTTTTGACGAGCTAAAAAATGGCGATGCTCGTGGAAAAAGCATCGTCAACCCAAGAATTAAAAAACTCTCCGAAGAATTTGCTCATAATTACATCACTTACAAGATGAAAGCTACGGGCCTCAGTCTCGCCAACGACCCCGCGGTGGTGGCCTTTCTTCTAAGAAACGAAAGTGACCTTGTCTATCACTTTGGCAATGGCCTTTTACGAGACAAAAACGTTCCCTACCACAATCAAATTTTTGAAAAGAAAATATCACAATTCGCAACTCAAAATGGTCTCAACCCAGCTCAAGCCCTGCGCACCTGGGAGCCAGGGGTCTCAAAAATAGCTCTCACTCATCTGGAATACCAAAATGATTTCAGTTCTATCATTGAGCTTAGAAAAAGCGCACCCTCTACCCTTATTGCGGCCAGCAATACCTGGGCGGGCAATCCCGTAGGGGCCCTGGCGGCTCTCTCGGCTGGCAATTTAAATGACGTTCATAGCTATGGGAAAGCTGGTTTTCTACAGAAAAACCCCAACACTCACGCCAATTTTATCCATTGGATAGGGGCCGCACAAGTTGCAGGTCGCCCCCTTGCCGTTACAGAGTGGAGCGTCCCGCCTCCTCATTTTGATAGATTTTCGGCGCCTACCTACGTCGCAAGCATCGCGGCACTCCAAGGCTGGGATATGGTCATGCACTATGCCTACCAACAATATGCCCCTCAATCTCTCAACGCTCATCCCGATATTTGGTCCAGTGTCGACGACCCCGCCTCAATGGGTGGTCTGCCCGCAGCGGCGCTCCTCTTTCGCCGAAGCCACGTATCAAGGGCAAAAAAGCAGTACCATCTAGCGCTTACAGAACAAGAAACCTATTTTCAAAACACAAGCCCAAAAACAAGCCGCACAATCAGAACAATGATTGAGCAAAGTGGTCTTGAAATCGGTCTACCCAACACCCCGGCATTGCCTTGGGACCAATTTCCGGTATCCACGAACGTCCATGTAATTCATGGGACAGATGTGAGCTATTTGAAGGAAAACACAACAGAAATTGTGTCCGACACCGGCGAATTGAAAAGAGACTTCAAAAAAGGAGTTCAATACATCGATACCCCCTTCACTCAAGGTGCCAGCGGAAATTTGGGTGGAGAAAAGATTCACCTTTCTGATGTAGACATGCATTTCATCAGCCCCGGGGCCGCTGTGTACGTGAGTAGTCTCGACGAACGCCCGATCTCATCCTCACGGCGATTGCTTCTGAGCGTCGTTGGCCCTGCAAAAACTAAGCAGAAGCGCCTCCCCTATCTCTCTCTTCGTCTCATTGGTGAGCTAACAATCAACAACCCTTATCTAGGTTGTGCACAAAAAATCGGCCCTCTTGGTCCTGTTTCTAGTGAACTTCAAGTCAACGACTCGCGCGTTCGTCTAAAAAGCGGCAGCCGCGGGTTTCCGTTGTGGACAATTTTATCCGAGAAACGCCCCGGTAAACGATGTGAGTAGACAAGTTTTTCCTGGCAAGGAGGCGAGTTTACAGACTATTTGACCGGTAGATGACCGGTTTTTACCCAAATGACGGTCTCCCGTTCAACAAAGGGAAAGTGGCGGCTCAAATGAGGACTACGTGTCCACGAATGACGCGGGTAGCGCCCGTGCTCGTCACAAAATTCTCCCGAGAGAACCAAGATTTCCTCACCACCAAAGTGTTGATGAGGCACAAATACCTCACCGGGGGGCCAAAATACTAGCGCTGTATGCTCCACCTCAAATTCGTGTAGAGGCATCACCCTGAGCCCCCCCTGCCCCGGCAACCAAGGAGTAGACCCCGTATCGATTCGCACAACCGAGCGATCTTGGGGGGAGAATTGTGATAGCTTTACGAAAAGAGTGCAACCCTCCTTACTAAAAGGAGCATGGGAACTCCCTGGTGGATTTCGCAAGTAGGTTCCTGCTGGATAGTCCCCATCTTCATCGGAGAAGGTACCTTCCAACACAAATATCTCTTCTCCTTGTGGGTGAGCATGGGTAGAGAAACATGCGCCCGCCTCATATTTTACAATACTAGTAGCGTGACCACTTTCTTCATTCGCTCGTGCAAGAGGTCGACGGGAAACCCCTGCCAAGGGGCTTTTCGTCCAAGCCATGGTCTCTGTATCGATAGAAATACGTTCTTTGAAGTCCAGATTGAGGTGGTTCATCTCTATGTCTCGTGTGGCGGGGAATGTAATTCGAGTTAGAGCGAACGAGCCCATTCAGGCCGCAAGGGAAGCGCTCCACTCTGAGCGGCATCTAACATATCAAGAAGCCGTGCCTTATCGCGAGGTAATTGGCCACTCAAAGGCAGATAATTTGAAGCATGATTGGATCTAAATACTGCTTTAGTCGGGTTGGCTGCCAACAGAAATGCACGTATTTCTTCAAGAAGGTCAGTCACCTCCGGTAGCTGAAATTTTCCCTTTTTGCTCAAAGTCGCAAGGGGCGTATTGGGAACAATCGTGAGCGTTAAGAGAGATACATAGCGGGGGTCCATCGCTGTTGTAAGACGTCCTGCTTGAGTGGCATGTAGACCGCTTCGTTCTTTTCCAGCGGCACCCAAAAGAAAGATGAGAGACTGCTTCAGATCGGCCTCGTGGGCACGGCGCGCTCCTTCGACATGTTCCTCGAATGTTGCTCCCTTCGCAATTCTCTTCAAGGTAACATCGTCCCCCGACTCGGGACCGATATAGAGCATCTTCAGACCTAAGCTTCTTAGCTCCTGGAGCTCTTCTACGCTCTTTTCTAAGAGGTTACGTGCCGTGGCGTAGCAACTCACTCGGGTAACCCGAGGAAATAGACATTGAACTTCCTTGAGAAGAATTCGCCAATTGTCCATGGGCAGACCCAAGGCGTCCCCATCAGCCACAAAAATTCGACGAACCACGGGGACAACGCCCTGGTGCACCCCCTCGCTGATTTGCCGCATCTCACTTATCACAGCGCTGGGTTGTCGCACCCTGTACTCTTTGTGACGGTACATGGCGCAATAGGTGCAATGATTCCAGGAACAACCAATGGTTGCCTGAATGACCAACGAATTTGCTTCGCTGGGCGGACGATAGACTGGCCCCTCATATTTTAACTCGTAATCCGACTGCACTGGCGCTCTCTAGCATGATTAGAGCGGGGCGGGTGAATCTCAGGAAGACTACCTATCAACGACTAGAGCGCAAAATCGTCCGCCGCGAGTCGGAACTAAAGCCCACTTGCCCGAAGAACCCACCACCGGCGTAGCAAGGGGTCCATTCCCTATTTTTAGACGCTCTTCTCTCCCTCCCAACAGGGGACGTACGCCAATTGTTCCGTCTGCGTAGGGTAGCCAAAAATGAGAATGAGCCATCGCGGGAGCATCACTCAAATATTTCCTCTGATCCGTAGACGTCTCCTTTGGCAAATTCACTGAAACTAGATCGTGGGTGAATAAGCGAGCCTTGCCCGCCTCATCAAAAAGAGCGAAGTGTTGATTATCAGCCGCTAGAAACGCCGCCGCCCCTCGAGAAGTCATGGGGCCTCCCTCCTGCAAAATATAGGTTTCGCCGCCTGCACGCGCAATCGCCCGATCGCCAAAGGCGACCAATTGTTCGGTTGCGCTCGAGAAATTGAATTTCTCCATCTTAATGGCTGCTTGCAAGCGCGCCACGCCATCACTCAAGGGAAGCCAAACCACATTTCCCGCTGCCACGACCGGATCTCCCATTAGATCGCCTGGGGCTCGAACACGATACCTTGCCCGACCTGATCGATTAGCTAACGCATAGAGACGTCTATCGTGGCCAAGAAATACAATGGAGTCCTCGTTGAGAGCAAAAAGTCCCGACCAAACGGGAGTCAACGTACGAAAAAACCAATAAAGTCCACCTGCTTGATTGATGGCATAAACATAGCGTTGGCTGGTTCCCATGAGAATCACCCCGTCATGGGGGCGTAAACTCACACTCCCTAAGGGAGTACCCTTGACCGTATAACTCCAACGGAAACGACCATCTCGCTCAAAAGCATGAAGATAACCGTCGGAAGTGGCTATATATGAACGCTCCTCTTCGTCAAGAACAGGTGAACCGACGATTGAAGCGCCACCCGAGGCGCACCACTCCACGTGAGCAAAGGGTATCTCGGCCGAGAGACTGGTACCACTGGACTCACGTTGAAGGTCTGCAATATCTATCAGGTTTTGGGCTTCTTTAGACCCATTGACTGATGAGGTGACTGAGGATTCGACCGAGCGAACGGAAGCCGAGGCCGAGCACGCGGCCAGAGCCCAAGAAACCGCTAAGAGCGAAGACCAAGAGAGCTCCCTCACGCGCCTCATCTGGAGAGCTGCTCAAGCAGTGAAAGAGCGTTCACTCGCAATTGCTCAAGAGTGCCTTCATTGAATAGGATGTGATCGGCTCGCTCTTCTTTTTCAGCCAAAGGCATCTGAGTTCCGATCCGCGCGAGTACTTCTGTCTTCGTCAAATGGTCGCGTGCGCAAGTTCGCGCTAGCTGTAATTCAAAAGGCACACTGACGACGACAACGGGGCGAAATCGCTCCTCTTGGTGAGTCTCAAAAAGCAAAGGCACTTCATAGCATATCAGCTCCGCCCCCTCGGACTCCAAACGATTGAATTCCTTTTCAACAGAGATGCGGATCTTGGGGTGCACAATGCCGTTCAGTTGAGATCGCAAACCAGCGTCTTTAAAAATCAACTTTGCTAGGCTTCCGCGGTCGAGCGCGCCATCGGGGAGCAAAACGTGCGTTCCGAACAATTCAACAATCTCCGAAAGGGCATCTGAGCCCGAAGCCACAACCGCGCGGGCCACTTGATCGGCGTCCACCACAGGCAGACCCGCCTCCCGCCATATGCGTGCCACCGAACTTTTCCCGCTCCCGATTCCTCCGGTGAGAGCGAAAATTTTGGAGCGCTCTTTGTTCAACGCTCGATGTACTGAATCAGAATTCACATGCAGCCTAAAAGCTAGCTTCTACTTACCTTGACGGGCAAACGCCGCTTGAACGGTGTTCTTGAGAAGCATTGCGATAGTCATTGGCCCCACGCCACCCGGCACGGGGGTCACACAACCGGCCACGGCTTCAACCGAAGCAAAGTCTACGTCGCCACACAGTTTGCCCTCTTCATCGCGGTTGATTCCTACATCGATGACAGCGGCTCCAGGCTTTATCCATGAACCGGGGACCATTTTCGCCTTGCCCACTGCGGCAATGACAATGTCGGCCTCACGACAACGGGCGGGCAAATCATCTGTTCGAGAGTGAGCCAAAGTAACGGTGGCATTCTTTTTGAGTAGGAGAGCGGCAATAGGTTTACCCACGAGATTGCTCCTTCCAATAACGATAGCCCGCTTGCCTTCGCAAACCACTCCCGCTTCTTCCAGCAAGCGCATGCAACCTGCTGGCGTGCAGCTCACAAGTCCAGGCAACCCGGACCAAAGTCTCCCAACGCTCTGAGCGTGCAGCCCATCCACATCCTTATCGGGATGAATCGTCTCGAGAACCCGATTTTGGCTTACTTGATCGGGTACAGGAAATTGAACCAAAATTCCGTCAATATCCTCGCGCTCATTGAGTTCTTGAATCTTAGCGAGCACGACATCTTCGGCGGAGTTCGCTGGCAGACGATGAATTTCTCCAGCAATGTGCGCCTTGTCTGCAGCCTTCTCTTTATTTCGCACGTAAACAGCAGAAGCCGGATCATCGCCGACCAAAATCACGTGCAGTCCCGGTTTACGCCCAAACTCCTTCTCAAATCGAAGAGCTTCCAGAGCTACTTCGTCACGAACTTTTGCTGCAATTGCTTTCCCGTCGATGCGTACCGCCATAGGGCCTCAAATAGACCGCGACCCCGCCTCATACAAGAGACGGAAGCCGCTCGCGCATCTTAGGGATCAACATTGATCGTTAATACGGTGATCGCACCAGCTATCACACGGGCATCGACCTCTTTGTCGACCGATCCGGACAGGCTAATTGTAAATTCCTGACCAGGTCGACTCCGCGCGGGCATGTTGTAAACGAGCGCAAGACCATTGCTATCGGTATTGTCCCTAAACTCCCCCCAAGTATCGGCTGTAGCGTAGGTAATATCCGGTCCACCCTGAACAAAAATCTTCACACCTTTTACCGGCTGCCCCGCCCCGTCAACAATACGCAGGAGCAACTGAGCCGCTATCGAACTAGGTGTTGTGGGATCACTCTGAATGGTCGAAAGCACCCCTTGCAAAACATTGATAGGCACCAGGGGAACACGTAGTGCACCAGTTCGCGAATCGTGTACTGAGAGGGTCGCCATGGACGACTTATCCGTCACCGGCTCAACCAGTATCCAAGTGTCAGCGCGGGGCTCGACCCCAGGGACAGAAAAAGTTCCGTCTCCTCCTTCACCCAATGTAAAGTCGAGACCTTTTTCATCAATGACATAGATATTGACGGGTTCAAGGTATTCGCTCACGGCCCGAAAGGCATCGTCCTCAAACTTGGTGAGTTTTCCGCTAGCGTCCGCCGCCGGACTGGAGGGCCCCGTCGTGCTGCCGTCGGCACCTCCCCGGGAGGTTCCTGCCGCGATCGGCCCCCCAGAAAAGCCATCGTCGCTCGCTAAGGCCGGAGGACGGGCTTTTTCTTCCTGCTGGCAGCCGACAGTAACCATCGCTGAGAGAGTCAGTGCCAGGGCGAACAAGGAAATATTTTTAGTCACCCACCTAGCCTAGTCGAGAGACAGCCTCACGCCCACAAAAGTGCCTGTGAGAATGAAAATTGATGGGTAGAACGATTTTTAAGTCAATCTTCGAGTCAAGAGACTGCAGAAGAGGGCTCTGTCGTATCCCTTTGTGAATCGTCGTCTGGAGATGGGCCTTCGCGGCTTGGCTGGCCTCGATGGGTAAACATGTCCACCGCCATCAATGCCACGCCAACGCAAATTGCAATATCAGCCACGTTAAATGTCGGCCAATGGTCAGTCAGCGACCATGTTTGTACATAACGATGCACAAACGTATTGAGACTGAGTACCCAGTCAGACTTGTAATCAATGAAGTCAATTACCTGCGAGCGAGTAATTCGATCGCTCAGATTTCCTAAAGCGCCCCCCAGCACCAGGGGCAACCCCCACTTAAGAGCTGTTTGTGTGGGCTGAAGTCGCGAATACAAGGAGATGATAAAGAAAACCGCTAAGGCGCTGACGCCAAGAAAGAAGGGGGTGCGCATTGCATCGTCCGCCCCTGCAAAGAGTCCCCATGCACCGCCCTTATTGTAGGCCAGAGTGATCGCAAAACTCTCACCAATGACCCGAATCGGCTCAAAACCTCGTTCGGTTATGGTCATCTCGGCCCAAACCTTCGTGGAGATATCAGCAAAAAGAGAAAGCGCTGAGACCACGCCAAAGAACAAAAAGGTAGGCCTTCCTGCACCCTGTTCGGGACTTGAAACCTGCCCCCGAATTGACGCGCTGGATGGTATGGCGGCATCAGATGATCCCGAAGACGACTCCCCCGCATCCGTCCCATATTGAGGTCCCTCTTCTGGCGGTAGTGTCGATGTCGAGAACTCTTCGACCGCCGGGGGGGGCTCACTCAAGGGAGCCTCCGAGATAGCCACGGTAGAGCCAACGATACGGCGTAAGCTCTCGGGAATATTCGAAATCGGTCCTTCTTCTACCAAGGAGGATACTTGCTCGCCATTTTCGGCGGAATTCTCTTGAAATGAGCTTTGCTCGCTGCGGCCTCGGTTTTCGTGCGTGGGATCCATGCGGTGTCTGCTTTACGACAGGAATGCTATCCGGGCCAGTTCATCGGCGAAAATCAGGTCTACTTTACCTCTTTTTGTCCCGGTGTTGCCTTACAATCACCAATTTTCACCGTGTATTGCTGATCGTTTCCTTCGACTAGCAATGCCAAGGCACCCCTGGAAGTCGAAATGCTCCTTCCTAATTTGAGTTTTTGTGGGTGCACCCCCGTCAGGCGGGTGACCACAGTCTGCCAAGGGCTCCCAGGTTGGGCTACCACACTCAGACACCTTGCTGGCTTCTTCGAGTTTTGCAGCTCAAATTGATAGTCGTAGACTTTGGCGCCCTTTTCGAAGCGCAAAAGCGCTCCTTGAGGGTGAGACGCGTAACCACGGTTACCAAAGTATTCGACGGCTTGATTCCAATTCATAGAAATGAGCTGTGCGCCGGTGCAACGAATCATACGCTTGTCTTGGTGGTGTTCGTACTGCTGGCCCTTGGGACAGCTTGAATCACCTTTTTTTTGCAGGGCCTTGAGCTCACCTGGGCTCAGTTGGGACATTTGACGACGCTCGGCCTGAGCCTTCAATGCCATAATTTGGGCTCGTAATTGCCCCTGAGCACCCGCAACCTTTGCCGCTTCCTCATCTCGCCCGGCTTTGACGCACGCGGAGTGGGTCTTGTCCACTGCCGCGAGGGCCACCTCCACTTCAGAGACTTCCTTCGAGTCCATGTCTTTCATGATCTGTTGCGATGATTTCATCTGCTCATGACATTTCTCTATCGCAGCAAAGTCACAACCCGCCAATAGTAGGGCAACTCCTAAAACACTCCCTCTGTTCTTCATTCTTCTCTTCCCCTCACGTTGATGAAGCCCGCACCCTCTTTTGGGGAGCAGCAGCATCCATGGCTCCAAATTCGAGCCAGAAAAGCACCCTCCCTCACTATCGCGCGGCGAACTACGGGACAAGCCCTAGCACTGAACTCTCAGCGAATGAACGTATCCTTCGCTCACCGCCTCGATTAGAGCGAAAAACTCTATCGCGAGCGCCTCTCAGTTTAAAGGAGATACGCGGCATTTCCTGAGATTCAACACGCAATAACTACAGATAAAGCGCAAAGATTGCCGAAAGGGAAAGATCCCCGTGTCACAAGAACCAGCTAGTGTGGACCTAGAAAACCACCTCCTCAGGAGACTTCAAAACGTGACCGCCCCCCCTATCGAAAGCCTCGTACTCAAAACAAATTCTTCGGGAGAAGTGAAAGGACTCAGTCCTCAGGCGCTCAAACTCCTCGGACCCGAGGCTCTCGGTCGAAATTGCAATGGCGTCATGAAAGGTATTTCGCCTTCTGGCCGCACCATCTGCAAAGAAGGTTGCGCCGCAGCATTGGCCTCGGGTGCTCTTGCCAGCGCCCCTCCGCAGGAGGCACTCGTGCGCGGTAAACTGGTACAATTGCGTTGCTTTCGAGTCGGCGAAGAAACGGTCGTGATTGCCGACCCCCTTGTCCCTGTCGAGGCGACCGAAAAGCTCACAAAAAGGGAGCGTGAAGTGCTCGCGATGGTCGCCCAAGGGCTCTCGACTCCGGCGATTGCCGCACTCCTCAAGATCACGAACGCAACGGTCAAAACACATATTGAACACGCTCGTGGGCGCTTGGGGGCGCGAACACGAGCGGAAGCCGTTGCCCTTGCCTTACGTAGTCGACAATTGCCCTCAACAGCTACTTAAGTAAGAGAAAAGCAACGACTCACTCAAGCAACGACTCACTCAACCAATGTCTTCAGGCGCACCAAGCCCTCTTCATAATCTTCACCAACAAAACCATCCATCATTAAAGAAAAGTACCCACCAATTGCCCCCTCGTTCTTGCCAACGAGCCCCCAGCGCACAAGCGTTCCCCCCTCCTTGTTTTCGAATTTCCAATAGGCCTCGGCCTGACCCATTTCTCCAAAGTTGAGGCGAGTCCTGATTTGGTGAGGAGGCTCACTCAGAATAATTTCTTGAGAGCCACTTCCGGACTTCTCACTCTTCCAACTCACTTGGCTACCCACGCCCTCGGCTGGACCCGAATAGCTATTGATAATTGTTGGGTCTTTGGCAATCCAAGGTGACCACTTTTCCCATTTCTTAAACGAATGTACGTGCTCAAAAATATTTTCTGGTGACGAACGCATCAAGAGAGAGCGTTCAACCTGGTACTCTTTGGTAAGCATCATACCAACGGCAAAGAAGAGCGCCAAAAATATACCAAATCCGATAGCAACTCGAGCTACTATTCTTCCTGCTTTTACCATGAAGTGAGTGTACAGGTCCCGCTTCAACTGACCAGGGGCGTGCCCTGACAGTCATTTGCACAACCATGTCCCAGCCTTTTGCGGGCAAAGCGGATCTCGGCGAGAGCTTCCCCTGTAAATGCCTCAATTTAGCTTGTTTAACGTTGCTCTTTGTTATTCTTGGCCGTTCCATACCTATGCAACGCGCTATATTCCTTTGCAAGCGCCCCTGGCAGCAATAGACTTCCGATCATGCCTACACCCCCCTGGGAGAATCTTCGCGGCGTCACCAGCGTTACCCAAAAATGGGTCGGCCAAGGGCGCGTTCGTCCATGTCTCGCTGCCGAAAAAGAGATCCCCGCCACTGAGGCACGCTATGGCGGTATGCCAGACTTGCATCCAGGACTGGTCGAGGCACTGAAGGCCAAGGGAGTTGAACAACTCTACGATCACCAGGTGCAGGCCATCCATGCCGCGCGTTCAGGAAAACATGTCGTCGTTGCCACGCCCACCGCAAGCGGTAAAAGCCTGTGCTTTCACTTACCCGTTTTACAGGCTCTGGCAGAAGATCCTAGTTCGACCGCACTCTTTCTCTACCCCACCAAGGCCCTCTCTCGAGATCAGGAGTACAGCCTTCACAGTATGATTCAGGCGAGTGGACTGAAGATACCCTCCGTTGTTTTCGATGGGGATACCCCTGGAGACGCCCGGCAAAAGGCTCGAGAGCGAGGGCGAGTTATTCTAAGTAACCCAGACATGGTGCACGCGGGTATTTTACCCAATCATACTAAGTGGGCCAGTTTCTTTCAGGGGCTCAAGTACGTCGTTTTAGACGAGATGCATACCTATCGGGGGGTGTTTGGCTCCCATATGGCTCATGTTCTAGCGCGCCTCAAGAGAATTGCAGCTTTTCATGGGGCGCACCCCACGTTCATCGGTGCCACAGCCACAATAGGCAACCCACGGGAACATGCAGCACGACTTCTGGGAACAAGCGAAGAGTCTATAGAACTAGTCAATCGATCGGGTGCCGCCCAAAACAGCAGAAAAGTATTTATCTACAACCCGCCCATTGTGAATCAAGAGTTAGGGGTACGCGCAAGCACGCTCAAGGCAGCTGTGTATTTGGCTGCAGATTTAGTGCGAGCCAAAGTTCCTACAATTGTGTTCGCCCCTTCGCGCAACTCGGTAGAAGTCATGCTCAAATATCTGCGGGAACAATGCAAAGACTCCCTTAAAAATAGTCCTGTAGGCGTCGATAAAACCATCATGGGTTACCGCGGGGGGTACCTCCCCGAAACCCGTCGAAACATAGAAAAAGGGCTGCGAGAAGGTAAGATTTTGGCGGTCGTAGCCACCAACGCCCTTGAATTAGGCATCGACATTGGCGATCTAGACGCGGTTATTTGTGCCGGGTACCCCGGTAGCGTAGCCGGAACTTGGCAGCGCTTTGGCCGTGCTGGCCGCCGTAGCAGCCAATCGGTTGCGGTGATGGTCTGCGGCAGTGGATCCATCGACCAATTTCTTGCCCGAGAACCTGAATATTTGTTGGATATGCAAGCCGAGCACGCCCGCATCGATCCTAACAACACAGAGATCCTCATTCAACACCTCAAATGTGCGGCTTTTGAAGCGCCCTTTCAAGTCAATTCGCCTGGTGAGCGCCCAGCGAGTCCCACAGATGTTCAAGGAGAAACCTATGGTGAACTCGATCATGATGCCACCCGCGAAGCTCTGGATTATCTTGCAGGGTACGGCCTTCTGCACGTATCTCGGGGCCGCTATCATTGGGCCGGTGAAGCCTTTCCAGCCAGCGATATTTCTCTAAGAAATATCGGTTGGGACAATTTTATTATCGTCGACAAGGGCACTCCAAGCTCTCCTCAAGAACGCACAATAGGAGAACTCGACTATCGCGCCGCTCATACCATGTTGCACGAGCAAGCTATTTATCAACACAACGCCGAGCAATACCAGGTTGAAAAATTAGATTTTGAAAACCACAAAGCATACGTAACAAAAGTGGCTCCTGATTATTTCACGACAGCGCTCACTTACCGCACCGTGAGTGTTTTGGACACCAATGCCACGCGCAGCGAAGGAGCCGTGACACAAGGTTGGGGGGACGTAAAGGTTCTAGAAAGAGTCACTGGCTACAAAAAAATCAAGTTCTTTACTCACGAAAATGCCGGCTACGGGGATGTACACCTACCCGAGATGGAGATGCATACGACAAGCTATTGGCTCACCGTACCCGACGAGCTTCTCAGGGGGCTCAACGCTCCACGGGCACTTCTCGTCGATGCATTGCGTGGGGTCGGGCATGCCCTAGAGACTGTCGCCGCCCTCGCCCTCATGTGTGATCCACGCGATCTCAATCAAACCCTCGGTGACGGCGAACAAGAAGACCAAGAGGACAATTCGCTTCCTCCACAGCCTGCTGGCCGTGAGAGTGCCCGCATCGCAAGCATCGAGGCACGCTCCGCCAGAATAGGAGAGATGAACCCCACTATTTTTCTCTTTGATGCTCAGGCCGGAGGGGTAGGTCTAGCCGAAAGGATCTATGAAATTTCTGGTGAACTATTGGCTCGTTCTCGAGATCTAATAGCTCAATGCCCTTGTAACGAAGGTTGCCCCGCCTGTGTTGGTCCCACAGAAAATGCACCTCGCAAGAAGCTGGCCCTCGTCCTCATTGAGGCATTGGGGCTGGGACAACTAGGGGGGGGAGCTGCTCCTGCACTGACTTTCCCACCACTTGTCTAGCGGAAAGCAGGGGTGTGCTTCTCACCCAAGGGCCAATCAATGAGCAATGGCACTGGAGCTTTTCTTCCACTCTGCTTGATGGCCCGTTGGCACTCAGCCAGGCTCAGTCTGCGAGGTCCGAATAAGGTAGGATCGGCGGCATCTGCATCCATCAACGAAGTGGGGGTATCCACCCCAAAGTCGTCGGGATGTCCCGGCAAGTCCAGCAGTATATGACCCAATTCGTGGGCCATAGTGAAAGAGCGGGCCCCCGCCTGCAGTCCTGTTCTGTCTATAATGATCGCATTTTGCACGCTGGCCCGCCGCCCATAAATAAACGATTCGCCGATGCGCCCGACCCCTCCAAACACCGGCACGACAAATAGATCGATTGTCTGGGGGTTCCTATCCCCCACTCCCCGGAGGAGTGCACGCTCCTCGATTGTACCCGCCGAAGCATCAAAATCAGAAAAGTGATGGAGACCATCTGACAAGTCCAATTCACCTCTGCAAACATTCAAGGACGAGTCAAAACTGAATCGATTATGAGAGACGGGCACAAGAGAAACCGCAGCTCCCTTTCTGTCTCGAACGACAAGGTCAAAAGAGGGCATGGCCTGACTCCTGATCTCAGCGTTTCGATAGATCTCATAGCGAAGACCAACGCTGCTCAAAGACTCGCCCAAACGGCCTGCCACAGACTCAGGACTTTGCCCCGGGTAAGTTTTTACGGTGACACGCTTTCCGTCGGCCAATAGTTGAATATATCCTCCAGAAGCTCTTACTCCCCGCGAACAGCCTATAGTGAGCCAAGATATATTAGGCGGATCAACGACCTGAATATCGAGCTGTTCTGTCCCTCCTAGGGTGATACCGCACTGTCCCCACATGCGCGCAGCAACCTGGAGTTCTGCTTTTACAATTCGAATCGCCTCCTGATCGGTGCCTCCGACAGCCGGTGGCCCTCCAGGATAAGTACGTAAAATTCTTGCCCGAACTTGAACCCGATAGCGCCCAGGACCATTCTTTTCGAGAAGTGCGGGTGCGCCAATTGGAAAGCTAGCGCGAGTCGTGGGAGATAGGTGCACGTCAAGATGTCCCCCCACCTCACCCATGAGAGTACGCGAAGCAGCTGCAGGGTGATTGCGCTCCACAACGTCCAAACCAATGCGCAAAGGAGGTGTGCGCGCGCAGGCTACCTCGCTCAAGGGATCGCCCTGGCCCATTCCTTCGCAAGATGCCGAAACTAACGGAACCTTACGAAGAGCATCAAGATAGCGCCCTCCAGTACCCTCCGACACAATATCCACAAAACTAGGTAGGAATTGTCGAGGAGAGGCAATCACAAAGGTAACTGCCTCGGGCTCGGTCTGTGCACTTTTATGAGAAAGTCTCAATTCTTGAGGCAGTGAACGGGTAATTGCGAGGCTGGCGGGATGAGCCAGGCTTCCTCGAGTTGGCAGAATTGCGGCGACGCTGATGCGCTGAAGCCCACCACGCAAACGAATGACTCCCGTGCCAATTTGCACCGGAAAAATTCGGATCCCCCCTGGTGGAACAGCGCTCCCCGGTGAGAGGAGGCGTCCGGCACTCGTCAGCCATCGAAGTGCGCCTTTGGAGGGGGCTCGCGCCCCTTGAGCTACTTGAGACCGCCGCACGAGAGGTAAACGCTCGAAACCGGCAATCACACCAATTTCTCTCGAATCACGACGAGTACTCCTTTGAAAGATCTCCCGATGACTACTCTGTACAATCATGGTTCGGGGTAAGAGCGTTGCTCCCTCGGTCAAGGCAGTAGTGGTCCAACTCAATGAAGCACCTAGCAAAGCTACTTTGAGTAAAGGATGGACCATGTTGGTTGAGGATAATCTCTTTGCGACCAAATCTGAAGAGCTCAGGCTGAAGATTGCCACGTTATCTCTCAGGTAATTTCTTCCCTTGAATCATCTGCTCTACGGCCACGCATTGATAAATCGAGCTCATTTCTGGGCGTATATTCATGCACGCGGCTATCCCCTACAATTTGCGCATCCGGATGAGATCAGTACATTCGGGCTATGCTCAATGAAGAACAGTACTTGGCCCTCGCCCAAAAAGAGCTGACTCAGCTCATCGTCGCTCTCGACAACTTGGGCGCAGACGACCTCGATTGTGAACTCGAGAATGATATCGTCACTCTCGAATTTTCGGACGACACGACGTACATCATTAATTCTCATCGGGCGGCACGACAAATTTGGATGGCGGCGGAGCGCACAGCTTGGCACTTTGATTGGAACACAGAGAGTTCTTCGTGGATCGCCAAGAAATCAAACGAAGAGCTCTGGGAAACTCTCCGTAGACTCCTCAGCAAGAAGCTCGACGCAGAGTCAGTAGAAAAGACTCTGCGGCCTGAAGACCGGGGGACATCTTTTTCTCTGGGTCGCTGATTGCGTACTAAAGCGTCGTGCGGATTACGCGGCCACCGCTGCGCGGGGAGGATGCAGGACGAGGAGAAGGGCTCGCTGCTTTCGTCGCTGGTTTAGCCCGACTACGAGCAGAGTTGGCTCTTCGTGTGGCCGCTGCGGCGCGCTCTTTCTCTGCTAGTCGCGCTGCCGCGTCTGCTGTGGTTTTGCTTTCTAGGGCCGACTTTTTCTCTTCGGCGGCGCTTTGAGCCGCCTCAGCTTTGGCCCTCGCTGACTCTGCTTCTAGTTTATCAGCTCGCAGGCTCTCCAGTTGAGCGGCGGTCTCTGCCTCGTCGAGGGCTCGCCTTTTTTCGGCAGCGCTCTCAGCTTCGGCTTGAACAGCGGCTTCTGCCTTTGCCTCCTTGTCTTCACCAGACTGAAACAAAGCAGCCCCCACTCCCCCCATCACTAAGAGCCCCAGGGCGGCAAATAGTGCCAAGGGAGGCCCTTTCTTGGCGGGCACACCAGCAGGTCCCTCGCCATTTGCCCAAGCTCCCTGGGTTCCTTGCTCACCGGAGGCACCAGCATCGACACTCTCTTCACTTCCCGCCAGACCGACCGCCGTCTGCATCATCGCTCCGGGCGCGTCATGGAGAGCTGTCTTGTCTAGAGTCGGCGTCCCCCCAACCACAGTTCTCGCGGCAGCGACCCCACGTCCCCCCAACCAGGCTTGCAGTGCCGACTGAAATTCTTCTGCAGTCTGAAATCGGTCACTAGGCTCGCGAGCCATGGCCTTGTTCACTAAGACAACATAATCGGGGTCAACTCCCTCCACCAAATCGGCAAGGGGTGGCGGGGTTTCTAAGACAATTTTAAAAAGCAGTTCGTTGAATGTTTCTGCGTCAAAGGGCACTTTACCAACAACCGCTTGATAGAGAATCACCCCCACAGCATAAATATCGACTCGATGATCTACGGAGCTGCCCCCTTTGGCCTGCTCCGGAGCCATATAATAGGGGGTTCCCATGACCGCTCCGGTACGAGTCATCGAAAACTCACTTCCCAGAGCATTAAATTTCGATATTCCAAAATCGACGATTTTGACGAAGTCTTTTTTGCCAGACTTATTGGAAAGCAAAAATACATTGTCGGGTTTCAGATCGCGGTGCACTATTTGGGCGGCATGAGCGGCCTTCAGGCCTTCCAACATATCAACCATGAGCGCGCCAATATCGCGTGGCGCCATGCGCCCCTTTGCGATGCGATCATTGAGAGCTTCGCCTTGAAGAAACTCCATCACCATGTAGCGCTCTCCCCCCGGCAAGTCGCCAAGGTCAAGCACCTCCACAATATGCTCTGATCCGATACGCCCAGCGGCCTGCGCCTCACGCTCAAATCGTGTGACGGCCTCGTCATTTCCGGCAACATCACCGTGCAAGACCTTAATCGCTACGCGACGATGAATACGGGTATTTTCTCCTTCGAAAACCGCCCCCATGCCTCCTTCACCAAGAAGGCGCAGAATTTTGTACTTACCGTCAATGACATCACCGATTTCAAGGCCCATAATCTACTTTCTTCCCTAGTCTGTTGCATTACGCACGTCTAGCGGCTGCCTTTGGCTTTTGTGTTGTAAAAAGGGCAAAAACTGGGACTTCTCCCGTGTCAAAACAGAGTATTTCTGATTTCTCGGGCATTTTTCTTGAGTTTGCACCAATGTCGCCACTTTCCTATAGGGTTCGGACCGGTTTCTTATGTCTCGCCCTTTCGAAAAAGCCCCTTCACAAGTTCAATTTTCTCAAGAAGAGCATCAAGTGCTCAAGCTTTGGGAAGACCTCGACGCTTTCAAAGAATCGAATCGACGACGCGAGGGCAATACGCCTTTCGTTTTCTACGACGGTCCTCCCTTTGCGACGGGTACACCCCACTACGGCCATCTCTTGGCTGGCACAATCAAAGACATCGTGCCGCGCTACTGGAATATGCGAGGGCATCCAGTTGAACGAAGATTTGGTTGGGACTGCCACGGCCTTCCAATAGAAGCACTTGCCCAGGAGGCCCTCGGCCTTTCGGGCACGGGACAAATTCTTGAAAAAGGTGTGGATGTTTTCAACGAGCAATGCCGCTCGATGGTGCAAACCTATGTGGCAGAGTGGCGCAAAACCATCACCCGCATGGGACGATGGGTAGACTTTGATGACGACTACAAAACCATGGACCCCGAGTTCATGGAGTCGGTTTGGTGGGTATTTAAACAGCTTTGGGACCAGAAACGCGTCTACAAGAGCTATCGAATCATGCCCTATAGCTGGGCCCTCACCACACCACTTTCGAATTTTGAGGCAAACTCAAATTATAAAGACGTGCAAGACCCGGCCATCACGGTACGCTTTCGCGTTCAAGATTTCAAAGGATTTCCGGCCTTAGAAAAGTTAGCCAATCAGGAGGCCTACCTACTTGCTTGGACCACAACTCCATGGACCCTCCCCAGTAACCTAGCGCTCTGCGCCGGCCCAGAGATTGACTACGTCGGCGTCAAGGTCGAAGGCGGACCAGCGGTCTACATAGTCGCCGAGGCGCGTACCAAAGCTCTCTTTAAAAAGAAAAAATTAGAAGTTGTCGCCCGATTCAAAGGATCTGACCTCAAGGGTATCAAGTACGTTCCTCTTTTCGACTATTTTGCCGGGCGCGAGCGCTGTTTTGAGGTTCTTACCGCAGATTTCGTCACCACCAGCGATGGTGCCGGTATCGTTCACCTAGCCCCCGCCTACGGCGAAGACGACTTTGCCATCTGCAAAGACGCGGGCATTGAGCTTGTCGATCCCCTCAACAATGAGGCTGAGTTTACTTCCCTCGTGCCTGACTATGCGGGCCTATTTTGCAAAGACGCCGATAAGAAGATCATCGCCGATCTCAAGTCCGATGGGCGCTTGGTGCAGCAAGAAACAGTCACCCACAGCTACCCATTTTGCGAACGCACCGAGACCCCTCTCATCTATCGAGCCATAGAAGCCTGGTATGTTCGTGTAGCTGATATGAGAGACGATCTCGTCGAGCAAAATAATACCGTCTCATGGGTTCCCGAAGCTGTAGGTAAAAATCGATTTGGAAATTGGTTAAAAGATGCCAACGACTGGAATATTAGTCGCAATAGATTTTGGGGTAGTTGCATCCCCGTCTGGGTCAACGAAGCTGATCCCTCAGATACAATCTGTATAGGCAGTGTCGACGAGCTCGAAGAATTAAGCGGCGTTCGCGTCACCGACTTACACAAACATTTCGTCGACAAAGTCCTCATCAAAAAGGACAACAAGGTCTATCGACGCACACCCGAAGTACTCGATTGTTGGTTCGAGTCCGGTTCAATGCCTTACGCCCAAAAGCATTATCCATTCCGTGAAGGTGACGATAAAACTGGTGCCGGCGCAGATGAGCGCTTCAAGAATTTCTTTCCCGCACACTTCATTGCCGAAGGTCTCGACCAAACCCGAGGTTGGTTTTACACTTTGCTCATATTGGGCACTGCACTCTTTAAAAAAGCGCCTTACAAAAATGTAATCGTAAACGGAATGATCTTGGCCGAAGACGGCCAAAAGATGTCCAAGCGCAAGAAAAATTATCCCGATCCCACAATCACCCTCGAAGCCTATGGTGCCGACGCCTTGCGCGCCTACATGATCAACTCCCCAGTTGTACGGGGCGAGCCATTGAAATTCAGTGAGCGAGGACTGAAGGAAATTGTGCGTACAGTTGTGCTTCCTTATTGGAACGCTCTCAGCTTTTTCACCACCTACGCCAGCGTCGATGGCTACGATCCGCGCTCCAGCACTTGGCAGGCCCCTCCCATAGCAAAGCGCCCGGACATCGATCGCTGGGCCCTCAGCATGCTGCAAAGCCTAGTGCGAGACGTCAACGCAGAGATGGAGGCTTACCGGCTTTATTCGGTAGTCCCGCGCCTAGTCAGCTTCATTGACGATCTCACGAATTGGTACATTCGCAGAAGTCGTCCACGCTTCTGGAAATCAAGCGATCGGGTTGACCAGGCTGCCGCCTATGCAACTCTTTACGAGCTCTTGACCACCTTCGCCAAAGTCCTCGCGCCCTTCATGCCATTCGTCACTGAGATGGTCTATCAACGCTTGGTTGTGCCTCTAGACGAAAACGCACCAAAAAGCGTGCATTTTTGCGACTTTCCTCGCGAGAATCCAAGTCTAATCGATGTGGAACTCGAAAATCGTATGATTGAGGCTCGCGCCACCGTGGTCCTCGCTCGCAAACTGCGAGAAGACCACAAGGTAAAAATTCGCCAACCTCTTGGAAAAGTCACCATCGTGCATCGCTCCGAGAAAGTGCGAGAACAGGTGCTTGCAATGAGTTCCTTAATTGCCGAAGAGATCAATATAAAGAGTGTCGAAGTGGAGAAGGACGAGAGCCTATTTACCGCTGTTGCTGTGCAACCCAACTTCAAGACCCTCGGCCGACGCTGCGGAAAAAAGCTAGGGGCTATCAAAAAAGAACTCGCTCAATGGGGTGCCAAGGAGGTGGCCCTCCTAGAGTCTGGTCAAAGCGTGACTGTAGAGGACGAGTCGATTCTTTTAGAAGACGTAATTCTTAAGCGCTCCACTAAAGGAGATGCTGCGGTCGCAACTGATGGTCACATCACAGTTGTATTGGACACAACGATTACTGACACTCTGCGAGCGGAGGGCTACGCGCGAGAATTCATCAGCCAAGTACAAGCTACACGTAAAAACACTGGCTTGGAGGTTTCCGACCGAATCTTGCTCACCTGGTATTGTTCAACTCCAGAAGTGGCTCAGGCCCTTACCCAGCATCAAGAAACTATCGCTAACGAGGTACTTGCAAGCTCATTGAGCGAGGAAAAAACGCCCTCAGCCGAGCACAATTTGCTCACCATAGATATCAACGGGACGCCTCTTCAACTCAGCCTCACTCGCGCCTGATCTGCAGGGCCTGCAGCAGGTGGGTACGGTCGCTGAGATTCATCGCCGCCCCAATGACGGCGACCCCATCGGCTCCTCCTTGGAGACAATTGGGGGCGTTGTCTCCAGTGATGCCCCCTAGAGCATAGAGGGCCAGAGTGGGACAAATGGATCGTAGTACATTCGCTCGCTGATTGAAGCCTTGTATTGTGAGCGGGTCACGGCCCTTTCTAGGTGCACAAACAGGAGAGATCACTAGCAAGTCCAGACGCTGAAGCTCGTCCAATGAGAGTGCTTCAGCCCCATGGCCTGCTCGAGACAGTACTCCAGAAAAGGAGGGGGGCGCTTGAGTCGGCGCAAGACCATGGGCGGGCAGATGAACCCCATCGGCGTCCAGTAGGCACGCCAGGTCAAAACGTTCGGCGACGAGAAATAATTGCCCTGCTTGTTGAGCTTCAGTGCAAAATCTTCTTCCAAGAGCCAGGCGCTCGCGACCTGTTTGAGTGCGATCTCGTAATATAACTGCGACAGTACCTGGACGTGCCTCCTGACACACCGCCACGAGTTGACTTGAACATTGTGGGAATCTCTCCTCGTCGGAGAAGACCAACAACCGAGGAGGTACCATCAATCCCTCTCGTACCGAGTCTGCCATCGGCTCAGGTAAATGTAGAGGACAGAGGCGAAAACAGCCCCGACGCCGTCTGCCACGAAATCAGCAAACTCAGCTGAGCGGTAGGGAAGGAAACCTTGAACGACTTCAAGCAGTAGACCAAGAAGCGCGCTGGCACAGGCGGCGCGCCAAGCCAATTTACGGGTGCAGAGTTCTGGCCATAAAAAACCAGCACTGCGAGCGTAGGTGATTTGGACAAATCCAAATGCAAAGAAATGACCCACCTTATCGCCCCAGTGAAAGTCCAGCCGTGGAGCGTGTGCTGGTGTAGCGGTTCCCAATAGAAAAACTGCCACAGTAACGAGAACAGCCGGAAAGAGCCGAAGAGCCCACCCCGGACGCAGTACTTTTTCTCTACCCGCCATCGATTACCTCCTGCGAAGGTGCGTATTACTCAATGAGTCCCTGAGTGGGGCTCGACGCGTTTGCGTAACGCTGTTTTTGCATGCGTCCTGCTAGAAAGGCAGCTCGCCCAGCGCGTACCCCATCGCGCATCGCGGAGGCCATGAGTACAGGGTTGTCCGCATGGGCAATGGCTGTATTCATCAAAACGCCCGCGCAGCCCAGCTCAAGTGCTACAGCAGCATCGCTGGCCGTCCCTACCCCTGCGTCGACAATCACTGGGATCTGCGCCTGTTCCAAAATAATACCCAGGTTGTGTGGGTTGCGAATACCTAGCCCGGAGCCAATCGGCGCCGCTAAAGGCATCACCGCGGCACACCCTAAATCTTCCAACTTACGGCAGACAATTGGATCGTCAATGCAATAAGGAAGGACCGTAAAACCTTCTTTGACCAAGATTTTAGCGGCCTCTAAAGTCTGCTCGTTGTCCGGGTACAGAGTTTTTGGATCGCCAATCACCTCCAACTTGACAATATCGGCAATGCCCAACTCTCGCGCCAACCGGAGAGTACGTACGGCCTCTTCCGCTGTGTAGCAGCCAGCAGTGTTTGGTAGAATCTTCCAACGACCCGAGGCAAGAAGCCCCATGAGCGATCCGTTGGATTTATCTTTGAGATCAACCCGACGCAGGGCCACGGTGACCACTTCTGCGCCTGATGCCACGATGGCCTTCTCTGTTTCTTCGACGCTCTTGTACTTGCCGGTTCCGACAATGAGGCGCGAATTGAAGGTGAATGAACCAACGCTCCAAGCGTCGTCTTGAGGACCATTGTCGGAACTAGTCATGAACGCGTGATAGCGAGGTTCGCTACCCGCGCCAAGACGAGCTCCTTAAACAATGTAAATTGAAAGAGCCTCTTTTCTCACCAAAGACCTCCGCTAGATTTTAGCGAAAGCCAGCTGTGCGCGTCGTCTTGATCGAGTGATCCACTAGTCCAGAGAAAAGGCTCGTCAACTTCACGACATAAACGTCGCCAGTTACATTTTCCGCAAATACTAATTTACCTTTTGTTCGAATTTTTCGAATCTTTGCAATATTCAAAGGAACACCGGCTTCGGCCGCATGTAGGGTTAATGTTCTCTCCTCCTTGAGGACAGACCAATCGCCCTCCTTGTCGGTGCCGGCTACAGAAAGAAGGGCGTTTAGGTGCTCGCTGTCCATGACCAAAGCCTCTATCAAGGCAGCATCTCTCGTCAAGCCGGCAGGGCCTAAAGCTCGAAAAAGTACCGAGATCGGCAGACCTAGGTGGATCGTGCGTGAAAATATAGCCCAATGCCTCTGCTAGAGCCCCTCCAAAGGACCTCTTCGGGGAGTCGAGCCTTTGTTCGCCGCTCAATTGTGGCTAAGTAGAAGCTATGGCAGGGCGGACCATATTGCTCACTGGAGCAGCCGGATTTATTGGCAGCCACACCGCAGAGCGCTTGCTCCGTCGGGGTGACGTTGTTGTTGGTGTCGATAATTTCAACGACTACTACTCTCCGTCACAAAAGAAAGACAACGCTCGTGTTCTTGGTGAGTACACCAATTTTCACCTCGTTCAGGGTGATATTCGAGACAAAAAATTGCTCGCGAGGCTTTTCTCTCAAAATCGTTTTGATGCTGTAATTCATTTGGCCGCCATGGCTGGAGTGAGAGCATCAGTAGACGACCCAGAATATTACTTCGATGTCAATCTGAGCGGAACACTCAAATTACTGGAAGCGACCCGTGCGAATCATCGCCCAAACTTCGTATTCGCGTCGACATCCTCAGCGTACGGCCGCACCAAACAGCTTCCATTTGTCGAAACGGACACAGCCGACCGCCCCCTCGCCCCCTACCCTGCAAGCAAGCGAAGCGCCGAACTTCTGGGACATGCCTACCACCACATGCACGGTATCGATTTCACGGCGGTCCGTTTCTTTACGGTGTACGGACCAAGAAATCGCCCAGATATGTTGCCCTACCTAGTGATGGACAATATTCGAAAGGGTAAACCCCTCACTTTGTACAATAATGGCCAAATGCATCGAGATTGGACCCATGTTGACGATATTGCCGCGGGATTAGTGGCAGCCTCTGATCGCCGCTTAGGGTACGAGGTCATCAACCTGGGCCGAGGCGAACCAGTCCTCTTGCTCGACTTTGTCCGGAGCCTGGCCGATTTGGCAAAGTCTGAGGCCCAATGGACCTCACAGCCAATGCCTGCGGCAGATGTCTCCTACACCTTCGCCAATATCGATAAAGCGAGACGCCTACTGGACTACTGCCCTCGGGTCTCCACGGAAGAAGGCATACGCTCTTTCTTCGAATGGTATGAATCGCAGGCTTAGAACTTCATAGTGCAATCAGTCTCATCATCTAATGAGCTTGCGTTTGTATCAACAGAGTATCCGCAGGCCATAAAAAAGGCCACTCATAATGAGTGACCTCTTCAAGTGCCTTACAAAAACGTCTCTATTGTAAGTTGCAATTTTGAGATATTTGAGTTCTCAATTACTTAGACATCGCAGCTACTTCTGCTGCAAAGTCGTCACCTTGAGGGGTCTCAATGCCTTCGCCACGCTCTAAGCGAACGAAGGGGAGGAGCTGAGCCTCTCCACCAGCCGAGCTTGCGGCTTCTGCACGCATCTCATCCATAGACTTTTTGGTCTCAATGACGCTCATTGATTGCAAGAGGCAAATTTCTTTCGCCCACTTGCCCAACTTACCCTCGATTACCTGGGGCCAACGCACCTCGGGAATTTTGCCCTCTTCACGTAACTGACCTGCAAAGATTTCGCTCTGAGCTTTACGGTCGGGCTCGGGAATATTCTCGGCACTCAGGTAAAGAGGGGCCATTGCGGCAACCTGCATTGCTGCGTCTTGCAAGTAGGCATCCATCTTATCGCCAGTGGCATCACTGTCGCACTCGGCTGCCATGAGTACGGCAATTTTGCCGCCCATATGAACATACGCCGAGACTCGACCAGTCTTCACAGTGAGGCGCTGCCAGCGTCGTACAGTGATGTTCTCGCCCAAAACACCGACCAATGCGGCCCGAACGTCCTCCAAAGTCCCCTCTCCTCCGGGGAAAGGTAGAGCCAGCAGGTCGGCGCCGTCAGCGGCAGAAGACGCAATGTCCAAGACGTTCTCGACGAATGCCAAGTAGTCCTTATTGCGAGCGGCAAAGTCCGTCTGAATGTTCACCTCGACCGCAACTGCGCTCTTCTTGTCTTCGGCCACGCGAGCCGCAACGACACCTTCGGCAGCAACGGTGCCAGCACGCTTGACGCTCTTGGCCAGACCCTTTTTGAGGATAATTTCTACGGCTTTGTCTAAATCACCTTCGGATTCAACAATGGCGCTTCGACAATCGCCGAGGCCAGCCTGGGTACGGTCACGAAGTTCCTTGACCAGCTTCATGTTCACTTGAGCCATGATAATTTCTTTCTAATCTCTAATTTTTCGCGGGTGGGACACCGAGCGGCAGCACTCTAGAGTGAGGAGGCGCCCCAGCGCCGAACAATAAAATACACATCAACCTGCGCCCGAGTGATTCGTCGCAGATGGGGGGCGGGCGCAACCCGCAGAAAGCGAGTCAACCAGCTTCTTGAGCTGATCGACTCACCTCAACCCGAAACACCCTTCATCGCAGAGACGAGAGCGTTCTAGGGTTGCGTTCGATTAAGCTCGTGCGGGACGACCCGAACGAACAACCTCTACAGCGGGGCCAGTAGGAGCGTTTGCACCCTTGCCACCTTCTTTGTTGTCGCGACGACGCGACACGCCAAAGAGGCATGCGTCTGCGAGAGCAGAGGTGAGCAAACGAATTGAACGAATCGCATCATCATTGCCGGGAATGACGAAGTCGATGAGATTGGGATCGCAATTGGTGTCCGTGATGGCAACAATCTTGATTCCCAATTTACGAGCTTCTTTTACAGCGATGGTCTCCTGAGCAGGGTCGACGATGAACATGACCTGAGGCACGCCGTTCATTCCTTTCATACCACCAATATGCTTTTCAAGACGCGCACGCTCTTTGTCGAGCTGAACGGTTTCTTTCTTGAGCAATTGCTCGTAGGTGCCATCTTCACGCATGCGCTCCAAGTTGCGCAAGCGATCGAGACCGGTTTTCATCGTGCGAAAGTTGGTCAATGTACCACCAAGCCAACGATTTGTGACGTAGTACATGCCAGAGCGCTCTGCCTCTGACTTGATGATCTCTTGTGCCTGACGCTTGGTGCCAACGAAAAGAACGTTTCCGCCTCTGGCTACAGAGTCAGCAATGAACTTGCATGCAGTCTGGGCAAGCTTAGCCGTCTGATCCAAGTCGATGATGTGGATACCTTGACGAGCGCCGTAAATGTACGGCTTCATGCGAGGATTCCAACGACGGGTCTGATGGCCGAAGTGAACGCCGGCCTCAAAGAGCTCGCGAACATCTACGGGATTCTCGGGATCACGAGTCTCAGTTTTGAACTCGCCTGCAGCCTCTGCAATGGCCCGTTCACCCGCACGAACGGCGGTATCAGTTACGGGGCTGGCTACGCCTTGAACGGCCACCTCTACCTCGTCCGTCTCAGTACCAACTACTTCGGTAACTTCTGCGGGAGCGGTGGTGGTTTCGGTGACGTTCTCTTGGTTTTCTTCAGTCATTTGCGGCTCTCCTTGTTCGGTTAATTTCTCCGCCCCGGGCCGTCTCAACTTTTCTGCTCATCTAAGATGAATTCAGAAAAGCACCGAAAAACGACCTGCGCTTGGGACGCATGATTTGTTTGTCGCCACAGCATACGCTGCGACAGATTGCTTAATAACCCCGTCCGAAAAATTCCTCGCGGGGACGCGAAAGCTACGAGACGAATTCGCCGGCGTAAAGGCATATTCAGTCGAATTAGTGCCATTTTTACCAAAGGCCGCTTCCGGGTAAATCACGATTTTTTTCTACGGGAGGGCTATTTGTCGATTTCTTGCGCTTTTTTGAGTTTTTGAGCGCCCTGGATGAACGAAGGCGCTCCTTTTTGGGAATCGTATCAACTTTGTTGACCGTTGACCCCTCCAAGCTAGCGCTTCCGAGTTCAAGGTGTGTCGCGCCGGGGGGCGTAGGGTCAGCTCCTTCAATCGCGCTCTCTTCTACCGCAGCTTCTGCCAAAGGGGCCTCTTTGACAACCAACTCCTCGCCTTCGTCCTCTTCGGAGTTTTCTGTGAGGGCCAGACTATCGGGCTCCTCCTTGAGCTCACGTGATGGCTGGAGCCCTTGTATTCGTGCGACCTCCGTTGGTTCCTGAAGCAAGGAGTCAGAACTGAAACCAGGCGATATTTCGTCTGCATCGTGAGACCAATCGTTCAAAGAAGAGTTGACGGCCCACACCAAAAGAAACGTGGCGAAGGCCGCGAAGAATGCGCCTCTTTTTTCTGAACTAAGAAAGCTGCGCGCTGGAACGACTGGTTTCTTCGAACCCCCAGCTGCACCAGAGGTCCCAGATTGAGTGTCGCTCTTGTTGGGCACATTGTCTTGCCGCTCCGCGGCGGCACTTGAGAGGCCCCCTCCGGCAGATTCCAAGGTTCCCCACCCCAAGGTCCGTTGCCCGCGCAACATTTTCCCCTCAGCTGTCGACTTTTCTTCCGCGAGGAAAGACTTTTGCTGATACAGCTCGCTTTGCTCATTGACGGTTTCAGTCACCGTAAGGGGCTTTTCCGCCGCGCTAGCGGGTAAAATCTGTTTTTGAAACTGCACGCTTTCATCAAACGCTTCTGCACCCAAAGTCGAGGCGTCGTAGGAGCCAGCCGTGGTGACCTCTATCGGAGGAACAGTGACGTCGTCTGGCAAACTTTCGCGCAGCGCGCTCAATTCTCGACGCGCGATTTCTGCTGTATGTGGGCGCGAGTCCGGTGACTTTGAAAGCCACCTTTGCAGCAAATCTGCCAAGACGGGAGTAACTCGCGCGCTCCCTCGGTCGGCACGCTGGGGTTCGACGCCGATGTGCGCCATCACCAATTCGTTCGAATCATGAATATGAGCGAAGGGCCCTTTTCCCGTCACCAATTCATAAAGCACCAATGCCACTGCGTAAATGTCGGCGCGCCCGTCTACTACGGTTCCTTCGGCCTGTTCGGGCGCCATGTAACGGGGAGTTCCGACCGACACTCCCCCCGCGGTGACCACGCGCGCGGCGCTATCGCGTAACTTGGCAATACCAAAATCGAGCAGCTTGGTGACACCATCACTCAACACAAATATATTGGCAGGTTTGATGTCTCGATGAATGGCCCCGGTAGCGTGCGCCGCGCTCAAACCCGAAAGCACATCCATCATAATAGAACACGCCCAGCGCAAGGGGAGCTCCCCTTTGGTACGAAGAAGTTCTGAGAGAGTTGCTCCTTCCAAAAACTCCATGACGTAGTAGGGCAAGTTCGCTTGAGTCTGCCCGGCATCGGTCACTTGAACGATATTTGGATGGTTGAGCTTTGCGAGAGCACGCCACTCGTTGCGCATGCGTCCCACTAGATCTGAGCGAGATGCCAAGTGGGTATGCAAAGCCTTTAATACGAAAACTCGCCCCAACTCAATGTGCTCAACCTGATAGACACTCCCCATCCCCCCCCGTCCAATGAGAGATTGTACCCGATAGACCGTTCCAGGTATTTGCTCGCCTTGGTGAAATTGACGCACGTGTTCTCTCATTCCCCCCTCACTTTCGATTTGATACGCAATGGTGCGCCGAGCGAAGGCGCTAACCTTCGAGCACCTACTATCAGTCTCAGTACAGCAATTCCAGCACTCACAGAGAGAGCATCGGCCGGCCCCTCGGCCGGTTGCGTAAAATATGTATCAAAATTACAAATTGATACATATTTGAGAATCAGCGTGGAGCCTACAAGTTCGCTGCCGCCGCCAACTCAAGGCGCAATACAGGGTAGGGAGAAAAATCGTGCACGACCTGAAACCCAGCTTCTACAAAGAGGGCCAACGGACCCATCCACTGTTCCTCATCGGATACGTCCGTGGCTCCGCGCGGCAATGCCTCCAAATACTTTGCTCCAGACTCTCGACTCAACTCAATGACCGACTTCAGCAACTTTCGTGCAACTCCTTGTCGACGCAAAGTCGGATCAACCAAAAAACACGCAAGCGTCCTCACCTCGTCACGCCCCTCAGAGAAGCAAGGTAAACCACGATAAAGGCGCCCGCTATAAAGTTTCGACAATTCCGCCGGTCGTGCAACCCTTGCCCACCCGACAACCCGCTCTTTGTCGCGCGCCACAAACGCAACGATACTCTCTTGGGAAAGTTGCTCAGCTATGCCAAAAACGTTCTTTTCTCGGTGATTGGCGCACCTATCCTGCCACTGACGGTGGTCACCATCAAATTGCCAATATTGACAATAACAAGGTACATCGGCTCGCTTGAATAGAGCTTGTACTTGTGCGGAGTGCTCCCCCTTTGCCCGTTCGACCACAAAGGGAGAAACACTCAAATCTCACCTACCAATTGTTCAATACCGGCGGCTGCGCGAAACATTGTCGACTCGCCTAAAGCCGGGCAAAGCAATTGCACACCGACTGGTAGCTGCTCACCTTGCTCCTCTACCGTGCCCGCTGGAACAGACACTCCGCAAATACCCGCCAAGCTAGCGGGCAATGTGTAGACGTCGGCCATGTACATCGAAAGGGGATCGCGAATTCGCTCGCCTATCTTAAATGCAACACTGGGACTGGTAGGTGTAATGAGAACGTCCACATCCTCAAAGACCTGATCAAAGTCTTGACGAATCAAAGTTCTTACCCGCTGGGCCTTGTCGTAATAGGCATCATAATACCCCGCAGAAAGCACATAGGTGCCCAGCAAAATTCGTCGTTGGACTTCTTCTCCAAAGCCTTCCGCGCGTGATTCTTCGTAGATCTGCGTGAGATCAGCCCCCTCAGACTCTTTTCGAAGCCCAAAACGGATCCCATCAAAACGGGACAAATTCGTCGAAGCCTCGGCCGTTGCAATAATATAGTAGGTGGCCACTCCGTAATGGGTGTGGGGCAAAGACACAGGCTTCACCTCGCAGCCGGCTGCTCGTATCTTTTGAACAATCTGATCGATTCGCGCTGCAATGGCTGGGTCCAGTCCCTCGGCAAAGTACTCAGCGGGCAGACCAAAACGTAGTCCTTTGAGAGGCTTGTCGCAGGCCGCTTCGTACGCCTCGACGGGAGCGGTTGCAGTGGTGCTGTCCTTCTCATCATCACCAGATATGATCTCCAATACCCGAGCCGAGCTACGCACGTCCTTGGTAAGAGGACCAATTTGGTCCAGCGAAGAGGCAAACGCAATCAGCCCATAACGTGAAACACGGCCATAGGTGGGTTTCACTCCTACGACGCCGCAGAGGGCTGCTGGCTGACGGATTGATCCTCCAGTGTCACTGCCCAATGCGAGAGGAGCCAAGCCTGCAGCCACCGCTACAGCGCTGCCTCCGCTGGAGCCTCCAGGTACACGAGTCTTGGACCAAGGGTTACGCACTGGTCCGTAGGCGCTGGTCTCGTTCGACGAGCCCATCGCAAACTCATCCATATTGGCCTTGCTGATGATGATTGCCCCCTCAGCGGCAAGGCGTTGGATGCAAGTCGCATCATAGGGTGGGCGCCATGGCTCACGCTTACCATCGGCCCCTTCCTGTTGAAGAATTCGACTCCCAGCAGTTGTTGGAACTCCTTTGGTGCAAATGGCATCTTTTACGGCGATTGGAACACCTGCTAGACGCCCCAGTTTTTCGCCCCGTTGGCGAGCCGCATCCACGGCGTCAGCCGCCGCCAACGCTTCTTCTCGCGCGAGATATGTCAGAGCATTCAATGACTCTTCCTCCTGCGAGCGCGATATAAACGCTTCCACAACCTGACGAGCTTGCAGTTCTCCGCTTGCTACTTTCGAGGCGATCTCAACAACGGTATTTTCAGTAATGCTCATGACTCATCCACAAATTGGGGGACTAAGAATCCAGTTTTATCTGCACGGGGAGCGCTTGCTAACGCCGCCTCTTTGGACACGCCTTCTCTCCGTACATCAGGACGCAAGGGGGCATTTTGCACTGTCACCTGAGCCGTCGGAGGAACCTCGCTCGTATCGAGCTCGTCTAACTTTCGCACGTAGCCTAAGATCTTCGCCAAATCCTCCGTCAAGGAAACGGCATGTTCTTCGGTGATGGCGATACGAGCGAGTGTGGCCACTGTGTGTACTTCTTTTACGGAAATCGTCATAATTCGCCCTAAGAAATCGATTTTTCGACGAAATGTCGACATTTGACCACAACACCATCTCCTGGAAGAGAATTTGCCTGTGACAACGATGCTTTAATGGAGCATGAGCGGTTATCAGTCAGAACCGCTCACGGCAAGACCTCAATGACACCGATGGGGCTCAAGAACCCCGAACGGTTTGACGACAATATCTCGAGTTTTTGAGTTCCTACCCACTGTAAAGGTGGGGCAATTTCCCCACTCATCTCCATTTATTCCCAATTATCAGTACTCTTCATGTCCCGACGAGCGGCAAGTCGGTCACTGCTTGAGTACCAGGGTCCAGTAACTCTCATGTTTTTAATCACCCGTCCGTAGCTGACGCGGAGACCTCCAGAGGTCGGCCCCCCAATCCTACCTTCTTGTAAAGTCGGGAAAGAAAAATTGAGTGATCGTCACGAAATTCCCCCCTGGGACGAAAAGCTGCGTGAAATTGGCGATGCTCTCATCAACCATCCCACCAGAACTCAATGGGGAAATATTCTTGTTTTTCTCCACGATTACCTCGGGCCGACAGCAACAGTCGCGGTGCACGATGGTCATGTCGTAGCCAGCCACGGGCACCCTTCGCGAAACCTCGCTGAAAGATGCGAAGAACCTGCCCTTCTTCTGTCAAGTATTGCCTTGGACCAGGGCTCTGCTGTGCGGGTTGACGACACACGAACGGGCCCCTTCTCTCCCCCAAGTGAGGGTGAACGCCTGCACGCAAGTGGTTATACCGCAGCCCTTGCCATTCCGCTCATCCATCGAGGGCTTCCTCACGGATCGTTGGTTTTATGGTTCGCCGAAGAGCTCGGTGCTCATATTGACCCTCAGCAGCTCCCCGCCAACTACATTCTAAGTGCTTTGCGGCAATTGCTCACCCTCTCGTACGAGCGCGACAATCGACCGATGGCCGCAGAGGGAGCACTCTCCTCTCTGGGTGAAGTCAATCGCCTGGCTTCTAAGGGTCTACTCCTCGACAGCTCACTCGAAGCCCTAAGAGGTCCCTCTTCGTCTATTCTCATTCAAATAGACGAGCTAAAACGACTCACTGACGACATTCACGCGTTCGCTGACTCAGCTGATACGTGTATGAGCGATGCCCTAGGGGAAATGAGCCAGGCGATAGAGGATATCACGCTGGCGGCGACTCTGCTTCGACGCGAGTTGGCCAATATGAGTGACCTCTCAAGTAGTGAAGAAGGTCGTGAGCCAATTCAGCTCAGTCGTCTTGTGCATGAAGCTGCTGTCATCGCTCGTCCAGAACTCGAACAACGAGGATTTCTCCTCAAGGAGAGCACCTTACGAGAGGCATATATTCAAGGGGAGCATCATGAGCTTCTGCAACTGACTCTTGGACTTCTTTTCGCGTGGAATCAGGACGATCGACCTCTAGAGAGCCGCCCCATTCTAGAGATCCAACTTGATGGAGAAGGCTCAGAAAGTCAGTTACGCGTCCTCTCCCTCTCCCCATCGTCCCACGCGCCTCCTCAGCCCACCGCCGCCTGCCTGCGAATCGCTCAATCGTATGGAGGGCGCATTAGCACTGACAACCTTGCCATTACTGTCAGGCTGCCGACTCTCAGTGACCTACCTATTGAAGGGGGTACGGCAAAGGAACTCGCGCAGACAAAAAAGGTCCTCATCATCGACGACGATCCCCTGTTTACCCGCGCCCTCAGGCGAGCTTTGAGCCCCCATGAAGTACGCGTTTGCGCAAGCGCAGCGGACGCCGAACTCGCTCTCATGACCCCCGATTACACCCCAGATCTTGTCATCTGCGATCTTTGGCTTCCTGGTACGAATGGTCGGGCGCTCCACGAGCACATCTCGAAACAATATCCCCAGGTGGCCTCACACTTTGTATTCGTCAGCGGTGCCCCCTTGAGCAATCGAGATATTCTCTATTTTCGAGACGTGAGTTGTAAAACGCTCTCCAAACCAATTCAGGTTGCCGCTATTCTCTCCATTTTAGATCAAGTTTCATAGCTCGATCTTGTACCCAATGGGGGCTCATAACGATGCGACCGCCTAGAGTATTCACCCAGAATCTCACGTTAGATGGGCAATATGGGCTTTGACTTACCAAAACCAGGAGCGCCTATCACCTCCAACGAAAGCCCTGCTAAAAGAGAAAAAATGGCTTCTTTCTTTGTCGCAATTCGCTCGGTTGCAATTGCCTTGATGATGTATCGAATAGAGTGCCCCACGTAGACGCCGTCCTCAAGAACCGTTGCCAACACCCGCGACTCGGGGGCACTGAGGCTAAGAAGCTCCACAGAAAACTGAGCTTGCGGGAGAACGACTGCGTCGAGGACAGGTTCCAAGTAGCAATCTAACCCCGAAAAAGCGGGCGAATACATCACCTTACGAAAAATATGCAATAACTCACTACAGCTTTCGGGTAAATGATTTTCTGGTCTCGAAAGGGATTTTTTGAAAGTCGATATGTATCCCGCGTCTTTAGAAAACCAAGCGCTCAGGCGAGCCTCAGCCTGATTGCGTAGTAGACGCAGGAGCAACGATTCGCGCAGACGCCCGTGCAGTACTAAGTATTGCCCCAACCTAAGATGTGCCCTTCTGCTTTCTCCTAGGGCCTCGGGGAGATCCGATGGTAAAATAAGAGACGCATCCAACAACATTCTTCCAAGGGGCATGATTCCCGTAGACTCATGAACAGCTACAATACGCCCCGCTGTTAGTTCAATCGCGAGACGAGCGCCTCCTTCTGACTTTTCGTGCATCTCAACCACACCGTCCTCCACCTCACGCAGGGCTCGAAGGAGACGATATGGCAGGGTGCTTTGACTGAACTCTAAAGTTTCGTCCACCTGACCCCGTGCCCGAAAAGGGACCCCCGGCAACTGAATCATTGTGGGCTCCTCGGATGACACTACCGGGGAGAGCGCCCGGGGCCGAATACGGCGCTCCCCTGAGACGCACGTTTCTCGGGGCAACAATTCGAGTTCACGTAGCTGACGAATAATATTTTCTTGCCCTAGGGAAACTTGGGCCCCTGCGGCAAAGTCGAGAAGCTCAGCCCGTAATTCTTGGGCGCTCTGATGGCGTCTTTCGGGAGCGAGGCGCAATGCCTTTTCGGTAATCTCGCGGAGTCTCTTGGGGACTTCTTGGGAGTAGCGCTGCCACGTAGTGAGATCGACTGAGGCTGTACGCGATAAGGTTTGCACCTCGTTTTTTCCCAAAAAGAGAGGCTTGAGCGTGAGAAATTCGGCCAAAATGATGCCCACCGAAAAAATATCGCTCAACAAAGAAACAGGCGCTCCGAGGGCCTGTTCCGGTGACATATAGCCAATTTTTCCTTTGAGTTCCCCCGGCTGAGTACGCCTCGCAACCGCTTGACTCCTTACAATGCCAAAGTCTGCCAACTTCACCACACCGTCCAGACGCAGCATTACGTTGCCCGGCGAAACGTCGCGATGGACAATCTCGAGGGGCACACCCGCTTCATTTTGAGCGTGGTGCACATAATGTAAGCCGTCGAGAAGCTGCGTCACGATGGCCAGCAATGCTCCAAGATCGAAATGTATTTTTTTGCGTGCGGTAGTACGCAGCACTCGGGCCAAGTTAGGCCCCGATACATACTCAAGGGCCATATAGAGTTCGGTACCTATCCTCCCATAGTCCAGAACCTTCACCACGTTCCCGTGGTTGAACCTGCTTGTGATGCGAGCCTCATCAAGAAACATGTCCGCGAACTCTTGGTCTTGGGCCAGTCCCGGAAGAATTCGTTTAAGAGCCACAGCTCCGTGGAGGTCCGATTCTGCAGCGAAGACCTCCGCCATACCCCCAACCCCTAAACGATCCCCCATACGATAAGGACCCAGTGACTGGACGCGCGAACTCGAAAGCATGCCTGTCCATTGTAGCCTCTCTCTTTGGCCCTGTCCTGCTGATAAATAACTGACCCCGCCCCAGACCGAACAATTGGGTCATTTTACGGTCAAATTGCGCAATATTTTTACCTAAATAGCACTCTATGAAAAGAATCTGCATCAGGGGCTTTAGTCTTGCGCGGTCAAGCGGTATTCCCAAAGAGAAAATGTCGCAAGGCGCCCAAGAAGAGCTAAAAACCGCAAAACCGTTGTCGCCCCTGGGCAAGAACGCCCAAGAAGGACGCGTAGTCGCAGTAACCGGCAGCGCGGGCTTTCTAGGCTCGCATCTCATCGGTCTGCTAGAAGACTCCGCACGAGTCCAACGCATCATCAGTCTTGATCGTCGAGCGCCCAGCACCGCGAAAGAAAAGACCAGACACTTTTCGACGGATCTCACACGTCATAATGTCGAAGACCAACTAGCCGATCTACTCGCCTCAGAAAAAGTGGACACTGTGGTGCATTTGGCATTTCACGACAGCCCTAGCCATCGTCCAGATGATAGCCACTACTTAGAAAGCATTGGCACAATGCGCGTCCTCAATGCTTGTCGCCGCACCCAGGTGCACAAGTTCATTCTATGGAGCCAATCAGTACTCTACGGAGCGAGCCCCAAAAATCCTTGTTTTCTGGATGAGAGAAAACCACTTTGCGCCGACACTTCCGAAAGCTACTTTCGAGATAAGATGCAAGCGGAGCGAGATGCTCTGGAGTTTGGTCAGCCAGGCCGAGGGCGCTTGGTAACAATTCTACGAACAGCTCCCATTGTGGGCCCACACATCGACAACTACGTCACGCGCTATTTCCAACAGCGATTTGTTCCCACCGTGCTCGGCTTTGATCCTCTTTGGCAATACCTACACGAAGCGGACGCCGTCGGTGCATTTAAACGCGCTGTCGACGCTGATATTCCCGGTATTTTTAATGTTGCAGGTGAAGGAGTTCTTCCTCTCAGCAAGACAATTCGGCTCTTGGGTCGTCAAAAGATCCCCCTAACCCGTCCCTTGGCGTTTCTCACTCTGGCTGCACTTTGGGCGGCCAGAAAGGGAGCGATGCCAGCGGCATTTCTCGACTACATTCAATACGCGTGTGTCGGAGATACTGAGCGAACTCGAAGGGTTCTCGGATTCTTCCCCTTACACTCAAGCCGTGAGGCAATCGAAGAATTTGGAGCAGCCCAAAATCTTCGCGACGTACGCCTACTTTCGGAGACACCCGCGTGAGCCAAAAAAAGAAGACCGCCAAGAAACCCGCTGTACGCCCGGCCATCAAACGCAGGGCAGGCGGCTTACAAAGAGCTCCTCGCACAAGGCTAACCTCAAGCGCCAAGAGCCCCAAGCTTTCAAAGTCCGCGACGCCCTCAGCTACGAAGGCCCACTCCGAGGCGACTCAAGAGAGCAAAAAACCTGTGGCGAGCGCTGGTCCCAAAAAGGCTTCTAAAAAGACAGGACCAAAAAGGGCAGCAAAGGCATCATCCCCACGCACCGCCATTGCAAAAACGTCCTCCTCAGCGCAGCTCGCCAAGGGTTCCCCAACCTCCAGCGCGTCCCCATTGCGAAAAAAGACGACAAAGAAAGAAACAATAGCTTCTCAACCCAAGCGAGCAGCGTCCACCAAGTCGCCAACGCTCAGCCAGCCGCCAAAACGAAGAAAAGCTTCGCCAAAGGCTCAAGAAGCAACCGTTGACGAAAAAGATGAGCTGGCTACTGCTGCTAGCGCAGTAGTGGGCGATTCTGACCAAACTATTGCCTCCAGGGCAGAAAAAAGCTTGGCTCCAGGCCCCTTGGGGGATGACAGGCTCGATTCGGAGCCCGGCTACAGCGAGCCCTATCCTATCAGTGCTGATGATGTGGGCATGCTCGGCATTGGTTCAAGGGTATTTCCTCCCGATATGGGAGAGCTCAATTCCACATTGTCGTTAGAAGAGCAGGAGCTGGAGACGGTCGCGTTTGCTCCCAATGACGCAAGCGTCGAGATGCAGATCCGCGAAATTCAGGAGCGACTGGACGGACTCATGGCCAGTCCGCCCCTCGAGGATCTTGATTCGACGGCAGACAACGAGGGGATCACCCCCCAAGCTCTAACGGGAGACTCGGAAACAAACGTTGTGGACTCCGCACGGGAAGTTCTCGAAAGTGAGTATTACCGTAAAAAGTGGGGATCTCGCTCCCTGAGTAATCGTGTGGCCGAGGTAGACGAATTTGGACGAGATCCAGATTTCGAGGAGAAGCTTCGCCCCGCTTTGGAGTTTCTCTTTAAGAGATACTTTCGCGTAGAAGTCGAAGGAATTCGCAACGTACCTTCTGAAGGACGCGCTGTGGTAGTCGCCAATCACTCAGGCGCCCTGCCCTTTGACGGGGTCATGTTGCGGGAGGCAATCCGCATGCGCCACCCTGGGCGCGACGAGCTTCGGTGGTTAGCCGAGGACTTTAGTTTCTATTTGCCCTTTCTTGGGGTGACTCTCAATCGCATAGGAGCGGTGCGGGCGTGCCCAGAAAACGCAGAAAGGTTATTGCGCAAAGAGCACCTGGTCGGTGTTTTTCCCGAAGGGGCCGAGGGGCTTAAAAAGCTCTATAAAGATCGCTACCGCTTGCAGAGGTTCGGCCGAGGTGGGTTCGTGCGTCTTTGCTTAAAAACTCAAAGCCCCATCATTCCCTGCGCCATCATCGGAGCAGAAGAAACCAATCCGATCCTCCACCGTTTTGACAATCTATCCAAGCTACTCGGTCTGGATTATCTACCAATCACCCCAACATTTCCTCTCTTAGGCCCTCTGGGGCTCCTGCCTGCCCCCACCAAATGGAAGATCGTATTTGGTGAAGCAATTTCTGTGGAGGAATACGGGCCAGAGGCCGCCGACGATCACGTCTTGGTAGGTCGCCTTGCTGAGCGAGTCCGCGCCCAGGTGGCCGATCTACTTGAAACAGGGCTCCGTCGCCGCAAGAGTGTTTGGATCTAGGCTACCGCAGATGTCTCTACAGATCACACCATTCAGTAAAAGAAGCAGCCCATGAGTGCGCGCTCCAAATCGCAGACTCGTCCCACCGGAAACGTGCACGGTGTATTGATCGTTGACAAGCCCGGTGGAATTACAAGTCATGGGGTGGTCGGGGCAGTGCGACGGGCCTTTGGAACTCGCCGAGTAGGCCATGCCGGTACCCTCGACCCAATGGCCACGGGCGTGCTCGTGATGCTTTTGGGTGAGGCCACCAAGCTCTCCAGCGTGCTCACAACGGACAAGAAAACCTACGAAGCACTCATCAAGTTCGGATTTTCGACTGATAGCCTCGACGCGGACGGCACCATCACCAAGAGGGCGGACCTACCGCCCGACTTCATGTCTGCTGAAAAACTTGCATTGGTTCTTGATGGCGAGCGAAAACGAAACCTACAAATTCCTCCTCAAGTAAGTGCTATCAAAGTGGACGGGCAACGAGCGTACGCTCGCGCACGCAAGGGCCAAGTAACCGACCTGCCTCCCCGAGATGTGGCGGTTCATCAACTTGAGGTGATTGGGCAAACCGAAGACAGCGTCTCCCTTCGTCTCTGCGTCTCCAAGGGTTATTACGTCAGAGCCCTCGCCAAGGACCTAGGCGACGCCCTAGGTGTGCCCTCTCATTTGGCTGGACTCCGTCGGATTCAAAGCGGCCCTTTCACTATCGAGCAAGCCCAGCCTTGGCCGGTCGATCCCAAGGCGCCCCTGATGCCCCTTGGTGAAGCTGCTCGGGGAGCGCTCACGACCGTCCAGGTGAACGAAGAAGGGGCCGAAAGGCTCAAACAAGGGAAGCGCATCGACAAGTCGCACTTTTTGGGAGATTTTGACGTCCTCAGTCAAGTACCCCTCCTCGGGGTATTTCACGATACCGCACTCATCGCTCTCATTGAACCGGCCGAACGCGAAGAATATCGCGTAAAGCGCGGAATGAACGACCCCATTTCCGAACAAATATCCTAATTTTTGATCACTCTTGCCTGTCTGGGTGCTCCTCACCCGTAAAGATGTAGAATTGGACCCAGAACCACACCAACCCAACCTCCTTTTCGCTATTTCCCTTCTCCCGGCTCTGTTCGCCGCTGGCTACGCCGTAGTGGGCGCAACTGCCGCGAGCCTCTCGTCCACTCGCCAAGCCGCATTGAGAGATTCCCTCAAGGGGGCCTCGAGAAGGGCCTTGTCGCGGTATTTGGGAGCGCAAGAAAAAATCGAAACGCGCTGGCTCGTGAGTCGAGCATTAGGTCTCAGTGGGACAGCTGTATTACTTATTTGGCATTTCCGAGATAACGGCCCTATCACCTGGACTCTTGCCTGGTTTGGGGCGGTGGTCGCTTATGCTCTACCGGCTGAATTGGGACGTCAATTCGCCCGCCCCCGTGCCGAGGAGATCCTTCCTGCACTGATTCGCATCGCTCGCGTGGGTGAATGGTTCGTAGCTCTGTTTGCAGACCCCCTCTATTATATAGGTCGGGCAGTGGCGGCTCCTTCTTCGGGGCGAGAGCCCAGCGCCACTCTGACAGAAAACGAAGTGGAGCTCCTAGTAAACGCTGGCGAGTTGGATGGCTCTCTCGCCCATGACCAATCCGAGATGATCCGCAATGTTCTCGACTTTGGAGACGTCACCGCCGAAGAGTTGATGGTGCCACGAACCCAGGTGGACGCCCTCAGAAGCGAGCTATCTCTCGATGAAATTCAGGCCGAGGTTTCAAGGACTCAACATTCAAGATACCCCGTGTATGCAGATTCAATCGATGATATAGTCGGTATTTTACACGTAAAAAACTTCTTTCACGCCGTCGCACATGGCGAAAATCGAACCGTCACTGAAATTTCTCGCAAGCCAGTTGCCTTTGTGCCAGAGGGGCAGCTTGCCTCCAGCGTGTTGCGAGAAATGCGCAGCGGCAGACACCATATGGCCGTCGTCGTGGACGAGTTTGGTGGTGTGTCCGGTATATTAACCTTGGAGGATCTCCTCGAAGAAATTGTCGGCGATATTCAAGATGAACACGACCAAGACGAAGCCGATAGAATACGCTTGCTCGCTCCTCATTGCGCTTTAGTAGACGCTGCCACCCCAATATCCGACGTAAATCGCGCTCTGGGCACCCAACTACCCGAAGGGGACTACGTCTCCCTCGGTGGCCTTCTGGTCGAGCACTTGGGAAAAGTTCCTGGACAAGGAACTTCTCACGAACTCTTCGGTTTGAAGGTATTGATTCGTGAAAGTGACGCTCGGCGTATCGCTCGGGTTGAACTCTCGGGAGTTCCTGGCAAACCAAGTCATCTTACCACTCGTCCCCCGATTGGGATCGAGTAGAATTTCTGAATGCCCTCCCATGGAGGCTCCCGAAGTTTTGGAAAAAAAAGGACACCCGCAGGTGTCCTTTTTCATTGGGGCGGTCCCTACTCAGTCTCTGTCAAGCGAAAGAGAGCTCAATGGGGAAAGTACGAGCTGGGTTTAGCCAGCGGTACCAATCGCCTTGAGGTCTTCCATCAAACTCGTACCGAGATCGGTCAACCCCTTCTTTTCGTTGGTTGGATCGGTGCGATCACCTTTGAGCAACTGCTCCAGCTTAACAATTTCGCCACGGAGACGAACCATAGTGTCGTTGGGACACACAGCCGCTTGAGTTGTGGGCTCGACGGGAATCAAGAGCGGAGTACGACTTACAGGATTTCCATCTGTATAAAGCTTCAGCTTCTCAGTCTTACCCTTTTCACGAGTGGGGTACTCTAACTCTTCAGGCCATTTATAGGCTTGTTCTTTGCCGTCCTTGTCTTTGATCTTCTCTTTTGAATTGATCAAGAAAGGTTTGGACACGGGTTTCATTGCCGCCATCGGACCATGAGGTCCGGGTACGACGTAGACTGCCCAATTGAACTTCGGCTTCTCTTTTTGCGCAAGCAATTCGGTAAGAGCTGTTTTACTTCCCGTCAAAACTCGATGCAGACGCTCTTTTTGAGCATTCGCGGCTGAAGACTTACCCGCAAAGTCAACGAGGGCCATGTTGATCTTGCCGCTCATCAGGCCAGTGCCTTTGCCTGCTAGGTAAGTACCGTCAAAGGGAACAGAAAGGTCGGCCAATTTTAAGATGGCAGCCTCTGGATACTCACCGTCGGAGAGCCCACGCTTTGCCTCAATAAGAGCCTCGGCGAGTTTTCCAATCTCGACGTTTGCCTTGTCGATGTCCTCGGTCAGGAGCTTGGAGCCTTCGAGAGCTATCTCGTATTTAAGGTTACGCTCTTGCCCACCACCGATAGCAAACCCTATCATGCCACCAACAAACGCCATGCCGACTGCAATAGCGAGAATTCTTGATTTTCCCTTCTTTTGAGCTTGAATTACCTCTTCGCTCATCTCAATTTTGATGGCTTGAGGCTCGGCAAACTTAGGCTTTGCGGGCGCGGGCTCAGGTGCCTTTGACGCAAAGGGTGGCGCTGGAATGCTAGCGCCAGTTGCCATGGGAGGCGGTATCGACGGGTTGCCCCCGCCTACGGTCTTCTTCCCAAGGCGGGCTCTAAGGTCAATCTTGGGCTTTTTCTTTTCTTCTTCGGCCATCAGGGTCTCGTGCGGGGGAACAATCAAGCGAATGCGTTTTTGGCGTATCGCTCAGGATAGCGATAGACCTAAAAGGAACTCAGCGTGGGCGGGACACTAGCGATGGGGCCCCGACTGAGCAAGAATGAAAACGGCGGAGGCCAGGCATTCATTTTCCAGGAAATTATACAAGGCGCGCTGATGGCGTACGAATTCGTTATTTTGACAGTGGAGGAGATCATCCCGTTATCGTCTTGGCCAATGGCTTAGGCGGCCCCTTTTCGGCCTGGCACCCCTATATTCGCCGATGGGAGGGCAGTTACCGCGTCATTACGTGGGACTACCGAGGGCTCTATGGTTCCATTTTACCCTCGCGCGACACCGACCTCAGCGTATCGGCGCATGTAGGTGATCTAAGAGCAGTCCTAGTCGCTGCAAAAGTTCAATCTGCGCATCTCATCGGCTGGAGCATGGGCGTACAAGTAGGATTGGAATTATACAATGAGAGCCCCCACCTGCTTGATAGCCTGATATTGGTCAACGGAACCTACGGAAGTCCTTTGCGCGGGGTTCCCCTGCCTTTTTCGGAGATCACTCTGCCCCCCGTCGTACGCGGCTTACAAAGAACACATAAACTAGGCAGCCGTTTGCTAAAAGGACTGACGACCTCGCGGCATAGTTTCACGATATTACGTCGATTAGGAATTGTGGCTCAAGGACTCGAACGGGAACGTTTCGAAACCATGACAAACGAATTTCAGGCTGTAAACTTGGATATCTATTTCGATCTCTTGGCGCGCTTGGGCGAGCACGATGCAGAGCATATTCTTCCCCACGTTAAGATTCCGACCTTAGTGGTTGCAGGATCCAAAGATATTCTCACCCCACCTAGCCTGGCTAGAAGAATAGCTCGCACGATAGCAGGGGCGGAGTTATTCGTCATTTCGGGAGGCACTCACTACGCTGCCGCCGAATATCCAGAAATTATCGCAGCTCGGGTCGAAAAGTTCATCGAAGGCATGCCTTGATTTGACCAGGCCCAGCGCCTTTGCCAACCTCATCCCTCCGCTCTACGGCTCCATAAAGTTCTTCATGTCACCACGCGTTCTCGTCATCGATAATTACGATTCATTTACCTACAACTTGGTGCAATATCTCTCAAGTCTCGGCGCCGATTGCCATGTTGTGCTCAACGATAGTTCAACCGTTGCCGAACTCTTGAGTACCAAACCTGATGGAATTCTACTCTCTCCCGGCCCAGGTGCTCCCGATGATGCGGGAATTACTTTGGAAACTATCCAGGCTGCGGCAGGAAGGGTCTCTCTCTTTGGCGTATGTTTAGGACATCAATCAATAGGTCAGGCGTTTGGCGCCAATGTGGTGAGAGCCCCGCGACTCATGCACGGTAAAACCAGCCCCATCAATCACGAAGGGAAATACGCCTTTAGTAATTTGCCTCAGCCCTTCATTGCGACACGCTACCATTCGTTAGTGCTTGATCCCTCGTCGATTCCTGACTGTCTTGAGGTAACAGCTCGAACAAAAGAGGGTGAAATTATGGGGATACACCATAAAGAACTGGATATTGAGGGAGTGCAATTTCATCCCGAGTCGATTCTAACGGAGTCCGGCATCAACATGATGAAAAACTGGGTCGATAGACTGAGCACTTGAGCAATATTACCACAAAGTCATCATGGGTATTCTAGATAAAATCATCGCATCAAAAAGAGCTGAACTACCAGAACTTCGTTCAAGGGCGTTGCCCACGCCCCCCTCCCATCGCCCCTCCGTCCACCTATGGAGAGATACGGGAACGAACCGGGAGCGCAGCCCCCTCAATCTCGTATGCGAAATCAAGAAAAAGTCCCCCTCAGCCGGCAGCTTATCAACGAAATTGAGTGTCACTGAGCGCGCACGACAATACGCGCAGGGTGGAGCCACAATGATCAGCGTTCTTTGCGATGGTCCCTTTTTCGATGGTGCCTACACCCATCTCCTCGAAGCACGCTCCGGCTGCGATATACCCCTTCTTTGCAAAGAATTCGTCATTGACGAATGCCAGTTGGACGCTGCACAAGCGTACGGCGCCTCAGCGGTACTGTTGATTGTACGCTGTCTGCAGCCTCAAGAGCTCTCCACTTTCATTTCTGCCTCAGTTGCTCGGGGACTTCTACCCCTCGTGGAGGTTTTTAATCCCCACGAGGCACAACAGGCGTTAGACGCAGGGGCTACCTGCATTGGGGTGAATGCACGAGATCTCAATACCTTGAAGATGAACTCGGCCAACGCAGCCGCCATTGTCGATTCATTGCCACCGTCTATCACCGCAATGCACCTCTCGGGAGTCAAGACCCCAGCTGATGTGGGCAAGGTTGCTCAGGGCCGGTCAGACGCCGCTTTAATCGGCGAGGTGCTGATGCGAGAAGACCACCCTCTCCCACTGCTCACCCAACTCGTAGCTGCTACTGAGCCAAACTCACCTTAAGTAGTCGGCCGCCCGGCCAGATACCCGCTAAAACTTCGTTGTGGGGGCACAATGGAGTACTCTTCAGTCTCGGCATGCTCCTTGACCAGGCAATCGATAGTTTTTGTACTCACCTCCGAATTGAGCGAGCTCTCGCGGCAAATACGGTGAGCGCCTATGGTCGCGATCTATCAAAATTTCACGCATTTTTGACAGGCGATGCCCTCGAAGCCCCCCCAGAAGAGGCATTGCGGCAGATAGATTGTTCCGCCCCCTCCCTGCAGCAAATTGACAGAGAGCTGATTCGCGAATTTTTACAAAAACTATCCAAAGAAGGAGCGAGCGCCCGAACATTGTCGCGAGCACTCTCCTGTCTGCGCACTTTCTATCGTTTTCTCCTCGACGAAAAATTTGTACCCGAAGATCTGACAGAGAATATATCGAGCCCGAAAATTGGAAGAAAGCTACCGAACTCGGCGACCGAACATGAACTTTTGCGACTCCTAGCCACCCCCGACATCACTCAATTGCGTGGTTTGAGAGATCGAGCCATGTTGAGTCTCACCTATGCGGCGGGCCTGCGAGTCTCGGAGCTACTCTCTTTGGTAATTGGTGATCTAGACCTTCGGAAGGGTATCGTCACAACTATAGGAAAGGGCGAAAAACGCCGTATTGTGCCCATTGGGCACCTGAGCCTTGCGCATATCGAGTCCTATTTGGAGGCGCGAGAAAGTGCACCCAAACAAGCAGCTAGCCATGTACTATTTTGTGGGCCCCAAGGAAAAACCCTCACCCGCCAAGCTTTCTGGAAAATCGTCAAGCGCTATGGGCGAGCCGCTGGGCTAACACATGACCTGCATCCCCATTCACTTCGTCACTCGTTTGCCACTCATCTCCTTTCCGGAGGAGCGGACTTGCGAAGCGTGCAATTGTTGCTCGGACATGTCTCCATCACAACTACGGAGATTTACACCCATGTATCAATCGACCATATTCGACGCGCACATAAATCTGCGCACCCACGAGGATAATGTCCTTTTCTGTCATTGAACCTACCGTCAACGAGACGCCCGTCATCGTTGAAGTTCCCCACGCTGGTCTGGGCATGGACGCCCAGTCCCTCGCCTACTGCACGGCCCCTGGACGTAGCATTGGGCAAGACGCCGATCTCCTGGTCTCGGAACTCTTCGCTCATGCACCAAAGACTGGAGCGCACCTCATTTATTCGCATCTCAGTCGCTATGTTTGCGATCTCAACCGCGCCGAAGACGACTTCGACCAACACACGAGCCCTTGCGGTAGGTCTCACTCAGCTCCTCACGGTGTGGTCTGGCGAAAAACAACTGATGGGCGCCCTGCGCTGAGTGCGCCTCTCTCCAGCCAGGAAATCGAGCGCAGGCTGAACCTGATTTATCGCCCGTACCACCTGGCGCTCTATGACCTAATTCAAGAAAAGAGAAAGAAATTTGGTTTCGTGGTCATTCTCTGCGGTCATTCCATGCCCTCATTTGGACGATTGGGCGAGCGGCGAGCCGACTTGGTCCCCGGCTCACGGGGTCGCACCACAGCTCATCCGTCGGTCCTAGACTGCTGCGACCGAGTGGCTGCGCAGGCTCGGTACGATGTCGCCCATGACAGCCCGTACAGAGGTGGTTTCACCACTGGCCACTATGGGCTCCCTGCCTCAAACATACACGCTCTGCAGTTGGAACTCGCGCGCCGCATCTACATGGACGAGAGTACTCTCTGCTCCATTTCTGAGCGATTTGATGCCTGTAAGGTTTTCTGCACCGAGTTAGTCACCGAACTGGGCAAATTGCGGCTTATCGATGTCTAATTCGAATCACCGAGGAGCCCCAATCGGAAATGATGGAAAAAAATCAAATCTAATGAAGAAAGTTATTGAATGGTCTATATCATTCAGCTAGATCCGTCGCCCAATGGCCAAGAGTGAAATCACCGGCAAGCGCCGCCTACGAGCACGCAACGTTTCCCATTCCAACATTCACACGCCTCGCTGGCAAAAAGTGAATGTTCAGCGACGCCGTCTATGGTGCGCTGAGTTGGGGAAGCATGTTACAATCAAAGTCGCCATGAGCGACTTGAGGACGATCGACAAGATTGGTCTCATGTCTTTTGCTAAGCAGCACGGTTACAAGCTCGCATAAGCTCTAAGTCGAGTTGCTTGTCGTTGAACAAAGCAATTCGTCTATTTAGCCTATTTGAACAGATACGGAGCCGAAGAAGTATCATTTCTTCAAAGACTCGTGATTCGTCGAGAATTACGAGTCTTTGTCGAGGTATATTTTTAGACCAGAAGAAGGTTAATGGTCTTCTTCTGGTTGCTGCGCACGACCAACATCCATCTATTGCATAGACAACTGGCGCTCGCTTGTTGTCTATTTTTGTTGTTTGATTGGAGATGCTCGTGGGACGAATTCGCTCGATTCGCTCGCCCCTCCTGAGCAACGCGATGTAAGGGCGCCCTCGATCTTACGAGAGAGCAGCTCGCATTTCACCAATGCACCGCTCATAGAAAGCAACTTGCTGTGAGGAAGAGCCGAGGCAATGCAGAGCGCCTTTGAAATCGTGGAGTTGAAAGGCACGAAATCGATTGGGAAATAGCCAGTTGAACACGGTGACCAGACCGCGCATGGGGGCTGAATCGGTCATGACCACGCTCAGCGGGATCTGTCTTCCATTGTCCTTGAAGACTGCCTTTGCGCGTTTTGCGGCCTCTCTTCGTTGAGCCGCATTGGGACCACCACCGAGAGTGACGATCAACTGTCCCTTGAGGTTCCTATTGAGAACGGCAAGATAATGTTTCCACTCGTCCTCTGATGGGGTCTTGTGATTGTGCACAAGCAGAAGAATATCGTCTTCGATGCGCACCATGAGGTTGGCTGTATTCGAGGATTTCATTCGTATTTCTCGCAAGAAAAAGCAAGGACTGCAACTCAATCCTTGCTTCTACATTTCACGATCAGCTCTCTGAAGAAGAGCTGATCTCCCTGGTTTCTGCATTGCGCACAAGACGGAGAGCCGCAGCCCCCTCATAGGGAACTAGTCGAACGCCCCGAAGGCTGCCCCGAGCCCCCTTCTCAAGAAATACTTTTTGAGGAGTCCCTATCGATGAGCCTGGGTTAATACGCGGTACGCCGCGCAATACCGGCTGGGCCAATCGAGGCAGAGCTACCTCAAAAGGCTCCAACATGATTTCGTCGCTCAGCTCGGTGTACGCCAGAGCAACAAAGAGCCCACGTGCGTCTCCGGCAATGATGCCGTGTCCGCCTCCAAAAGGCAGAGAAGTATCCACCGAAGCAGAGCCCCACGAAGGATACCAGTCATTTTCAGACTCCACAGCCGGTGGATTTAGCCCTTCGGGCGTGGCCAAATCGGTATGAGTAATCGCCCCTTGCTCGAGCACGCCGTACTGAGAAAGAAATGCCTTTTTTACGGAGTTTTCCAAAAACGCCGTTGCGCCCAAGGTAGCCACATGCTCCAAAATTTGCGCGCGCCCTTTGGCGCCCATAGATTTCGCCACCTGAACTCCAGGGCGAGCACACGAAAGCAAACTTGTTCCTGGATGAAACGCGACGGCGGTTGCCAGCGCACTCACTGAGGCCGAAGCGGCTACATATGCCTCCACAGGAACCTCATCCTCGGGGAGAAAGCCCCGTGGACGCTTCGCATCCCTTCCAGGCTGACGGCAGCGGCCGTCATAGGCAAAGACCCCTGCACCCACCCCACCAACTAAGAGAGTGAGTGGAGCCAACAAGACTCCTGGATCATGTCCTGCCGCAACGAAATATCCGGTCAGCGCAGCCTGCAAGGCGCCTCCTCCTGCACTCAGAACCCCCTCAGCAGCCTCTTGGGCATTGGGGTTACTAGCGAGAGCGCGACTCCTCGCCATCAGCTCTCCTCCTCTGTGCTCGACTCAATCAACTCGTCCTCAGACGAATCATCAAATTCTTCGTCCAACTCATCGAACCAATTTTTCAACTGACTACGAGTCATTTTTGCCCCGTCTCCTTGGACGACCACATAGGCGACATCTGCAACTTCAAGATGTTGAGCCAAGGTCTCGATTGAATTTTGACTTACGCGCGCACCAGTACCAAATGGGAGAAGACGAGTATAAATGGTAGTTGCCAAGGCAGGCGCGGCCTCGCGGGTCAAGTCCCGTACCAGCAAAACCCCGAGCTCGGCGGCCAACTTTTCAGACTCTTCAGGAGCCCATACTCCCCGTGGTTCCCAGGCAATCTCCCGACCTTCAGCGCTCAACTCTGCCACGATCTTTCGCAGAGTTTCGATATTACGTCTAATTGGCGAGAAACGCGGGCCCGTTGCCAAGACAATCACAGCCGCATTCAAAGCGTCCGCTGCCGCTGCGGTCTTAGCAATATCCGGATGGTCTGCGCCGACCTGAAGAGAGTCTGGGTGAACACGCAGCGAGAACTTCAGGTTGGGACGCTGAGCCCGCAGCTCACGCAACGTCTTCACCTTGGGCAACGAGGAAGAAACTGGCATTTCGAGCAAATCAAAACCGAAACGTTTGATGCTTCCGCGATGAGAACTTAATCCAACGAACAACTGCATGGCGGGCTTGTGCCAAATGGAAAGCCTCGACGCCAGTAGAATGATTCACGAATCCGAGAATCACTCCTCAATTGAGTCTGGAGGCACGAAATGGAACCATTGAGTTGGAAAAGCTGCGAGATGCCTCTCAAGCTGGACAACCAGTCGCGAGGCGCACTCCTGCAGCTGGGCGCGCTGAGCCTTCTTCTCTACAAAAATGGGCTGCCCTACCTCAATCAACCGTCGAGCAAACCCAAGACTCGCGGAGAATACGGGCACCATTGGAACTTTTGCTAAGCCCGCTAAACGAAAAAGTCCTTCGGGGACTAGAAAGTCTTGACCAAAGAGTTGCGTTTCGACGTTACGCTTGCCCTCTAGAACTCTGTCAAACTGAGCCACCACGATCCCCCCGGCTTCGAGATGTGCAAGAGCGGGTAAAACGTCAAGCTCCGACTCGCCAATTCTGAGCACCGTGACCGAGCTCATGCTCCGGAGCGAATCATGAAATGCGCCGGCGTCCGCATCTCCCTCCGCTGCCATGAGCATCATGAGGGGTACACGTATACGCCCGCGCAGTCCGGTCGCTGCGGCATCCCAAGGTCCAACGTGCGCAGTAACAAAGAGCATTCCTTTTCGAGCTTGAGAAAACTGATCCAGTTTTTCGGCGCCCCGAACTCGATACTCTTCCGGATGATAAAACCCCCTCTGAGGAGCAAGGGACTCAGTCAGCGCGCCCGCGAAATTCTTAAAAGTCGCCAAGACGTCGCGTAATTCCTCAAGTTCACCCCGTGTACCGTGAATACGCCTGAGGTTGGCTAAGACCCTTGCCCTGGTCTTGGGCACAAAAAGAGCAAAACACGTGCCAATGAAGGGGGCAACAATGCGAATAAACCAAGCCGGAGAGCGCCGTGCCCCCCAAGCCGCCCACCGACGGTATCTTAAGCCATAATGACGACCACCCGAAGGCGGCATTACCCTGGGGCAATTTCCGCTCTTCGACGAGGAAGAACGAGGCGGTCGAGAAAGATAGCGGCGGCCGCCCGAACACTTAGGTGATTATAACCATCGGAGCGAGCTGACTCGATGGGAGCAAGGCGCAACGCAGCCGCTTCGGTAACTTCGGGGGCTAGTCCCCAGCCAGTTCCCAATACCAAGAGCACTGGAGGCCCGTCCTCTTGCAAAAACTCCGCGGCTTGGCCATGATCAACCGAATCAACAAAAGGCTGAGCACTGGTCACCCAAGTCTCACAACCCTCAAAATCTGTTTGAGCGGCTTGCAAGCTCTCCACAACTCTTAAGGCCTCCATCGGAGGTTTTCTATCGGGTATGCGACGCGCACCCGACCCGTTTGTCCAATGCTCCTTTACCCGTTGGGCCAATTCGCGTTGGGCCGCAACTGGGTGCACGATGTAGTAGCGATTTACATTGTAGGTAAATGCACTACGGGCAATATCATGAATATCTAAGTTCGTGATCGCCGTGGTAATGGTCGACTGATCGCGAGCTAATATCGGATAATGAACGAGAGCGATCGCAAGTTGTCTCATTTTTTTTCTACTCGGTTTTTTAGCAAATCTGGCCGCCGCTGAGCCGTGCGCTTCAGCGACTGTTCATGACGCCAATCGCTTATTTTCTTGTGGTTACCAGACTTAAGAATGTCTGGGACCACAAGTTCTCTAAATTCGGCAGGTCGTGTAAAATGAGGGTATTCAAGTGCGCCTCCTAACTCAGGGCTGAAGGATTCCTCCTTCACGGAGTCTTCATTTCCCAATACACCCGGCCGAAAGCGAATCGCGGACTCAATGACCGCCATAGCCGGAATTTCTCCGCCAGTGAGAACAAAGTCGCCCAAGGATATTTCGTGATCGATGAAATGGCGCACTCGCTCGTCAAACCCCTCGTAACGCCCACAAATTAGAACAATTCGGTCATATTCGGCGAGGGCGCGTGCCGTCGAACTGCTGAGGGGGGTTCCCTGGGGGGTCATGAGAACTCGATGAGCACGCCCGCCCATCAACCTCTCAGCCTCTTCTATAGCTGAGAGCACACAATCAACTCGCATGACCATTCCCGAACCGCCTCCATAAGGAGTGTCGTCGACCGATCTATGTTTGCCTAAGCCAAATTGACGAAGGTCAATTGTACGCAGATGAAGCAAGCTAGAGCGAACGGCACGCCCCACAAAACTCACTTGAGCGAAATCGGTAAAAAGCTCAGGAAAAAGCGTAACGACCGCTATACTGAGCGGACGAACGCCCTCAGGCTGGGGAGATTCCGGAGAAAGGGTAGAGTGAGTCAATCGTTTCGTCCTCTCACTCTCAATTCAAAGGATGAGGCCATCGCGCGTCAGCAATTCTACGCTTTGGGCGGTGGTGTCCACTTTGCCTACCCAAGCGGCGACAATAGGAAGCTCGGCCAATTCGCCGCTCTTCATTTTGAGGATCATGGTATCCACACTTGGGTCGGGGCGTACGCTCGTGACCGTTGCGATTTTTTCCTCCTCGAAAAAAACCGAACAGCCGACAAGGTCGACCAAATAGTATTCGCCAGGCTCTAGGGGATGCATGGAGGCGCGTTCAACCCAGAGTTTCGAGCTGCGCAAGGCGTCTGCAGCCTCCATGCTATCGACAGACTCTAACCTAAGAATAGGGCCCTTCGCGCTCCCGCGCACACTCTCGACCTTATAACGTGTAGCCGTCCCCGAGGTGGACTCAACCACAAGATGGTCCGACGCTTGAAGAGATTCACTCTCTTCGCAGTGCAGCCTGACTTTGAGCTCGCCGCGTACCCCATGAGGGCGGGCGATCACACCAATTTGCAAGTGGGTTTTGTTTCTTTCCATGATTCTATTCCTCGGCTGTCGAAGCTTCATCTCGGAAGAAGCACACTTCCTCCAGGGCCTTCGACGTGCCCACACATTATTTTACGATGCATCTAACTCAACCCATCGGTGAATCACTCCACCGTGCAGGGATAGACGCGTCGCGCAAAGGAGAAAAAGTTAAATTGAGTCACCAATTCTCGACAACCCAGCTCAAAGCTCCTGCCTCACGGCACCAACTCAGGGCGCATACAGCAAAAGAGATCGGCCTACAACGCCCACGCCTGAACTGAATCAACAGTCGATTAGCCTGCAGACGGTACAAAAACAGGCACCCCATTGGGATGCCCGTCTCTTCTCTACTCGATGCCTCCCGGAAGGGAGCAAGACTAATGTTGCGTAACTACAGAATTCAAGCCAGATAAATGACTTGAAACTCAGCGTGTTAGCAAAACCTAGTCAATCAAATCGAGCTCCAATCAAGGAGACAGAGCTCTAATCAAGGATATCGAGATGAGCGCGGCAGCCTTGTTTTGCAGCAGCCGCATTCAGCAAAGCACGCATACTCTGTGCCGTACGCCCTTCTTTGCCAATCACCTTACCAATGTCGTCGGGAGCGACTCGCAATTCGACAATCACTCCGCGATCATCTTCAAGTTCATCAACTTCAACGGCATCGGGATCGTCCACGAGCGCTTCAGCGACCGTGGCGATGAGATCCTTCAGAGCCATCAGCTCGCGGCTTTCGCCTTCGCAGCCGTCTTCATCAGACGCTTAACGGTGTCAGTGGGCTGTGCCCCCTGCCCCGTCCAGTGCTGAACACGAGCGAGATCCAAAATAAGACCATCTTTATCGTTGTTGGGATCGAAAGTTCCCACACGCTCAATGTAGCGGCCATCACGAGGATTGCGCTGATCGGTAACAACGATACGGTAAAAGGGACGCTTTTTTGAGCCGTGACGGGCGAGGCGAATATGAACAGCCATGAATCTCTGATAGGTTTGAAGCGCAATGTCCATGAGGACAAACTTACGCGGACAATAAATATTGAACGAGGCTCGCACTGACGAGCTTCATTCAAGGAATTTTAGATTTTTCGCAAAAAATTTCGCGTAGGGCGCCAACATTAGCACTGCCTGAGCAGATAGCCAGTCATCCTTTTACGAAGGGACGCGGAAACTAGGGGAAAGTGCTATGCTGGGTCAAGACATTCTAGGAGATAGATAAAGAAGTGGCTGAAGACGAATTGAATGGTGCTCTCTCGAAGATAGTGGCGCCTATGGTAGAGTCGGATGAGGGTGAGTTGTATTTGGTAGCAGACAAGGGTTCCGTTGTGCATTTGCACCTCATGGGGCGCTTTGCAGGATGCCCTGGCAATCAGCTTGTGCTCAACCAGCTATTGCGCCCGTTGATTCGAGCGGTTCGCCCTCAAGCGACCCTCGAAATAAGTTCAGGAGCACTGCTTCCTGAAGGTTCTGTGCGCATCACGCCCGTTCACTCTTGATGATTCTCTGAATAAACAAGCTCTCAAGAGAAGGCGCCCCCACCTTAAGAGCTCGTCTGGCGCCCAAGGTCTCTGTCAGCTAGAGCCCTGCCCCATGCGCTTCAGAAATCCTTCCATCGAAATCAAATCCGCCCACGAAATCGAGGCGATGCGGGTCGTCGGTATCATGGCTGCTGAAACTCTCTCGTTGGTCGATACGATGATTCGTCCGGGCGTGACGACGAACGAAATTAACCAGTTTGTGCACGAAGATACCGTTCGTCGCGGCGCAATTCCAGCGCCCCTCAACTACAAGGGCTTTCCTAAAAGTGTTTGTACGTCAATCAACGATGTCGTCTGCCATGGCATTCCCGAAGACCGCGCCTTGGAAGATGGTGACATCATCAACGTCGATGTTACTCATATTTACAAGGGATTTCATGGTGATACCTCCATGACTTTTTATGTTGGGACCCCTAAAGATTCCACCATCGAGGTGACCGAAGTCGCGCGTAAATGCCTCGAGTTGGGCATAGCCGAAGTAAAGCCAGGTGCACGGTTTGGTGATATTGGCGCCGCTATTCAACAATTTGCGGAAGGGCGCGGTTTGTCAGTAGTACGGGACTTCGTAGGTCACGGGATCGGCCGAGAATTTCATACGGCACCTCAAGTTTCCCACGTAGGCGAGCGAGGCAAAGGTCAACGAATGAAGGCAGGTATGATCTTCACTATCGAGCCGATGATCAATCAAGGGGTCTTCGAGTGCGACGTATTAGACGACGGATGGACGGCTATCACCGTCGACGGAAAACTGTCTGCACAATTCGAACACACTATCCTAGTTACTGAAGTCGGTCATGAAGTGCTTACTGCTCGGGAGTCGATTTTACCCAATAGCGAACGATTTCGGGATTACTTCAAGGACTGAGAGGTACATTTGGTTGACTAGCTGGGTCACGGACGACTAGTTTCGAGATGCTCTTCACCTATCCGTGATTACAGGTAGGATGCAATCTTCACGACTCCTGAGCCAACATGGCCTTAGGGAGATGACGGGGACACATGGCTTCCAAGAAAAAGACCGCGACTTCGGCTAGAAAATCCACAAGTACAGCGAAGAAATCTTCATCAACAAAGAAGACCGCCGTGCGGAAAAGTGCGCCTCGTGCCGCTTCGTCCGCAACAAAAAGCGCTCCTGTAAAGAAGGCCGGCGCCGCTAAAAAGCCGGCTTCAACGAAGAAAACTGCCGCTGAAAAGAAGGCAACCACAAGTACGAGTTCGCAGAGGCCCAAGAGTGCGGCCTCCGCCAAAAAGACAACTAGTGCAAAGAAGGCAGCTCGTAAAAAGACTACAGCGGCTTCTCCCTCTCCAGCTCCTAAGAAAACGACATTGTCTAAGAAGGCACCTGCCACCAAGAAAAAAGCCGTAACTAAAACGACTGCAAAGGCTCCAGCACGTAAGGTTGCAAAAAAGGCCGTCGTAAAGACTACGAAGAAAACCTCCTCTCAGCCCACGGCCGCGCAAAAAGCGAAAGCAAAGGCTCTGTTGCTCAAAGAAAAAGAGAAGGAGCGCGCGCGTAAAGAAGCCGAAAAAGAAAAAGCTCGATTGAAAAAAGACAAAGAGCACGCGCGTAAAGAAGCCGAAAAAGAAAAAGCTCGATTGAAAAAAGACAAAGAGCACGCACGTAAAGAAGCCGAAAAAGAAAAAGCTCGATTGAAAAAAGACAAAGAGCACGCAC
>CAYWLO010000002.1:47157-47240 GCA_964459035.1 uncultured Polyangiaceae bacterium | reverse complement strand
GTAAAGAAGCCGAAAAAGAAAAGGAGCAGCTCAAAAAGGAAAAAGAGCACGCGCGCAAAGAAGCTGACGAAGAAAAAGAGCGG
>CAYWLO010000002.1:0-47057 GCA_964459035.1 uncultured Polyangiaceae bacterium | reverse complement strand
AGAGCGGCTCAAAAAGGAAAAAGAGCACGCGCGCAAAGAAGCTGACGAAGAAAAATCTAGAATTCGCCAGGAGAAAGAGCTGGAAAAGCAGCAAAAAGAGGAGGAGAAAGTCCGACTCAAGAAGGAAAAAGAGCTAGCACGTATCCTAAAAGAGGAGGAGAAAGTCCGACTCAAGAAGGAAAAAGAGCTAGAGCGCATCCGAGCCAAAGAAGAAAAAGAGCGGCTCAAGCGTGAGCGAGAACTCGAACAGGAGCGTCTTCGCAAAGAAAAAGAACTCGAACGCGAGCGAGTTCGTAAAGAGCGGGAAGAGTATAAAAAGGCTCGAGAGGCTCAGCGCGAGAAAGTGCGTGCAGAGAAAGAGACTGCCCGTCGCGCTCTTGAGGGCAGAGTCGCCCAGCAGGCTCGTCGCGCGCAGCGAATTGCCGGGACCGCTCGTGGCGCGTCGTCACGGGTTTACCGCCCTGAGGCGATCCCCAGTCAAGCGGGTACGCGCAGAGAAGGAACGACAGGAAGCCGCCTTTCAGCAGGAGCCAACACTCGCAGTCTTGTTCGCCCCGCGACCACAGCACCGGCACCGCGGCCCGCTCCCCCCACCTCCCTCGATCAGCGATGGGCCCTCATTTGTAAACGCCTCTCTCAAAGACCAGAAGAGTTTCGAAGAGAGTATTCTGAGAGTTTTGATATGTCGTGGATCCATCACGATAGCGCGCTCGAAGGGGTCGTCTACACGTACCAAGAGCTGAAGACAGCTGTCGATCTCAATATTGTCATCGTACCTGACTCCAGTCTTCAGCCTGTATGCGAGGAGATTCGCCGCCACAAAGAAGCCTTGGAATGGGCTAGAGAATTGGGAAATAACGACACTCCCCTGGGTGCAGAAATTCTCAAGCGACTCCTGCTGCTCCTACACCCTGAAGAAGGGGACCTTAAATCGGTAAAATACCGTAAAGAAATCCCTCAGCATCGTCTCTACTTTCACGATTACGCACCTCCCGACAAGATCGCGGTGCGAATTCGTCAGGCATTCGATTGGCTTCATGGTCCCGAGCCCGCAAAGCTCAAAGACACCATCCGGGTTGCATCACGACTCCACTACGATCTACTTCGCACTTTTCCTTTCCCCCAAGACAGTGGAAAAGTCGCACGGCTCATCATGAATATCTTGTTGATGCGTGCGGGGTTGCCCCCTGTCATCGTACATTCGACCGAGAGGCAACGCTATTATGACGCATTGCGCGGCTCGCTACCTACCATTGTTCAAATGGTGAGCGACTCGATGCGAAACGCCATGGTCAGCATTGAGAAAGTCCTAGACGAAGAGGAAGCGCCCTCCAGCTCTCGCCAGGGAAAAAACTGATCGGCAATTCTTTCATGGGAGTGGCGCCCTGCACTCAACGTAAAACACGTTGACGCACGGCGTCCCCTCTATTCTTTCACGCTGTGTGAGACAACGAGGAGCGTTTTTCTCACATTTCGAAGAGTTTCGCTGAGGGGGGCGTCAGTCGAGCATGCCTTCCCAGCCAGTGCTTTGGGCTAATTTGACGATCGCTACATTGTATTCAAACAATGCCTCCATCGAGCTCGCTTTTTTTAGGGCATAAGCTTTTGATGGCTCAATCAGATCTTCATCTTCGGTAACCCCAAGGTCTATTCCTTGTTGGACCCGAATCAACCACCGCTTAGCGTAGGTAACCGCCTCGTCCCATGCGTTCAAACGAACATTTGCAGCACGGGCTTCAGCGTGAGACACCTCAACCTCAGCGGCAATTCCGCCTAAGGCATAGCGCTCCGTCGCCCGCACCTCTTCAAGCTGGGCACGGGCCTGAGCAAGACGGGCCGTTTGAGGGAGAAGATCAAGATTCCACTTGAATACAAGACCCAATCCATAGCTGGCTCTATTTGCTGGATCTCTCGCGAAAGGGTTTCTCTGATCGGTGATCTCTGGAGCACGCGTGTATCCCAAATTGAAACCGACCCCAAAGTCCGGATAAAATTTGGCCTTCTCAAGCTCTAATTGCGCTCGCCGAGCGCTGAGCCCAGCCTTCGCCATATTCACCTCTGGACGGTGGAGCCGAGCGGCTTCCAAATATCGACTAATATCACCTAGTTGATGCTCAATCTGCTCCAGCGGTATGTCGGGAACGTCAAAGGCTCCTTGTACTCCCGAAAAAAAGCGCAAACCAGCGAGCGCTTGGGATTCTCCCTTATCGGCCCCCGAACCACGAGCTCTGAGTTCGGCTCGTTGCATCCTAATTTTGAGAAGCTCAATATCGTCTCCTTCTCCTTCTTCAACGAGCTTTGCCAACTTAATAATATACTCATCAAGACGCTTTGTGGCACTTCCAAGTAGTAGTCGAGAGTCACGAGCCAAAAGCACCCCGTAAAAGGCTCTGCGCACCTCAAGTCTTATCTCGTTCTTCGCTTTTTTTACTTCAAAGCGTCCCAAGGTGACGTTTGCTTCGGCGGCGTCCCAGAGGCTGGTAATTTTTCCAAAAGTCCAAAGAGGCAGAACACCTCGTATGCCCACCTGCCATGCCAGTGCCATGTTCTTCGTCAGAGCAGCGTCCGAGTTGGGACTGTAAGTGGAGGTACCACGAACAGTCGGAGCTACCCCCAGCCCTCCCTCAATATTGAACTGACTGAAGGGAGCAGTCCGAGCCTCCCAAAGCTGACCGCGCTTACGAATGAGTCGAGCTCGCGCCTCCTGAACCTTTGGATAGTTTGCCTCGGCGAGTTTTAATAGCTCCGCGAGGCTCAGTATACGCCCCTGAGGAGCGGAAATTGGAAGAGGGTTGTGAAAAGAGGAGGTAGTTGATTGGGCCTTCTCCCCTCGTTTGTCCGAACCCTGCTTGGAAGATTCAATCACCGCCTTCGAATCATCAAGAGCCTCAGGGGCCTGAGTTAGCTCGCTTTTACCCTTCACCTCTTCGGTAGAAGGTATGCTGGACTCACCTGTGGAGCCCAGCGGTTGCAAGGGCACAGGTTCGTCAGCTGCGGCGTAAACGCTCGTTCCCACAACAAATGTGCACAACGCGAAAACGACCGATCCGACAATGGGCGATGGGGAAAGAAATCGAACCCTCATGAGGTCGGCGGACTCTAGCTGAGGCCGAGACCTGGCGATAGTCTCCCCCAGCCCAGACGCCCGCTAAAGGCAAAAATGATGGATAAATCTTAGCCGATTGCTCGATCGTTCCCCGTGTCTTCGTCCTCAGCGGGACGGGCAGTTGCTCGGGCAATGGGTCGGGGCGAAGATTGCAGTGCCGCGGGGGACTCGCCTGCTCCGCCTTGATTGGACGATCTCACTTTGGCGCGGCGCAAGGCACGGCGAAAATTAGATCTATCCAGTCCGGCTTGTCGAGCTGCCTCCGAAACATTTCCGCCAGTTCGATTGAGTAGAGTGGTAAAATAGCTCTGTTCAAATGCCTCCAATGAACGCTCTTTGGCCACCCGGTAGGGCAAGTCAGCTAGGGCTGAAGAAAGCAGTGCCGGTCGATTCGTGACTGCGCTCGAGCCGCCGACTGCTTGGGGTAAGTCAGGACGAGTGATCGTTGGACCACGACAGAAAACTATTGCGTGCTGGATAGCGTTCTCTAACTCTCTGACGTTGCCCGGCCACGACCGCGACTGGAGATCGGCCAAAGCTTCGGGACTGATTCGCCGCACATCTGAGCCGGCCACGTCCGCATGCTTTTGAAGAAAGTGGTACGCAAGTAGTGGGATATCTTCGATGCGATCGCGTAGCGCAGGTAAAGACACCTCGACGACTGAGAGACGATAAAAGAGATCTTGCCGGAACTTACCGTTTGCAATTTGATCGTGTAAATCGACATTCGTCGCCGTGATCACACGAACATCCACCGTGCGAGTCTCGTCAGAGCCCACTCTTCTGATCTCGCCCTCTTGCAAAGCGCGAAGCACTTTTACCTGAGCGAGGGGAGGAAGATCACCAATTTCGTCGAGGAAGAGGGTGCCGCCATCGGCATTTTCGAAAAGACCATGGCGCGTCGAGGTAGCGCCAGTAAAAGCGCCTCTGACATGTCCAAAAAGCTCGCTCTCGATCAAACTTTCTGGAATGGCCGAGCAATTCACCGCGACAAAGCGGCTATTCGCTCGACTAGAGCGGGCGTGAATGGCGCGCGCTGTGAGTTCCTTACCCGTGCCACTTTCACCAATAATGAGTACCGTCGATGAGGTTGCGGCCACTCCGGTTGCGCGCTCATAAACATCATGCATCTTTTGTGAACTGCCAATCAGTTCACCAAATTTTTCGGTTCGTTGCAGGCGACGCTCTAGAGCCATGTTGCGATCTCGCAAACGACGATGCTCTACTGCTTTTTGAACGGTTAGTCCCACTTCATCAGAAGAACGAAAGGGTTTCGTTAAAAAGTGATAAGCCCCTGCATGCATGGCCTGAACGGCAACATCGACGTCACCATGAGCTGTCATGATGATAACATGAGCATCGATCGTCTGCTTTTTTATCTCCTTGAGGAGATCCATCCCGGTCACTCCTGGCATCTGAAGATCGACAAGAGCGACATCAATCGGCTCCCGCTTCAGAATATCTACCCCCTCGCCTCCAGACATGGCCGTCAGCACATTCATGCCTTGACTAGAGAGAAGCCGAGCTAACGTCCGTCTCATTTCAGGATCATCGTCGACCACCAATATTCTTGGTGGAAAACCTTGGTCCCCATTCACTTCCGCGCCAGCTTTCATCTGTTCCCCCCCCGCTGCTTTAGACAAATCAATTGCTTCATCTCCCCCTCGTGCTTCTATGTTACCTAAGCAAGGGCATAGGGTCGATTACTTCGTGCATTGAAATCAAAAGACCTTACTTATGACGAAGTATTGAGGTAGCCCTATTCTTCCATTTTGCATAGATTTTGGAGAATAAGCTCCTCATAGTGACACTGCGGCGAATTTATTCGCGTTTTTCTGATCCTCATTGAAATGAACGAGACTAAAAATCGGTGGAATTCCGCCCATCGCCCTTCGGAAGAGCACTTTTTGCCCCCTTCAGCCCCGAACCAGGTACCCCACACGCCGGAGCTTAAGGGCTCCCCAAGGGTATCCAGGGACAACAGCTCCCACAATTCGTGCGAGCTCAACGCGATCGTCGGCGAAGGAACCCATTTTGAAGGAAATTTATCGTTTTCTGGTCAGATCCGAATTGATGGACAGGTTGAGGGTGAAATTCGCGGAGGCCAATTGCTCATCATTGGAGAGGGCAGCTCCGTAACTGGCGAAATTCATGCCGCTCAAGTCATCATTCTTGGAGGTACAGTAGAGGCAAATATTTATGCCACTGATTCAATCGAGATCTACCTGCCAGCGGTGGTCGCAGGGGACCTCCACGCGCCGCAAATTTACATGGACCGCGGAATCGAGTTTCAAGGTACATGTGACATGACCGGAAACTCTCCTGGCTGAGTTCTCCTTCTACAGGAGAATACAGCTGTCGATCAGGCCCAATTTGCCTAGCTACTGAACGAATGCATCGAGGGCTTGCGATCTGACGCCTTTTGTGGCCCAATTCGCCACCCAGCTGAGGAAACTGGCAGTTCCCTGCAATACGCAAAGACGAAATTCGTCATTGGGCGTTGCAGAGGCAAATTTGTCACCTCAGCAATCGCTCTCAGCCTTAGATGATAGCGCCGTTTGACGACAAGGCGCATCTTTACAGGTCCGGGCACCATCGACTCGCCGGTGCACCACCGGCAAAGAAGACGCAGCGGCCATCAACGCCAACGCCCTAGAGCCCCCGACCAAAGTTTTCAGAACACTTGATTTTCCTCACCGCGAGGAACCTCCTTTCAGGATTGCCGAATGAGCCTACCCCCCAAAGACGGACTATACGACCCTCGCTACGAGCACGATGCCTGCGGTATCGGAATGGTCGCTAATATTGATGGCACCAAGACCCACGAAATCGTGAAGCTTGGCGTAAATATCCTCATCAACCTTGAACATCGTGGCGCTAGTGGCTGCGACCCTCTCACCGGCGATGGCGCCGGTATTTTGACTCAAGTTCCGGACAAATTCCTGCGCAGAGAATGCAGAAAAATAGGAATTGAACTCCCCGAAGCAGGTAGTTTTGGCGTCGGCCTTGTGTTTCTTCCGAAAGCTCGAAGCCAACGGGACCGCTGTCGGCAAATTCTCGAAGACAAGATCTTGGCGACAGGTCAGCGCTTACTCGGCTGGCGTGAGGTTCCGGTTGATGAATCAGCACCTGGAGAGGTCGCTAGAGAAAGTGCACCGCACGTATCGCAGGTATTCATCGGCTCGACTTGTGACGATTCTGTTGTCTTTGAGCGCAAGCTTTTTGTGATTCGCAAATGGGCAGAGCGCACCATTCGTGCAAGTCATCTGAGCGAAAAATCGAAATTTTATATTCCGAGTCTCTCAGCTGCAACCATTATCTACAAGGGACTACTGCTTCCCGGACAGCTGACTCAATTCTACAAAGATCTTCGAGACGAGGACTTTATCAGTGCTTTGGCAATGGTGCATCAGCGCTTTTCCACCAATACTTTCCCGACTTGGGAGCTAGCTCAGCCATTTCGTGTCCTGTGCCACAACGGTGAGATCAACACCGTACGCGGCAATCAAGATTGGATGAATGCTCGCGAACAATTGTTCACGGGAGAAATTTTTGGAGAGGATATCAAGCATATTCTTCCAACTATTGCCCCGGACATGAGCGACTCGGCTGCTCTTGATGTCGTAGCAGAGCTCCTCGTACAAGGAGGGCGGTCTCTTCCTCACGTGATGATGATGCTTTTGCCAGAGGCATGGCAAAATGACCCGAATATGCCTCAACACAAGCGTGACTTTTACGAGTACCACGCGTGCTTGATGGAACCATGGGACGGACCAGCCGCCCTTGCGTTCACCAACGGTCGCCAAGTTGGCGGTATTTTGGACAGAAATGGCCTGCGTCCCGCCCGTTATACCGTCACAAAGGACGGTATGGTCGTTCTTGGCTCCGAGGTGGGTGTTCTTCCAATTGATCCCGCCAATGTCTCAAGTCAGGGCCGCCTGGAGCCCGGCAAGATGTTCCTTGTCGACTTGGACGAGGGGCGCATGATTCATGACGAAGAGATCAAAAAGATTGTCGCTTCTCAAAAACCCTACGGCAAATGGGTCTCCTCGAATCGTATCACTCTCGATAGCATCGCCACGCCCAAGGTAGCTGCAGAAAAAGAAGCAGAGCCTCTTCTCAAGCGCCAGCAGATGTTCGGCTACACCCAAGAGACCACACGAGTCATGTTAGCTCCCATGGTCACTCAGGGTATCGATCCAATCGGGTCCATGGGGGTCGATACTCCATTGGCCATTCTGAGTGATCAGCCCCAGTTACTTTACAACTACTTCAAACAGCATTTTGCTCAGGTGACCAACCCGGCAATTGACCCAATCCGTGAGGAAATGGTCATGAGTTTGAAGACCTATGTAGGCGGCGAAGGCAATGTGCTCTTTGAGCTCCCCGATCATGCTCAGCAGCTAGAATTGGAGACTCCGATCATCACAGATCTTGAGCTCGCCAAGCTTCGTCATGGGCATTTTTCCCATCAACGTATGCCCCCAACCCTTCCCATGCTCTTTCGAGCAAAGGACGGTACCCACGGGCTCAAGCAAGCCTTGGATGAACTCTGTCGCCAAGCGTCCCACGCGGTGCACAACGGCCACAGCCTTCTGATCCTCAGCGATCGCGGAGCCAATGGCGAGATGACTCCGGTACCTTCGCTTCTGGCGACTGGAGCGGTTCACAATCACCTCATGCGCAACGGCATGAGGATGAAAGTGGGCATCATTGTTGAGACGGGTGAGGCTCGCGAGGTGCACCACTTCTGTCTGCTCACTGCCTATGGCGCAGGTGCCATTAACCCCTACACAGCCTTTGAGACCATCGACGATATGACTTCCTCGGGAAGTTACGAGGGTCTCACCGATGCCGTTGCTGCCAAGAAGAATTACATCAAGGCAATCAATAAGGGCTTGCTCAAAGTGATGAGCAAGATGGGGATTAGCACCCTGCAGAGCTACCACGGCGCTCGAATGTTTGAGGCCGTTGGTCTCTCCGATGAAGTCATCAATCGCTATTTCAGCGGAACCAGTAGCCGTATTCAAGGGGTCGATCTCGATGTTATCGCCGAAGAATGCCGAGTTCGTCACGAAAACGCATATCCTCGCGCTCTAACAGAGAAGTTACGTCTTCCAGTTGGAGGAGATCACCACTTTCGTTCTCAAGGAGAGCGGCATTTATGGAGTCCTAGTATTATTTCCTTGATGCAGGACGCGGTCAGGCGCGAAAATCCGGACGCGTACAAGGAGTACGCACGTTTGGTAAATGAGCAGCCAGGTGGCCCCATCACGCTACGCTCCCTTTTTGAGTTAGTTCCCGCCGCCAAAGCCATCCCATTGGAGGAGGTTGAATCTGCAGAGGACATCGTCAAGCGATTTGCCACCGGGGCGATGAGCTATGGTTCAATTAGTGCCGAGGCCCACGAGAACCTCGCTATCGCGATGAACCGCATCGGCGGTAAAAGTAATACAGGTGAGGGCGGCGAAGACGCTCATCGGTTCACCCCAGACGAAAACGGCGATCTACGTCGAAGCTCAATCAAGCAGGTTGCTTCGGGACGATTTGGTGTCACCACGCACTACTTGGTGAACGCCGACGAGATCCAAATCAAAGTGGCGCAGGGAGCTAAACCAGGCGAAGGCGGTCAGCTGCCTGGTCATAAGGTGAATGAAATCATCGCAAAAACCAGACATTCAACACCTGGTGTCACCCTCATTTCCCCTCCCCCTCACCACGATATTTATTCTATTGAGGACTTGGCACAGCTCATCTTCGACCTGAAGATGGTCAACCCCAAGGCGCGCATTAGTGTAAAACTTGTCGCTGAAGCCGGCGTGGGTACAGTAGCAGCCGGAGTTGCGAAGGCGCACGCCGACGTGATTCTTATCTCGGGACATGACGGGGGCACCGGAGCTTCACCGGTCACATCCATCAAGCATGCGGGAATCGCCTGGGAGCTTGGCCTTGCTGAAACCCATCAAACGCTCGTCAAAAACGATTTGCGGAGCCGTGTTGTTCTTCAGACAGACGGACAGATGCGTACCGGCAGAGATGTCGTCTACGCCGCACTTTTGGGAGCTGAAGAGTTTGGCTTTGCCACGGCGCCCCTCGTCGCTTCGGGCTGCATCATGATGCGCAAATGCCATCTAAATACTTGTCCGGTTGGAATTGCGACGCAAAATCCTGAACTTAAAAAGAAATTCGCCGGTAAACCGGAGCACGTCATTCGTTTTATGTTCTACGTGGCTGAAGAAGCACGTGAGATCATGGCAAGCCTCGGCTTTCGCACCATCATCGAGATGGTGGGACACTCTGAGCGCATCTCCGTCAAAAAAGACCTTCACTGGAAAGCAGCGCGCCTCGATTTCACAGACGTGCTCGCACCTGCGATTCCTCAGCCAGGCGTGGGCGTTTGCAAGTTGCAGGAGCAAGAGCACGGCTTAGAGGACTCCTTGGACAACGAGCTCATCAAATTGGCTCAACCCGCACTCAAAGACGGCAAAAAGGTTTCTGTCGAATTGCAGATTCGCTCTGTCAACAGAACAGCAGGAGCGATGCTAGGTGGTGAAGTCGCCCGAGCATTTGGACCTGATGGGCTGCCGGATAATTCAATTGAATTTCGGTTCAAAGGAACTGCCGGGCAGAGTTTTGCGGCGTTCATCACCCGAGGCATCTCGATGCATCTCGCAGGTGAGGGAAATGACTACACGGGCAAAGGAATGTCCGGTGGGTTGATTAGTGTGCGTCCTGGTCCAGGGTTCACCTTCGCCGCGGCCGAGAATATCATTGTGGGTAACACCACCCTTTACGGTGCCACCAGCGGTAAAGCGTTTTTCTGTGGCAAAGCAGGCGAGCGTTTTTGCGTACGCAATAGTGGAGCGACAGCGGTAGTCGAGGGTGTGGGCGACCATGGTTGCGAATACATGACTGGTGGACGAGTGATTTGCATTGGCGAAACTGGTCGCAACTTTGCAGCCGGCATGAGCGGTGGATACGCTTACATTTGGGATGAAAAGGGCACGTTTCGACAACGATGCAACATGGGTATGGTGGAGTTGGAAGAGCTAAGCGCCGAAGACGCTACTTTTGTAGCCCAGTATCTCGAAGAGCATGTCACCCATACTGAAAGTGAGCGAGCCAAGGGCCTGCTAGCTGATTGGGAGAATACCCTAGACAAGTTTATCAAGGTAGTTCCTGTCGAATACCGACGCGTCCTCGAAGAGCGGGCGGCAAGACAGGGGCGAGATGTTACCGCACGTCGTGATAGCCTCAGCGTCATCAACGTTCCCGATGGACAATCTCCTAATTAATCCCCACCCACACAACCAAAATACTGAAGAATACGGAACGAAACATGGGTAAGGATACAGGCTTTCTCGAGCACACACGCAAGAACCCCGACAAGCTCGCACCCTCGGAGCGGCTCAAGGACTACAAGGAATTTGAACTTCCTGTGGTGCAAGAGACCCTCAAGGAGCAAGGCGCGCGTTGTATGGATTGCGGAGTACCATTCTGCAACACGGGTTGTCCGCTAGGGAATTTGATCCCCGATTGGAACGATCAGAATTATCGCGGCCTCGCTCAAGAGGCCATCGAGTCTCTACATGCGACCAACAATTTTCCGGAAATTACTGGTAGAATTTGTCCGGCTCCTTGTGAAGCTGCCTGCGTTCTCGGCATCAACGACGAGGCCGTGGCTATCAAGCTGATCGAGCGAGCCACCGCCGATCGAGCTTTTGAAGAGGGTTGGGTGATTCCCCTTCCGCCTTCGACGAAAACCGGAAAGAGCGTAGCGGTGATCGGGTCTGGGCCAGCCGGGCTAGCCGCCGCTCAGCAGCTTGCGCGAGCAGGGCACGATGTCACTGTTTTTGAGAAAGACGATCGCATCGGTGGTCTGCTCACTTACGGCATTCCAGACTTCAAGATGGAGAAAGTTCTCGTCGAGCGTCGCGTAAAGCAGATGGAAGCCGAGGGTGTTCTCTTCAAAACAAGCGTAGACGTCGGAAAAGACATCACAGCAAAGCAACTCAAAACTGATTTCAGCGCTATTTGTCTCGCCATGGGTTCCCGAGTGCCTCGTGATCTTCCCCTGCCAGGGCGAGAGCTCTCAGGCGTGCATTTCGCTATGGATTTCTTGGTTCAGCAAAACAAGAGGGTGGCAGGCGACACCGTTGCCGACGATGTCGCTATACTTGCCACCGGAAAAAAAGTAGTGGTCATTGGTGGTGGAGACACCGGTAGCGATTGCATCGGAACTTCCAATCGCCAGGGCGCCACGAGCGTCGCCAACTTCGAGATCATGCCTCTTCCCCCCGAAGAGCGAGCGGAGACCACTCCTTGGCCTCAATGGCCCCTCCTCTTACGTACATCGAGTTCACACGAAGAAGGTGTGGAGCGTAAGTTCAGCGTCATGACCACTAAGATCAATGGAAAAGATGGACAGGTTACAAGCCTGACCTGTACCGAAGTTCGATTTGAAGGTGGTAAGTTGGTCCAGGTTCCTGGAACCGAATTCGAGCTTGAAGCCGATCTCGTTCTACTCGCGATGGGATTTGTTCATCCAGAAAAGCCTGGGCTTCTTGAAGAACTTGAGGTTGAGCTCGACCCACGAGGAAATATTCGGGTTGATCCCGTTACATTCGCTTCTAGCGTGGAGGGTGTCTTTGCCGCCGGCGATTGCCAACGTGGCCAGTCCCTCGTTGTATGGGGCATCGCTGACGGTCGAAAGGCCGCTCGGGCAATCGATAAATTTCTGATGTCGACTACAACAATGCCTCGGGGTAATCGAGCAGATCCTCGTTTCAACGCCTAGGCAAGAGAGCCAGGTCCCCCTCAATCAAGGCGCGTCTCGAACAAATGTTTGAGAGCGCCTTGATTTGTTGGAAAGAGGAGAACTGTGGTGTCTCGGGTTTGTCGCGCCAGTTGCGCCCACTCTTTGAGGCGAAAATACTCGGAAGACAGTGGGCAACGTAGGCTGAGCGTGCGATACTTGCTCCGTGAGCGAGGGCACAAAAAAACCGGGGATGCGGGCGGTTGCACCCAGCGTTTCATTCAAAGAGGAACTCGCCGGGCGCGAAACCCTTGCAGCGATTGCGCAAGAATACGCGAGCCTCAATCCCCTTCCCAACTCGGCAGAAGCCCGCTCAACCCAGCATTATGGCGATCGAATTTCGAATGCTCCGGGAGCAACGTCGCCCAAAACGGCGCGCGCTATGGACGGCGCTCCAGAGCTAACTTTTTCTTTTACCCCCCCTGGGCGAGGAACAATGGCGGCTATCCACGAGGAAGACATAAAAACTCTAGCGCACAGTAAGCCTCCCAGTCCTCTGGCTCCCGTCAAAGTCACCAGCGCCAGCCCAGCTCCTCCCAGCCCGGCCGAGGCTCCCAGTCCTAACGCATCAAAAACGGCCGAGCTGAATCTAAGTCAGCTCGAAATTGAACAAGTCCACGCTTTTCGAATCTGTGCGCCTCCCGACACTTTCAATACAGAAGAAGCGCGCCGTTCTCTCGTCATTCACCGACTTTTGAGACAAATGCCCGCATGCGGACCGGATGATATTCGGCGCATCGATGTCCGTCCTGATGCCGGAGGAAAAAGTCTATTAGTTCGAGTCTGGACACGGGTACCTTAGCCCGCTCGTTCAAGTAGTTCTTGAAATCCCTCACCCAAAAGACGAGGGCTCGAACTCCCCTAGCTCTCGTGGCAAGCACCAAGTAGAGCGCCTCTCGGTTTGGACAAAATACGGGGTATTTTCGTGTATCTGCAAATTGTAGAAGCTGCCCCCATGCCTCATTCGCTCCCCTTTCGCTCCACGAACTGGTACTCTGAAGGTCACTCACATCCGGACGACGACTCAGCCAGCTATAGCTCTAGGTGATTCGCAAGTTGCCTTTGTGAAATACTTCGAGCGATTCGCCTAGAGCTGCACCATTGACCATGGTATTCGGTGCTCGACTGGCAGCACTCATTGCCAGACCGTTTTATGCTCGTTAGCTGTTCTTCCTGTACTGCAAAATTTAATATTCCTGACGAAAAAGTCGCGGGAAAACGCGCTCGAATGAAGTGCAAGAAATGTGGCACCTCGATCCCCATTGACGGTACATCAATTTCTATTACCGGTTCGACACAAACCGCAAGCACTCCTAAGGACCCGAGCAAGGGCAAATCTTCAGGGAGCAATGCACCCCGTAAAGAAGTTTCAGCTCAAAGTCCTTCCGCCAAGGACCCTACAGGGACAGAAGCGCCCGTTAAAAGTCGCCCCAAAAATGAGCCCGTCCCCGCCTCGGAGGCCGGAGTAAGTCCACTCTCCACGCGCTGGCGTGTGGCCGAACCCTCTGGGCGCACACAGGAGCTCAGCCTCTCCCAGGTCAAGAACCACCACAAAAATGGGACGCTCGAGGCTGGCACACTCGTGTGCCAGCCAGGCAAAGATGTGTGGATGCCGCCCTATGATTTTCCAGAAATCGTAGGAATGACCAACGTAGGCAAAGTGGACTCCCCTAGGGAGGAGCAACCAACGTTTAGTGACGAAACGGTGATGTTAGGAGCCGCTGAAGCGTCGGCTCTTTCCCGCCAAGCACAGGGAAGCGCTCCCGATCTTTTCGACCAGATGAAGAAGGAGGCTTCCGCCCCCGAAAAGAAGGGTAGTTTCTTCGACGATGGCAACCTCAGCGACGCGATGGACTCATTCGATAGCATGACGAGTCTTTCACCCAGCGCTCCCAACGAAGAGGCACCCAAGGCGTCCGGGGCAACGACTAAAAGACCCACGTCGATTCCGCCCCCGCATCCATCTCCGCCATCCAAGCCTCCCACTGGTGCTCCTCCGGAAAACAAGGATTCGTCCGGCCTACCCTTTTCGGTTCCTCCTGCCGGCGCCCTCCCCTTGGAGATGCCGGCCCTAGAGGACGAAGACGAAACACGCATGGTTGACTCGGCAATCATCAGTCCTCTAGCCGCCAACCAGGCGGCCTCGAAGGACACGCCCATTAGTTCTGAAGACCACTCCAGCAAAACTTCACCAGAATCTTCACAGGCTGGAGTTGATGGAAGCGTTGACGCTCCTGCCGCCACCCAGGCCCCTCCCCTCAACGCGGATTCAAACCCTGAAGAATCATCTGGAGAGCCCAACAGCGAACGAGAGTCCGCCCTTTCTTCGCTTCCTCACGCCCCACATAAAGGCTCCGGACTTACAGCGATTTTTCTCGCCTTCATCGTCCTTCTTGGAGTTCTAAGGGGGGCGTACATTTTTCGCCCCGACATCTTCCAACAAGGCGTGGAACGAATTTTTGGTGAAGAAACTACCTCTCCCACTCTGAGTCCAGCAATTGGTCCGCCTTTTGACGAAGCGGCCGCGGGAGTTGTACTCGGACAGACCGCCAGTTTAGCTAAAAATTGCAAAGATCCTCAAGGCCCCTTGGGAAAGGGACGCGCTGAGGTTCTCTACGAACCCACTGGTAAGGCTACATCGGTTCTCGTTTCAAAACCTTTTCACGATACAACGGTCGGCAGATGCGTGGTGGATCTATTTCTCACCACATCAGTTCCCGCTTTTGGTGGAGATCCTGTCATTGTTACAAAGATTTTTGACGTTCAATGAGTCTCCTGAGCCCAAACGCTCCCCTATTCACACACTATCAGTTGGGGGGCGAGCCCCAGGGCCTGCTCAGCCATGAATATGTACGATAGTTCCTCCGCCAAAGGACTCCCCCGAATAGGAGGCATGCCAATGTTCGGGAGTATCAGGTGAGGAGAAGTTGAAAACGTAGCGTGCATCAATTGGCGCCAAGTTGATGCAGCCGTGACTCCTCAACCTACCAAAATCGTCATGCCAATAGGCTGCGTGCAGGGCGTATCCCCCCTTGAAGTACATGACCCAAGGTACATCTCGTAACTCAAATTCACTATCCGCTACAGTAGAATCCATCGTAGTGGTTACGTGTTTTTGGTAGATTCTAAAGGTGCCGGTAGGGGTACTCAGTGTTTTTTGCGGATCCCCCATGCCGTCACGCCCGGTGGAAATCAGCGTCGCATAAAGAGCGTTCCGTCCCTCGTAAAGAACTAACGTTTGACTCAAAATGCTAATATCAATCCAGCGCACTCCCTTTTTTGCAAACCAAGGTAGTTTTGAAGGCTGAGGAGCTACTTTTAGGTCTTTAGACCGCAACCAAGCGCCGTCCCTCGTTTCGACAAAGCGCACACCACGTGATTTGCGCACCCGACCAGTAAGAGGGACCATCTTTTTAATCTCTAGCTTTTCACTCTTGTTGAGAGAATTACCCGTCAACTTCCACGAGCGAGAGCCCTCACGCCATGGAAACGCGACCGGCAAAGTCAGCTTCCCCAATTCTTCGCCATGAAAAGTCGAGCCACCATTGGCCTTGATTTTATCGGCTGGAATTAAGCGACCATCTACCGCCACCGCAAAGCGTCGATTTTGTGCTTCTTTTCCTGACACAAAGGAGCCCACAATGGCCAGCCCAGCGTGACGCTTGATGCGTCCGGCAATGACCGCGTAACCCGGTGCCTTAAAACTTGAAAAATTGGGGACGCGACGTTCGTTTACCAACCACCAAGGCGTGGAGTCGTCCCCGTTTCCCCCATAGCGCTCATTGAGAGTGGGTAACGCTGTGTATTCCGGAACCGGGCCACTGGCAGCACCAGTCACCGAAAGGGGCACATCGTTAGCCCCAAAATTCATCTTATCCCACTTTTTAGTGAGTTTTTTATAGTTCCGAAGATGTCGGGCGAGACGTAACTCGTATTTTTGCTGCTCGGCAGTTGAAGGCACCCGCAAGTAATTCGGCGCGACGGATCGTAAAAATCCATAGCGATAAGGCATCGGCTGGGAACGGTCTGCTCCCCGTGGAAAAGCCCGAACTAGGGGGTGATCCATCTTGAGCGTAGAATTATGGTCCTGGCAAATGAAACCTACCGGGCGCACTGCGTACCACCCGCCCTCGCAGCCGGCCGTGGAAACCGGCTCGACGGACCGGGCTACCTTTTCGCCCAAGCGCAGGTATCCGATGGGTTTGGCCTCTTTCAGAGGGGCGGCATACACTGGGGTGACTAGGGAAGTAGGTGCCAGTGAAGGATTTCCCTCGGGAGGCACCGGAAATTGTGACCACTTGCCCTCGGCCACACCGTACGCCGTGCTCGCCATCATCGAGTGAAGCAGCGCCGGCGGGTCTTCTCTGTCACTCAAAGGTGAAGATTCTCCGCAGCCCCAAAGGGAGACGCTGACGAGAAGACAATGACTCGCTCTCCGAGCGCTCAGCCCGAAGGAGGAAAAAACTGCTGGTGCGAACCCAACCATGGACGCTTTCAGACCCATGGCTCTCGCCATGCCATCAGAAACACAGAAGGGGCAACAAATTGCGCGTTCTGGGTAAGCAGAAAGGCTTGCAAGATGGTCAGTTCGGAGGGACAACCCTTGCGCCTGGTTGGTCAGACCAATGCACAGCATTTGCTGGGCGTGGCGGCCAAATATATTTTTCAACGCACGAGCTACGAGCACGAGGACAAGAATGTCGAACGACACCCTTTCGATCACCGATAATCGCACCAAGAAGACCTACGAGATCGAGATCACGGACGACACGATCCGTTCAATCGATCTTCGTCAAATCAAGGTCAACGACGACGACTTTGGCATGATGGGATATGATCCCGCATTCACCAATACCGCCTCTTGTCGCTCTGCCGTGACTTTTATTGACGGCGGCAAAGGTATTCTCCGCTACCGAGGATACCCCGTAAATGAACTCGCCGAAAAAACAACTTGGTTGGAATGCGCAAAACTCATTCTCGATGGCGAGCTCCCCAGCAAAGAGTCTGTAGGAACTTGGGCAAAAGAAATTGCCGCCGATAGCGCCGTTCCAGAGAACTTTCGCAAACTAATTCCAGCTTTTGAGCCCAATGCCCATCCCATGGGTCGCTTGATTTCGATGGTGGGTGCCCTCGGAACTTTCAATACCGATTCAAAAGACGTTCACAACGCCGAGGTTCGAAAGAAGCACATCACTCGTCTGATCGCACAAATGCCCACCCTTGCAGCATGGGGCTACAGCCACAGCCAGGGACAGGAGTTTGTCGACCCCGATCCTAGCTTGGGCTACTCGGCCAACTTTCTGAATATGTTGAAGAAGGGCGGCGATCCAAACTATGTTCCCCACCCCGACATCGTAAAAGCTCTCGACGTACTCTTTATTCTACACGCAGATCATGAGCAGAACTGTTCTGCAAACGTGATGCGCAGCATTGGCAGCTCTCACGCCGATCCGTACTCGGGAATCGCTGGCGCAACAGGCGCGCTCTACGGTCCCCTCCATGGTGGAGCAAACGAGGCGGTCCTCAAGATGCTCAAGCAACTGGGCAGCGTAGACAAGGTTGCTGGCTTCATGAAGGGCGTAAAAGACGGAAGCGCTGGCACCCGTCTCATGGGCTTCGGCCATCGCGTTTATAAAAATTACGATCCTCGCGCCACCGTCATTAAAGGCCTCGCAAATAAGGTATTCGAAATCGTTGGAGAGCGTAATCCTTTGATTGACGTTGCTCTCGAACTGGAGCGCATTGCTCTTGAAGATGAGTACTTCGTCAAGCGTAAGCTCTACCCCAACGTCGATTTCTACTCCGGTCTGATCTACGAGGCTCTCAAGATTCCCGTCGAGATGTACACCGTGCTCTTTGCCATTCCTCGTACCGTGGGCTGGTTAGCTCAGTGGGAAGAAATGATTCAGGACAAAGAGCAGAAGATTGCTCGTCCCCGTCAAATTTTCACCGGCTACGACGAACGCTCAATCCCTTGATTGTTTAAGATACCCTGAATTTTAGGGGTCCCTCATTAGACGCCCGTCTCCCCTGGAGCGGGCGTTTTTTCGTTCAAAAGCTCATGAAAGGCAGTTTCTTGGCTCTGTACTTGTTTACTGCTCGTGCCTAAGTTGACCTCATGACCACAGCCGCAGAAAAAATGCTCGAAGCCAAAAAAGCCATCGAGAAGAACCGTGATAAAGCCAGTGCAGTCGGTGCGGTCTACAAGTTTATTCTGGAGGGCGATGGCGGCGGAACATGGATTGTGGCACTCAACTCCTCCCCTGGCATCACCGAGGGTGAGGGCGACGCTGCCTGTACCATTAAAATGACCAGCCAAGACTACGTGGACATGCTGGAGGGGCGCACCCAAGGACAAGATCTCTTCTTTGCCGGCAAACTCCAAATTGAGGGTGATATGGCATTGGCTATGAAATTACAGGCCCTCACAGAGATCATGAACTGAGCACCAGGCAAATATAGTGCCCCCTCTTAAAACTCCCCCTCTCGTTGTCTCCTACTTTGGCCCCGAGAATACAAATACTCATATGGCCGCACGCCTCATTTACGGTCCTAGCGTTACCTATATTGCGGAGCTAACAAAAACTGGTGTTTTTGAGGCTGTTGAAAACGCACGTTGCGATGTTGGTGTCGTCCCCATAGAAAATTCGACCGAAGGAGTAGTAAGAGAAACGATTGATTGTCTCATCAATCGAAGTCCTATGATCGAGCGCGAGTTCGATATGGAACTTTGTCATAGTTTGATGATGCACCCCGATGGCCAAACGAATCATATTCGGCGCATAATCTCCCACCCCCAACCCCTTGCTCAATGTAGAAAATGGTTGGACAAAAATTACCCCCAAGTGCCCCGCGAGTCCTGCATATCCACCGCTTCGGCCGCTATCATCGCTTCAAAAGACAAAGAGGTCCTTGCAATTGGCACACATCTCGCTGGGGACGCCCTCGGTCTCAATATTCTTCAAGAGAATATCTCTGACGAAAAGAGCAACACCACGCGTTTCTTTTGTATCAGCAAGCACGATCATGCACCTACGGGCAGAGACAAAACATCCCTCGTTTTCACCGCCCCTCATGAGCGCGGAGCACTGCTCAAAGTCCTGAGTATATTGAACCAGACCGGCGTCAATATGACCCGTATTGAGTCACGCCCCTTACCTGGCCAACGGTGGGAATATGCCTTTGTTGTCGATCTTGAGGGGCATCGTTTAGAATCTCCCCTGAAGGAGGCATTAGACAAAATGAAAGAAATAGATTGCTTGGCTAAGATTATTGGCAGCTATCGTCGCACAGAAAAAGCTCAGCCAGCCTCAAAACCTAGTCATAGTCGTCCGTGAACCTGCTCCTTGTCGATCAAAGCCAAGTATCCCAAAAGAGGATCACCTTAGAGGGGCGCCAGGCAAAACATTGCTTGCAGGTGCTCAAGGTAAAGCCCGGCTCGACAATTCGTGCTGGAGTCATCAACGAAGGAAAGTGCAGCGCTTCCGTTCTCGCAATCGACGGCGATAAAATAGACATCAGCCTAGGTGAGCTTCATCCCGAGACGCCCCCCACCCTCTCCATTGCCCTCGCCCTGCCGCGCCCCAAGGCGCTCTCGCGTATTGTCTCCGCCTTGGCTAGCTTTGGCGTCCATCAAATATTTCTCATCAACGCCTGGCGCGTTGAGCGAAGCTACTTTTCCTCGCCCCGACTTTTTCCGGAGCGATTAAAAGAAGATCTATGGCTTGGGTGCGAGCAAGGTGCACAAACTTGGCTTCCCTCGATCCGCATAGTCGATAGCTTTCGGCGCTTTGTAGAGGACGTCGAACCCCAACAGTTTTCCAATGCAACCCAGCGTATACTCTTTCATCCGGGGGGGCATCTCCGCCTCAACCACGCCCTAAAGAACGCCGAATCAAAAGCAGCGCTCTTTGCCTTTGGCCCCGAAGGAGGGTTCGTAAAAGAAGAGCTCCTTAGCTGGGAAAAAGCCGGATACTCACGAGTCGACTTAGGAACAGGCCCCCTGCAAACCGGCGTAGCCATCAACGCCGCGATGGGACAGTTTGCCCTATTGAAAGGAATAATCCGCTAAAAGCCTACAACGCTTCCTTTCGTGTCTCAGCAGAGTCAACATGGGGCCATGAGTCGTATCATCGCATATTTCGCCCGGGGATGTTTAGCCCTGATTCCAATGGCCGCTACTATTTATATCACTTGGGCGATCATCACTTGGGCGGATACGCTCTTGGGCACAACGATTCCCGGCTTTGGCGTAGTTGTGGCCCTTACTGTCCCTACTCTTATTGGTTTTCTGCTCTCGAATGTCATCGGCCGGCGACTCTATTGGCTATTCGACAAGGTGATGGCTCGTGTTCCGTTTATCAAATTGCTCTATACCTCAATACGCGATCTCATAGAGACCTTTGTAGGAGACAAAACCAGTGGAGGAACCCCCGTTTCGGTCCGTATTTCACCAGAAAGCGATACCAGAATCATGGGGCTTCTCACTCGCGATCAATTGGCCGCGTTTTCTATGCCAGGTCATGTCGCGGTCTATATTCCTCAAGCATATAATATCGGAGGGCAGGTTCTTGCGGTACCCAAAGACCAAGTTGAAATCTTGGAAGGGGTCTCAGCGTCACAAATGCTCACATTCATGATGAGTGGAGGGGCCTCAGGACCGGGCGCCACGTCCGAATCACCATTGTAGTTCGTAAAAAAACTCACATGAAGCGATGGCACCCATCGAATCTCAAGGAGACAGAGTCTGCGAGATAGGTTGGATTCCTTTCTTTGCGAGCTGTCTTCTCAGGGTTGCCCAATTACGCGCGGGCAACTCACAATGACCCCGTTCGCAAAGGTAGGCGGTGGTTTTTTTAGAAAGAGCTACTTTGCCCCGCAATAGACCTATAGTTTGGGCGCCCTCCTTTGCAGCCGCTTCGCTCATGAAGAGACAAAGGGTATTGGGCGCATACACCATCGAAAGTGCTCCTCTTATTTGCTCAAACGTACTCTCGGGCGAAGCTGGAGTAGAGTCGTTCTCCCCCTCAATGAGCACAAGTTGCAAAGGCGTATTGAGATAGCTCAAAAGAGCGGAGAGCATGCGAGGAGAGCCCGTCCCACGCGTTAGATTGAGAGAAAAGGCCGAAAACAATTCTTCGGCACGCTTTCTGTAATGATCTTCGCTGGTAATATTTGAAAGACGCAATAGATTTTCGGCGCTCACAGAGTTTCCAGAGGGCTCCGCGCCATCGTAGATTGGTTTGTCTCGCGCCAATAATTCTTCGTAATTCTTTCCTGTCTTGAAGTAGCCGCCAGATCCTTCGTGCCAAAAATCTAAATCTAGGCGTTTTTGAAGGTTGAGCGCCGCTCTCAGGTAATGAGGATCTGCGCTCACTTCAAAGAGTTCTAAGAGTCCACTTATAAAAAAGCTGTAATCGTCTAAGAAACCGGGCTGGCGAGAAATGCCCAATTTTGTACTACGAAGCACCTCGCCTTTTTCGTTTTTTGCCTGACTAAGAAGATAGTTGGCTGCCTTTTTTGCAGCATCTAAGTACCGAGGCTCTTCCAGTACTCGCGCGGCCTGAGCGAGGGCACCAATCATCAAACCATTCCATGACGTAAGAATCTTATCGTCAAGACCTGGCGGAACGCGCTTTTTTCTAGCGACATAGAGCTTCTCGCGCCCACTTTTGAGTAATTGTGAGAGTTTTTCTGAAGCTATATTCAGTTTCTTAGCGACATTTTTGAGGCTATCAGGCGTATGAAAAATATTTCGTTGCTCAAAATTTCCCCCGATACTCAAATCATAATAGTGATTAATGGCCCGTGCCTCTAGCGGACTCACCACTTCGGCAACTTCTTCTAGTGTCCACGTAAAGAAATAGCCTTCTTCCATTTCTCCCGAGGGTAATAAGCTATCGGCGTCAGTCGCTGAATAAAATGCGCCCTCGGGCGAGCGCATTTCACGCAAAATATACTCAATGGTTCTTCGTGCCGTCTGCGCGTATCTCTTGTCACGGGTGATCAGAAACGCATCCAGGTAGGCCGAGACAAGCTGGGCATTGTCGTAAAGCATCTTCTCAAAATGAGGAACGAGCCATTTATCGTCGGTCGAGTACCGATGAAATCCTCCACCCACATGATCAAAAATGCCTCCGCCTGACATTTTACTCAGGGTGAGATTTACCCCCTGCAATAGTTTTTGTCGCAACTGAGGCTGAGTGAGCCATAAAGCGTGAGCCTCTCGCATCAAGAAGTCGAGGCTAGCTGGACGGGGAAACTTGGGGGCGCGACCAAACCCACCCTCCCTCATGTCCAAAGAGCGCATGTAGCTTCGCGCCGCGGCGTTCAGTGTCCGAGCCCCCGGAACCGAGCCCGGACGCTGGGGCGCTGAGGCGGCCTCTATTTTTTGACTTGTGGCCTGAGCCAAAGCGACCAACCGCGATGGATCGCTGGCGTATTCTTGACTCATTTTCTTGAGGAGCGTTAAAAAACCGGTGCGCGCCCCTCTGTCGCCATCCCTTGCCGGAATGTAGGTCCCCCCAAAAAACGGGTCTTTGTCGGCCGTCATCATGATGGTCATGGGCCAGCCGCCGCGCCCACTCAGAGCACGCACTGCACTCATGTAGATATCATCTATATCGGGACGCTCCTCTCTGTCCACCTTGATACAAATAAAGTGTTTGTTCATGAAGGAGGCTATCTCCAAGTCCTCAAATGACTCTTCCTCCATCACGTGACACCAATGGCACGTCGAATAACCAATCGAGAGTAAAATTGGCTTTTTTAATTTTTTTGCTTGCTCAAATGCTGCTTTACCCCAGGCAAACCAATTGACGGGGTTGTGCGCGTGTTGCAATAGATACGGGCTCGTTTGTAAGATGAGACGATTCGTAAAAAGGGGCGCTCCCTCTGGATTGCGATGATGAGTGCGAGCCTGATAGGCTGGCCCCTTCTTCACGAGAGCTTTGCCTAAAGCCTCGTCCAAATTTTTGTCGGCGCCTAAAATACCCGGCATACTAGGATTGCTTACGGTGTCCTTTGCTGAGTCGTCCCGAGGAGTCAAAGCTTGCTCTACAGCTACTTGGGAGGCGCAGGAACCTCCTGAGCTGCACGCAATTGCCACGAAACTAGTCAGCAATACACCCCACCTACCGGCCAATTTGAAGCGTCGTAGAGCGCGTCGCATCAGTATTGGACGGCCAAAGAGGACAAGACGCGATGTTAAACCAGCTGAACCGAGGCCTTTTTCCGGAAAAGGTCTCACCGACCTCACCTTCGCCTGCAAAAGGCCGGGGCAGGGTGGTGCAAAAGGCTCTAAGAGCAGGGCTCTGCCCCCCTGGGTGCTCTTGCCTGTCTGTTTCTCTGTCCCCATGTTTCTTCGTCCCACAGATCGACAAAGCTCACAACATTGGCTTCAAATAGGGGGGGCGCAAAAGTGACATGGGGTGTGCTGCACCACAGCCGCCCGATTGAGTTCGAGAGCCCGAACGGGGCAGATTTTTTGACTCACCTGGCAGCCCTGACCGCAAAATGACGAAAAGGGCTTCCGCATCGTCTGCAGAAACCCTTTTTGAGAACGAAAAGCAGATGCTCTTAGTAGCGATACTGCTCGGGCTTGAAGGGGCCACCGACGGGAATACCGAGGTACTCGGACTGCTTAGAAGACAGTTTGTCGAGAGTAACTCCTAACTTGGGCAAGTGGAGAGCCGCGACCTTTTCGTCGAGCTTCTTGGGAAGAAGATGCACGCCGATTGGCATCTTTTCGCCCCAGAGAGCAATTTGAGCAAGCACCTGGTTGGTAAAGCTATTGCTCATTACGAAACTGGGGTGACCAGTTGCGCAACCAAGATTTACTAAACGACCGCGAGCTAGAACGATGAGCTTTTTGCCGTCGGGGAATACGAAGTGATCCACCTGGGGCTTGATGTTGACCTCTTGAATGTCCTCACGACCCTCAAGATATGCAATCTCAATCTCGCTATCAAAATGACCGATGTTACATACAATCGTCTCATGCTTCATCACCGCCAAGTGTTTACCGGCTATGACGTCGCAGCAGCCCGTAGCGGTTACAAAGATATCACCCTGAGGAGCTGCCACGTCCATCGTTACAACCTCGTAGCCCTCCATTGCTGCCTGAAGAGCGCAGATGGGGTCGATCTCGGTGATGAGAACACGGGCTCCCAGCCCACGCATTGCTTGAGCGCACCCTTTGCCGACGTCGCCGTAACCAGCCACAACGCAGACTTTTCCAGCGAACATAACGTCGGTGGCGCGCTTGATTCCGTCGGTCAATGACTCGCGACAACCATAGAGATTGTCAAACTTGCTCTTGGTTACCGAGTCGTTCACGTTCATCGCGGGGCACTTGAGCTTATTGTCGCGGAACATATCGTACAAACGATGCACGCCTGTTGTGGTCTCCTCGGAGAGCCCACGAATGGGATCGTCGCCTTCGAAGAGATTCGCATGCTTCTCATGAATCCAAATGCTGAGATCGCCGCCATCGTCGAGAATCATGTTGGGGCCCTTGCCACCTTCAAAAGAGAAGATCTGCTTTTCGAGGCACCAATCGTACTCGGCGTCAGTCTCTCCTTTCCATGCAAAAACGGGAACGCCGGTAGACGCAATTGCGGCAGCAGCGTGATCTTGCGTCGAATAGATATTGCAGGAGGTCCAGGTGACTTCAGCGCCAAGAGCAGTGAGGGTTTCGATCAACACTGCCGTCTGAATGGTCATGTGCAAGCAGCCCGCTACGCGCGCTCCTTTAAGGGGCTTTGAAGCGCCAAATTCTTCACGCAACTTCATGAGACCGGGCATCTCATTCTCTGCGATTTCGATTTCGGCGCGGCCAAAGTCAGCCAGAGCCATATCGGCTACGCGGTAAGTTTTTCCTTCAACGGTGGGCATCTGGGTTTTTAGTAGCTGATTCATGATAGTATGGGTCCTTGGGCGCGACGAAATATCGCCGATGTGTCGTCATCTTTAAGCACGTTGATGCGTGCTCTCCCCCTGATCTCCGCGCCCTAAGACGGGGCCCTCTGGGGGAGAATAAATCTTGGTTCCGCTGTATACAGCTCTTCGGCGAGTTTGCCAGCAGAGCCTGTTGCGCCAATTATATAGCCAAAGGAGTTGCTACAGATAATTGGGACCTCAGCCAATCGTGCTTTCAAGGACATTTGGCAGCCCCAGTTGGGTCATCCGCTGCTATACTTACCCAACATGGCTCTCCACGACCAATTCGACCAAGCCTACTACGACAAATACTACCTTTCGCCCGAGACTCGGGTGATAAGCCCCGAAGAACACGGCCACCTGGCAAAATTTGTGTTTGAGTTCGCCAAATACAACGGCATAGAGATCGCCAGTGTGCTCGACATCGGAGCTGGTATCGGCTTATGGAAGCGTTGGGTCGCCAAGAACGCAAAAGACGCCGAGTACGCCGGAACCGAGGTGAGTAAAGTAATGTGCAAAGAGCACGGCTACCTCAACAAGGACATCGGGCGTTGGCGTGACCGAAAACAGCACGACTTGGTGGTATGCCAAGGTGTTTTGCAATACTTACCTGATCCTGACGTCGCTCCCGCTGTGGCAAATCTCGCAGCTATGTGCGGCGGCCTGCTTTACGCCGAGATCACCACTCGACTCGATTTGCGTGAGCGAACCGACAAAGAGCGCACCGACGGCAATGTATTCATTCGAAACGGCTCCTATTACAAAGGCATCCTGATGAAACATTTTCACCAGGTAGGCGCAGGACTTTGGTGGACCCGAGAATTACCCTTACCCTTCTACGAGCTAGAAATGGCCAGTACTCCCAAGTAGGCGCTCGCGCCAAAAGAAGAGAGAGAATAGATCTATATGAGCAATAAAGTTCGTCCAATTGTATGGCTAGTCGTCATGGTCCTCTCCGTCTTAGGTATGATCAATGTCTACGGAGACAACGAAATGGTGCAAAGCAGTGCTCAAGAAAGCGCTTGTCCTGGTTGTAAGGCGACCATGACACGACTCGAACGAACACCTTTTGCTCAAACCTTTCGCTTTCAGCTTGCGACGTCTGAAGAGGTGATTGTTTCATGCACTCGTGAGGCAATCTTCTTTGGCGACTACGCCTGTGAAAAACAATAGTTCCCCGGGGTCTTTCAAGTCTTACGATCTTATAGCTCCCCTCTATGACGTTTTGGGGGCGCTTTATACCGGGGGGGGAATTTCCCGGGCAAAAAGAGAGCATATCGGGTCCATTTCTCCTTCGGCGCGCATTCTTTACGCAGGCGCCGGTACAGGTGCCGAATGCGTTTTGGCGGCTCAGAGTGGGGCTACTATCACCGTAGTCGAACTTTCTCGAAGCATGTTAGGTCGTTGTGAAGAGCGTTTCAAAAAGGCGGGCTTGAACGCAAATTTCGTCCATGGCGACGCTCTTTCTGCAGAAACAAAAGGCAACTTTGACCTAGTTGTCGCCCCTTTTTTTCTCAATACTTTTTCAAAAGACCAGGTTGCGAACGCCCTGCAGTGCTTGAGCAAACAAGTGAGAAAAGGAGGTCGCCTCTTGAGCATCGATTTTGCAGCCCCCTCCCCGTTTTTTCCTTTTCGCCTACTGCAATACCTTTACTATCTGCCCCCCCTCGTGCTCTTTCGCTTCCTCGCCAACAATCCTTGGCACGGCCTCTACGACTACGAACAGATCGCCCATAAATGTCCCCTGCGACTCACGGGCCACAAGAAAATGAAAGCGTGGGGCGTACCAGTTCTTGAATGCATCGAGTGGGAAAAGTGTTGAGCTCCACTCCTCACGCGTGGAACTCTTCGACCCCAAAGCGTTCCACAAACTTTCTTAAAAGTACCCTCCAGCTCGGTATCGAACTGCGGCTCTGGGTAGCGGGCTGTGTCACGGGGCTTTCAGTGTTCTCCTACCGTGCTCTCACTGAAGGCTCCCTAAGCGAAAAAGATGTATTTACGTCCAATGCGCCTTTTTTCGTGGTCTTCCTCTCCACACTAGCGCTCTACAATCTAGACGGCACTTTGGACGCTCCGCGAGCTGGCAAGGCACGCAGACGCAAAGTTCACCTCACGCTCACGGCCTTCTCCTGCGCCGCACTCTTCTATTTTTTGATCCAATTACCTGCCCTGGCAAGGACAATCGCCCTCGGCGGAGCTATCTTCAGCGCCCTTTACGCAATTCCGCTCACCTGGGGTCGCAAGCGAACCTCTCTCAAGAAAATTGCGGGGCTCAAAGCCCCTTTCGTGGGCGTGGCGGTGGCTGTGGCCGTTGTGATCGTACCAATTCTCAGCCGCAGCCCTGTGGTCTTTTGGCCTGCGTTCAGCCTTCTCATCATCACCTTGGCGCTCTATTGTACCGCAAACGCCTTTCTATTTGATATTCCCGATCGTCAGGTGGATAAATTGAACGATGTGCCGACCCAAGCTTCCCTTCGCGGTCTTGATTCGACGAAACGCCTCTGCACAGTTCTCTGCCTAGCTGGAATGCTTTTTTCGCTCTTGATTGGTTTTACGACGATCGGCCCCCTAAAGGCCGCCTATCAGGTAAATACGGCTGCTTCCCTCTTCTTTCTGGGGGTTCTGCTCTTGATTTCAAGTCATCGAGTCAACGAAACGACCTCCCGTACAGCTGTCGCTTGGAGGGTCGATGGCGCGCTGCTGGTTCCCTACATAGTGCAATTTGTTTTCGAGCAATGGGTATAATTCTCTACAAGTCGCTTTTCTTGGGCCTAATTTCTAGCAATTGAAAAATGAAACGAACAAACGCTCATTGAATTGCTATTGTCTCTTGTCATGAAGGGCAGATGGCCCCAGTCTCCGCTCCGCAAATGATGGACGACGATAGATTCGACGACGAAGAGCCTCCCTCCACCGGCGCTGGAACCATTCGCAATGTGATTGGAGGGCTCTACCAGGCTCACCTCTTTCAGGCACATCCGTGGCATGGGGTCCATATTGGGGCAGATGCCCCTATCAGAGTAAGTTGTTATATTGAGGTTGTCCCCACGGACACGGTCAAGTACGAGCTTGATAAAGACTCGGGCTTACTCATGGTCGACCGACCCCAAGCCTACTCGAATACTTGCCCCTTTCCTTATGGGCTAGTGCCCCAAACTCTTTGCGCCGAGCGAGTTGCCAAACGATGTATGGAAACCACCGGTAGAACTGGAATATTTGGAGACGGCGACCCCATTGATATTTGCGTCGTCTCCGAACGACCAATTCCTCATGGTAATATTCTCATCACCGCTCGCGTGATTGGCGGGCTGCGCATGCTCGACAACAACGAGGCGGACGACAAGCTCATCGCTGTCATGAAACAAGATCCAGCCTTTGGAAATTGGCAAGACGTTACGGACTGTCCTCCAACATTCATCGAGCGCCTCAAGCATTATTTCATCACCTACAAGCAGCAGCCTGGTAAAACTAGTCCCTGCGAAATTGCTGAGGTCTATGGCTGCGACGAAGCACAGCTGATGATTCAGCTAGCCCACGAGGACTACAAGGACACCTACGCGCCTCAACACGGAGCCCTTTCGCGTGCGATGTTTTCGTCGTCCTATCCCTAAGAGTACGGCCCGACCACTCCAAGGGGCAGCAAAGTAACGCTGGTTCTCCCAACTATATGTAGGCTCTCCTGCTTATTTTGGGGGGGCCAGACGATTAGAGTTTTTTCGAGAAATACAAGGCTGAAAGTGCTTAAAATCTCTGCTCTAGACGCCTAGTGACCGAGCCCCTCACCCCCTCTTCGTGCACCCCGCACCTACGTCTTACGGGGGAGACCGTTCTTCTAGAAGAGAGCGATGGCGAACGTGAAACCGAAGCTGCCGTCGCCATCTTAGAATTTGACTACGACGGAATTCGTGTCCCAGCTGGAGATCCCGATTTTCTTGCAGAATGTCCTCTGGATGAATCCCAGAGAAACCGAGCTGCAGAGAGCCAGGCGGCTCGTCTACTGGAGAGCTTTGGTGCTGTCGAAATAGAACACGTAGAGGGTCTTCTGCCCGACTACGACTCAAAGGCAAACTATATGATCACCCTCGCCGCAGAGGTGCACGTAGGTTGTTCCTTCGCGGGGCATGCCGTTCCCGAACTCAAACGGCATGGTTTTCAGGTCGAGGTAGATTCGTCCTTTCCTTTTCCTACTCTCGGGCCCAGTACCCCTTGGTACGGCACTGTCGATACCGACGAAAAACTCGATTGGTTTACGGTCGAGTTTGGCATAGAAATAAACGGGCGGCCCTACAATCTGGTGCCGTCACTCATAGAAATGCTCGACCAATCGGCGGACGGCAGTACATTTGAGTCCCTGGCCCATTGCCCTTCAAAATTTCGAGGGGTTCCCCTAGGTGACGGGCGCTACGTAGTTGTTCCTTGGGAGCGTCTCGAACGAATTCTTAAGGTTCTTTCCGACCTCTACCCTCTTGACGGGAAGGCACGAGACGATCTTCCCCTGCCCATAGCGCGCGTCGAAGAGTTGGGAGACATTGATGAGGCATTCTCCGAAACCGGAGACAGCCTCAACTGGCTCTCCGGAAACGATTGGCTAGAGAGGGCACGAACAATTCGTCAGGGTCCTTCTTGGTCTCCTCAGCCCGTTGCATTGCGCGCAAAGCTTCGCCCCTATCAACATGAAGGTTTGATGTGGCTTGAGCACAAGCGTGACGCCGGGGTGGGCGGGGTCTTGGCCGACGATATGGGGCTAGGCAAAACATTGCAGACAATCGCCCTCCTTGCGCGCGAAAAAGAGGCGCGACGCATGGATATTCCTAGTCTAATTGTGACACCCACCAGCCTAACTAGTAACTGGAAACGCGAGATGGAAAAATTTGCTCCCCATCTACGCGTTTTAGTTTACACGGGACCAAAACGTCATCGTTTAGTCAGCCAGTTCGAAAAAAACGAAATCATCATCACGAGCTACCCCGTCTTGATTCGTGATCTCACGCCACTGACCGACAGAGAATTTCACTACGTGATCATCGATGAAGCTCAGGCGATAAAAAATGCAAAAAGCCAGGCGAGTACGGCCGTTCGTAGCCTTTCAGCACGCCATCGCCTCGCGCTTTCGGGCACTCCTGTAGAAAATAATCTGGGTGAATTGTGGGCGCTCTTCGAATTTACCCACCCTGGTCTCCTGGGGCGAGCCCAGGAGTTTAAAGCAAAATTTCGCGACCCCATAGAAAAACAGGGCAACGAAGAGCAGCTCTTGGTGCTCAGAAAACGGGTTTCTCCCTTCATTTTGCGGCGTCTGAAAGAGAAAGTTGCTCAAGACCTCCCCCCTAAGACCGAGCTTGTACGATCCGTCGACCTCATTGGAGAGCAGCGCGACCTGTACGAAAGTATTCGCTTGGCTGCTGACGCTGACGTTCGCAGCGCTATTGCACGCAAAGGTATCGCTGGCTCCGCGGTAACAATACTCGATGCCCTCATGAAACTGCGCCAAGTTTGCTGCGATCCTCGTCTTGTGCCAGTCGACTCAGCACGTTCAGTAAAAGAGTCGGCTAAGTGCAAAATGTTTTTTGAACTCTTACAAGCTCAACTTAAAGAAAAGCGGCGCATTCTTGTCTTCTCACAATTTGCACGCATGTTAGGTCTATTGGGCAAAGGGCTAGAGGAGCGAGGTATTAAATATTTATGTCTCACAGGCTCCAGCAATAATCGTCAACAATTAGTGGACGATTTTGAAGCTCATCAAGTGGACGTTTTTTTGATCAGTCTCAAAGCAGGGGGAACCGGACTAAACCTTGTCTCAGCCGATACGGTGATTCACTATGATCCTTGGTGGAATGCCGCCGCTCAAATGCAGGCAACCGATCGCGCCTATCGAATTGGTCAAAAGAAGCCGGTCTTTGTTTACAACCTGATAGCGTCCTCAAGCGTCGAAGAATGCATGTTGGCTCTTCAAAAAAAGAAGCGACATTTAGCCGACACCATCTTGGGCAACGCCGAGGGACTGATGCCCCTCACAGAAACCGACGTCGACGATCTCTTTGCCCCTCTTGATTCCAAGACTCCGCCTGGCACGCCCCTGGCGGACGATTGCGCTTACGGCTCGCGTGCGGCCGAGCTCCTGGATGGGGACGAGGACGAGGACAACGCCCTTTCGCCGAACAGTTAGGTGAGCCCTAAGAACAGGTACCCACTGTATTTGGACTCGATCCAACGAGGGGGTGTCCCCGGACATGGGTTATTTTGCACCTCGGTGCTGAGCAGATTCCGTGGGTCATTTTTCACCTCTTTGCAGCAGGTGTTTCTGAGGGCAATGGCTCAGTTTACATGAGTAAAAACACGTACATACACCAATAACAGGCTCGTTCTTCCGTGCTTGGGAGACCATGGGCTAGCTCAAGCAGGACTAAAATAGGCCCTATAAATGGCGTTCTTGTCGGTAGAATCATGACACTTCGAGAGACTCCCCCCTTGCCCCCCGAGTTTACGGAAAATCGTCGACATCATCCGCGGACCGACTTCAGTGGTCCTGTTCTTGTGGACTCGACCGCAGCTTGGTGTCAGGCCGAAGGTGTCGATGTTTCGGCCGGGGGAATGCGCTTAAAAAGTGACCGCCCTTTGCCCCTTGGGACGACAGTAGAGGTCTACTTTGAGTTGGGCGCCCTAGCGGTGGAAACACGCGCCCATGTGGTACGCAGCTTTGGTGACATCATCTGTCTCTCGTTTGATCAGCGTAGGCAAGTCTCTCATACCCCACCGCATGGGGGCTCCAAAAGTATTGCACGCGTAGAACGCAACAGCTTAGGTAAAGTTTTACAATAAAACTGTATCAACGAGCAATTTGCTGGCCCTTAAAGGGGATAATTCGGGAATCTCCGCCAAAACATGTCACTCTGACAACGAGGCGATACGTCTCCTAGTGTTGAGCTTGCGCCCTCCTGGCTCCAAGTTGGAGGGTAGAAACTGACCCGCGCCACAACGCTCTTGTCGATTTCGTCTTTTCCTTTGCACCTGACTCACCCATTAGGAATCTTACTTCATGTCTTTTTCTCTCCGTCAACTCACTCTTTTCACGACAACTTTGGGCCTGGGCGCTGCTTTTATCGCATGCAGCGCGTCCGATCCTAGCGGGACTGATGGTCAAGGAAATCCGACAGGAGGGCCGGGCGGCCCGAAGACCGGGGGTGATATTGATCTCGGCAATGGCTCAGGCGGCACCACTGGCGGTGGCGACATTGATGTAACGGCTGATCCCAATTTTGGCCTGCCGGCCACGCCCGATTGCGGCGACGGTGTGTTGAACGATGATGAGGCTTGCGACGACGGAAACAAGGACGCAGACGACGGCTGCTACGCCAATTGTCGGGGAATTTATCCGGGCTATATTTGCCCCGAAGCCGGGCAGGCATGTTTTGAATTCGCAGTATGTGGCGATGGTACCAGCAAGTTTCCCGAGCAATGCGACGACGGCAATCAGGTAGCTGGCGACGGCTGCAGCGATAATTGCAAGATAGAAATTGGCTTTAAGTGTCCCACCGATGCTCAGCCATGCGTAGAGACCATTTGCGGTGATGATGTGGTGGAGGGCGCCGAGATGTGCGAGCCCAATGCGGGCCCCGGCTGTACCGCTCAATGTCAATTCGCTCCCTCTTGCCCGGAAAGTGGCGGAGCGTGCACCTCGACCTGCGGCGACGGACTCGTGCTGGGCAATGAGCAAGAGCCAGGTCGCTGTGATGATGGCAACACCCTGAACGGCGATGGTTGCGACTCAACGTGCAACGTTGAAGAAGGCTATGAATGTACCACCAAGAGCACAAGTGGCAAATGTGAAAAGTCACCCAATACAGGTGAATGCATCCTGCGCATTCCAGTTGTCTATAGAGATTTTCCCGACGCACATGAGGCATTCGGAACCTCCTGTAGCAATACATCTCCGCAGGGTGAGGTGAAAAAGGGCCTTGCCGCCGATGCCCTGACAAATGGAAAACCGACTCCCACAGGAAGTAAAGACTGCTCAAGCACAATGGGCGAGTGGTACGTTGATGGGCCAGGCTCCACGACGCTGAACTCAACCCTCGTACTCTATCAAAAAGAGGATGGGAGCTTCGTCAATCGATGGGGCTCCAAGGGCGAAACCTTTGGGTGGACCGTGGGCTATAGCAATCAGCTGATGAGGCAGTGCACTAAAGATAAGCCATGTGGCCCCTACGATGGCACACCCTTTTTCTACCCCGTAGATTCTATCCAGAATCCAGCTGACCAAAAGAGAGAACCCGCGGCCATCTACGATGGTACAGAGGGGGTATATGGAGGTAAAGGGCAAGGAACCTTCACAGAGAAGGACTTGACTGGTATTGATGCGCAGCACAATTACGGATTTACGTCAGAGGTCACTTACTGGTTTGCCTTCAATGCAGACACAAATGCTAAATTCGATTTCGTAGGTGATGATGATGTTTGGGTATTCGTGAATGGAAAGTTAGCACTCGACTTGGGGGGCAAGCACACGGCGGCTGGCGAAAGTTTCACCTTATCGGGAGCTAGTCCTTCTTTCGGAATGGAGCCCGGTAACGTTTATGAAATCAAAGTGTTTCACGCTGAGCGCCAGCCCAATGGCTCCACCTTCAAGTTAACGCTCTCAGGGTTTGATACCAGCCGCTCGGACTGTCGTTCGATCTGCGGAGATGGCATTGTGGGCTTTGGCGAACAATGTGATGGTGGAAAAGACGCAACCGGCGGGTACAACCAATGCAACGACAAATGCCAATTGGGTAGTTTTTGCGGCGATGGCGTCGTAGACGAGGGCGAGCAATGTGATGACGCTGATCCCGCTGCGATAGATTGCTATGGTTGCCGAGTAATTAGAATTCTCTGAGTTCCAACAAGTTGCAGCTCCTCTCTACTGGACTGCAGCTCCTTTGGCTGCAGCTCCTTTAACTGCAGCTCCTCTCTACTTAGAAAATAAAATACATGACTCATTCTGTAAAAAAACTGAAACGAGCTGCGAGCGTATCAACCCTACTTTGCACCTTTGCCGCTGTTGGCTGTAGCGCTGGCGCACCCAGCGCTGAGGGTGAAAATAAATCGGGTAGCAAGTCCGATCCGAACAATCAAAACATCGACACCACGATGTCTGGCGGCTCAGATGTGAATACGGGTCCTTACGATCCTAAGATGGATGAACCAGCACCTCCCGGTTGTGGCGACGGCACCCTCACCGACGACGAAGCTTGTGACGATGGCAACACCGAAGGGGGCGACGGTTGTTACGCCAATTGTCTAGGTGTTGATCGCGGGTTTCTCTGCGCCACTCCCAATGAGCCCTGTCAACGCTTTGCTATTTGCGGTGACGGAGTAGCGGCCCTCCCCGAGCATTGCGATGACAAGAACACCGTGGACGGCGACGGCTGTAGCTCTCAATGTAAATTGGAATTAGGTTTCAAGTGCGATGCAAGGGCCGACGGTGTTTCGGTGTGTGCAACCACCACCTGCGGCGACGGCATTGTCGAGGGTACAGAAAAATGCGAAGGCGGCGCGACTGCGGGCTGCACTAAAGACTGCCAATTCATTCCGAAATGTGACGAAAGCGGTAAATGTGAGTCCGAATGCGGCGACGGACTCCTCCTCGGCGAGGCATGCGACGACGGAAACTTGATTAACGGAGACGGCTGCAGCGACCTTTGTGTCGTAGAGAACGGCTACGAGTGCGTTGGAGAAAAAACGAGTGGTGAATGCGAGAAAGTCGCTACGCCGGACGGCAAAGACACCTGCGTACTGAGAGTACCAGTCGTCTTTCGCGACTTTTCGCAGACCCATTCTGATTTTAGCGACGTCAACTCCAATTGTGGGAAGAATCTCCCCAGCGAAAAGAGCATCACGACGGATCTCGTTGAGAACACACTTGTAAACGGGCTTCCCGTACAGAAAACGTTCAACACAAAAATCTGCAACGAAAACTTTGCAGATTGGTACGTGGACAAGCCTGGTACCAATGTAACCCATTCGTCAGAAATGGTGCTCTACGATGATGGCAACGGAAACTACGTGAATCGCTGGGGTCCCAAGGGTGAATTATGGTTCACCAATACAGGTTGGGCGGGCGATCAAAATTGCGTGCTGATGCCTTGTGGCCCCTACAGTGGAAATCCATTTTTCTTCCCCCTAGATGGTGCGGGTGCTTTGGATGATGGCGGGAGTGTTGCGGAGGTTTCAACAGGTGTCGCCTACGGCATGGACGGCTCGTTACACACTGAGAAGGCGCTTACAGGTAAATCCACCCTACATAATTTTGGATTCACCTCGGCTGTCTCCTACCTCTTCACCTACACGTCTTCTATGAAGGCAACTCTTGAGTTCATCGGGGACGACGATCTCTACGTATTCATTGGCGGCAAGCTTGCTCTTGATCTGGGGGGGCTGCACGCGACCGCGCTTGGCACTATTTACCTAGCAAATGGTCGAATAAAAGCAGTGACTCCTCCTGTCACTCGGTTTGATAGTGAGCACATCACCGTCGACAAGACAGCTGCTGAATTTGGTCTCACAGACAACGGGGTCTACGATATAAAAATCTTTCACGCTGAAAGAAAGCCCACCGGCTCAACCTTTAAGCTCACTCTCTCAGGTTTTGAGACACGACGCTCCGTCTGCCGGTCTGAGTGTGGAGACGGCGTGGTCGCCTTTGGCGAGCAATGTGACGATGGCGTGAACGATGGCGGCTACAACGAATGCGGGCAAGACTGCAAGCTAGGCAGCTATTGCGGTGATGGCGTTGTGGACGAAGGCGAGAGCTGCGACGGCGGTCCTCTCAATAGCGATCCTGATTGCATCGCCTGTCGCAAACTCATCATCTTGTAGGACTTCATTCTTTTTAGGTGCCTAAAAAAAGCGCGCTTCCTTTGTAAAAAAGGAGCGCGCTTTTTTCATGGCATGGCGTGGCGCCACACGACTTACAAATAGTCGCGTAGAGTAGCGCGAGACCACCAACGCATCACGCTACGCTCAACCATCATCTCCACAGATGACATCAGCTTGTCCTGAACACTCTTTTTCTCGACGTAACTCACCTCAAGAACATCCGCTTCGCCGCAGATCTCTGAGAGATAGTCGTCACTCGTCGTTACCCGGTCGACTAGCTTTTCATCCAGAGCGCGTGCCCCGTACCAAATGTCTCCAGTGGCGACCTTTTCAATGTCGAGTTGTGGTCGCTCGGCCACAACAAATTCTTTAAATAGAGCGTGAGTATCGTTGAGGTCTTCGCGAAACTTATCGCGGCCGCTCTCGGTATTTTCTCCAAAAAGCGTCAGAGTGCGTTTGTGTTTACCGGCAGTCAGTAGTTCAAAATCGACATCGTGCTTTTTGAGCAACCTATTGAAGTTGGGCAACTGAGCAACCACTCCAATCGAGCCGATGATGGCAAAAGGAGCTGCCAAAATTTGGTCAGCTACGCACGCCATCATATATCCGCCACTGGCAGCAACTTTATCGACACAAACTGTAAGCTTGATTTTTTTAGAACGAACGCGCTTCAATTGCGAAGAGGCTAAACCATAAGAATGTACGGCACCGCCACCACTCTCAAGTCGAAGAACAATTTCGTCCTGGGGACCAGCGGCAGATAGCACGGCTGTCAGTTCTCGACGGAGGTTGGTTACCGCTGTCGCTTGCAGATCACCATCAAAATCGAGCACGTAAACACGTCGCTTGCTCTCCTTTGCTTGCTCTGCGTCAGCAGAATCATTCAAAGGGCTCTCCTCTGCTGAGGACAACGTGTCCCCACGTTTCTTGGCTTTCTTCAACTCCTTCTTGCGTGCTTTGCGCTCCGCTTTTTCTTCAGCATGTTTCTGCTTGATAGAAAAATGAAGGGCCTCGTCATCCATCAGAGCATTTTTGATCAGCTCCTGCTCCCGCTCCAATCGCTCGTTGATTCGCGTAATTTCCAGCCTCTCAGGAGTTCGCGAAGACGAGCGAAAAAGTGCCCCCGAAATCAAGACGAGAAAACCTCCGGCAAATGCGGCTAAAAGAACCGCCTTGAGTGCAAAAAGGCCGAAATTAAAGAAAAATTCAGCCATTGCGATGACTCCTATCAACGATCATGATGGGCGCACCCTACACACGTTTTTCTTTTGTGAAACGCAGCCTCTTGGAGCAGTCGAATTGAGCGCCCCGCAAAGAGCACTGCGCCTCGTTTACCCCCCGTTAATACGCGGGCCCACCAACGGCGAGGGCGGTAAGTTCGGACGTACCACATTGGGTCCTCGCACGTATTGCGGCACCAAAAGATCTACTTGAGGACTGGCCTGAAGAGCCATGCGTCCCAAGGGGCGGGCGTCGGGTTCGGTGGTTTCTGGCCCCACCTGGCAATCAAAGCCCGAGAGAATTGAACCGACAATCACGAATGATTCACCTCCAAATTGCTCTAAAATTCTATCGCGAGCCCCTTCTTGGGCAATGGTATGAGGGGCCAGTAGCTCTCTCCCTGTCGAAGTATAGGCCGCCACAAAGAATTCGTCCCTGCGCGCGTCCCGCACCACCACCCGAACGCGCTTGTCGTCGAAAGGGAGGCCCGCGGCGATAACACTCATCGAGCCAATGCCCACCCCACTGGCACCCAAACCCAACATCATGCCTTGAGCTTGGGCAATGCCAATTCTCACGCCAGTAAACGAACCCGGCCCCAGCCCTACCGCGACGCGCTCAATTTGCCTCTTGTCCCAGCTTGCTTGCTGAAGAACTTCGCGGGTCATACTGAGAAGTCTCTCTGCATGGCGATTGGGCTCATCGTGTGAAGTATAGCCGCAAATTTGCGCATCTTGAACGCTCGTTCCTTCAACCAGAGCCACTGACCCCCGGGAACTCGACGTTTCTATTGCCAAAACACGCATTATTTTACGCCCAAACCCGGTGTCAATTTTCCTTCTGCCAGAATCTGCTTGTTCTCACTAAAACGATGGGTCAACACATCCGATCGATCGCGAATCAACAACGTAAATCGAAACAACTCCTCACAGACATCCACCACACGATCACGAAAACCGGATGGTTTCATACGACCCTGATCGTCAAATTCTTTCCATGCTTGAGCTACCGAGCTTTGATTCGGGATGACCACCATGCGCATCCAGCGCCCCAATATTCTCAATTGATTGACGGCGTTGAACGATTGAGAGCCGCCGGAGACCTGAAAAAGAGCCAATGTTCGTCCTTGCGTGGGGCGAATTGCGCCGTCGCTTAAAGGAAGCCAATCAATTTGATTCTTGAAGGCTGCCGTCATACTGCCGTGTTGTTCAGGAGATATCCAAACATGAGCCTCGGACCAAATAGAAAGTTCGCGCAGCTCTTTTACCTTGGGGTGAGAATTTGACTCGCGATCAAACACGGGCAAACCATGTGGATCGAATAGACGCACCTCAGCGCCAAATCTGCTCAACACTCGTTCAATTTCTAAGGCGAGCTTGCGGCTAAAACTGACATCACGGAGCGAACCGTAGATCACCAAAATACGGGGGGCGTATTTGCTACCGCTCAAACCAAGCGATTTTAGAACGGAATGCACGCTATGATTGGGTAAATTCGCTTCAATCAGGCTAAGTTCTTCAACGTCACTCACTGCACGTGACCATGGCAAGGGCCCCAGACAGGTCAAGTGTCTCAGGGTAAATCCTCCGTAAAAAGGCAGCTGAGCTCGAAGCGTGCTAGGGGGCGCTCTCTCGTGAACAAACCCGCACTAAGACCCCGCCCCACTCGCGCCGAACTCCTTATGCCCGCTGGCGATCTCAATCGCCTCAAGACGGTCATCATGTATGGGGCCGACGCCGTGTACGCCGGCACGCCGGATATGAGCCTGCGCAGCCAAAGCGGATTCTCTCTAGAAGACCTCAAGGAAGGCATCGAATTTGCGCACGCGCGAGGCAAACGTGTTTACTTGACCCTCAACCTCTTTGCTCACAATCGTGATATTGAAAAGTTGCCCGGCTTTCTGAAAACCATTCGAGAGATGAATCCCGATGGTGTCATTGTTTCTGATCTCGGGGTATTTCACTATTTAGCCGAACATGCTCCCGAATTGGAGTTGCATGTCTCTACCCAGGCAAATGTGGTCAGTTGGCTCACCGTAAAGAGTTGGCAGAGCCAAGGGGCCGATCTTTGTGTGATGGCTCGCGAGGTCAGTTTTGACGAACTCCGAGAAATCCGCGAAAAGTGTCCGGATATTCGGTTGGAAACCTTTGTGCACGGCGCGATGTGCATGACCTACTCAGGGCGCTGCCTGCTCTCCAACTACATGGCCGAACGAGGAGCAAACCAAGGAAGTTGCGCACACAGTTGCCGCTGGAAATACAACCTCAAGGTCACCAAAGCGGATGGCACAGCGGGAACCATTGAGATCAATGATAAGAATATGGGAGAATTCTCCTTCTTCTTAGAAGAAGAATTTCGTCCAGGCGAGCTCTACCCCATCGAAGAAGACGCGAACGGCTCATATATCCTCAATTCGCGAGATCTGAACCTCATGCCTCGTTTGGCCGAGTATTTGGCCCTAGGTATCGACTCTCTCAAGGTGGAAGGTCGCAATAAAAGCGAATTTTATGGGGCGGTCATTGCCCGGGCCTACCGGACCGCTATCGATAAGTATTACGAATCACCTGATGACTTCGATCCGAGCCCATATGTGGCCGAGGTTTCCACCATTCCTTCGCGGGGATATACCCTTGGATTTCATACAGGGCGTCTCGAAAATACAGGGCATAACTTCGACCACGGTGGCTCTCTCAGTGCCTTTGAATATGGAGGATTTATTCGCTCATGGGAGGGGGACGACTTGATTCTTGAGGTGAAAAATAGAATTCTACCTGGAGACGTTTTAGAATTTTTACCCACGGGTTCCCTCGATTGTCTTCGCTTACGCCTTTACGAATTCGTGAATGCCGCAAATGGTAAAATTACAGAAAAGTTCACGGCTGGAGAACACCGCGCAATTCGTATTCCTGCGACACTTTTTCATGCTGAAGATATCTCCCAATTGAAGCGCGACCTCCCCGAACTCACAATTGCTCGCAAGGCGCGTCCTTTGACCGAGGAGCAAGAGCTCCAGCTGAAACAAAATAACAAAACTCAAGGCGCCGAGTTGGGTTTGGTCAAAGCGGACGATCTCGTCAGAGATCCGGGTGAACGAGCGCGCATTATGCGCTCCATGAAAGGCGGAAAACCACCCAAACTCGGTGCCGAGGGCTGCTGCGCCCTAGGTTGCAATGGTTGTCTACCCTTTTGGAAAGAGGACCAATACGAAAAAGCTCGCCTTTTGCTTGAGGAGAAACGCGGGTTAAAAAAGCTGGACAGCCGGGCCCCGCACCCCGCAGAAAATTAAATGGGGGGGTGAATTATCTCCCCTGCTCTGCAATCTCCCGCGCGAAGTTTCTGCGCAATTGTGGAAGTAACGCGCCCAACGTGATGCCTCTGGCACAAATGTAGAGGTCAAACGCATACCAAAGACCAAAGTTTTGATAGCGTGGTATTAGAAGATAGGCACATAGAATAAAGAAAGCGAGCGACCAGAGCGAAGCGTTGCGCATACTCTTGGTGCCCGTTACCCCAAGAAATATGCCGTCCAATTGAAAGGCTCCGACTGAGAACGCCACATAGAGAGCGACTAAAGGCAGATAGGAACGAGCAAGGCTGCGTACTTCCTCGATATTTGTGAGGGCATCAATAGCGCTGGGTCCAAAAAAGAAGACGATAAGGGCCAAAAGCAGGGCACTGACAACAGCCACCTCACTGGTACGTCGAATCGCGATACGAAATGCCTCCAAGTCTCGGGCCCCCTTCGCATGGCCTACCAACGACTCGGCAACATTGGCGAAGCCATCCAAGAAAAACGCGCTAAAAGCGGTAAACTGAAGGAGGACATGATTTGTCGCCAATGTGCATGTACCAAATTGTGCCCCTTGGTTCGTAAAAAACACAAAACCGCTCAAGAGAGCCACTGTACGAATCATCACATTGCGATTGGCGTGAAACGCCTCAATGATCTTGTTCTTTCGCAGGACCCTCCGCCAAAATATAGAATCAAGGCGTAGCTTGATATGGGAGGCTACGAAAAGAAAGGAGACGACGCCCCCCACCCATTCAGCGATAGCTGTTCCCCAGCCCACGCCTTGAACGCCCCAGCCACCCCATGTCACAAATGTCACATCCAGAACGATATTGAGACCATTGGTAATCAATTGAACCCAAAGCAGCTCTTTTGTTCTTCCCATACCAATGAGAAATCCCGTGGTCCCCAGGGAGGCCAATGATGCAGGAGCCCCCCATATTCGTGCAGCAAAATAGCGCGCGGCAGAGCTTTCCTCTGCTTGACCGGCCTCAAATAGTTTGAGAGCTCCAGAGGAAAGAGCATTCTGCGCGAGGACGAAAAGCGTACCCAGGAAAAAACCCACCACCAGAGGTCTAGCAAGAGCCGCCAGCATCTCGTCATCATCGCCTGCTCCACGCGCCTGTGCCACAAAGCCCGTCGTGGTCATTCGCAAAAAGCCAAAGCTCCAGTAGAGAAAACTAATGATCAGAGAGCCAAGAGCAATTGCTGCGAGATCGACAGCTCCGGAGCGATGTCCCAATACGGCCGTATCTACTATTCCTAGAAGAGGCGTCGTTGTATTGGCTAATATAAGAGGCCAGGCCATTGTCAGCACGTGCCTGTAGCTCAAGGGTGGGCTCATAGATGATTAGTTCAGTAGGTCACCCGGAACATAAGTTCAAGGGCAAGACCCCAAACGTGCCACAAGCAGAAAAATATTTCTTAAAATACGCCGCGCAGGCGTAGCTCCTGGGGCAACACTACCATCTGCAGGGTGCGAGCTCCCTGAGCGCCTCCTTGAGCGGGTTGGGCGTCTCCGGAGGGTAGAGCAAACTCGAAAATAAAGGTAGTCGCGACGGTCAGTACAGCAGCTCCCAGGAGCAAATCGGTAGAGAGCGCAAGGGCGCTCGCCGTAGCATTCAAACTAGCGAGACGCTCAGGATCTGCTGGAATTGAATTGGCCTGTTCAGTCGCCTGACTACTTTGAGAGAGAGCCAAAATACCCGTAGTGGTGCCTGCCACCCCCAGAACACCGCCAACGCCCAAACCCCACCAAAACCCGCGGCTGCGCGCAGATGAATTTACAGGGCGGAGCGGGGCGGGATAAATAGCAAGCGCTGGCGGCGTCGAAATCACCGACTCCGTTGCCGAGGCCATGGGCGGCGACGTCACTCTTTCGCTCTGTCGAAAGGTGAGTTTCAATCGCTCCCCCACTCCCACATCAACCCTCACTTCTTTTCGACCGCTCTCGGTTTCAATCGCGACGGTGTGCCTTCCGGCGCTCACCACAATAGGCGCAGGCGACGGACAGCGCCCTAAGACTCGCGAACTGACCCAAATATCACTTTCGACATCCAGGCACTTCACAATGATCGCCCCGGTTGACTGACGCAGCTGTTCAAGATGAAAAAGCGCGTCTTTTCTGAGGCTTTCTGAAATATTTTCTCCCCCCTGGGAGAGGAAACCCTCAAATGCACGCAGGGCGTCTCCATCGTAATGCAGCAGATGAGCAGTTAGACCTATATTATAGAGTACTCGATAGTGGGGAGACTCTTGGTAGGCACGCTCAAACTCCACATAGGCGGCACTGGCGTTTCCCTCGCCGTAAAGGCGAACGCCCCGGTGAAAATGCGCCCGAGCCCGGTCCTTTGCCGATTCTGCCGACTCTCGGTCCCTATCGCCCTCAATCGACCGTTTATTCGCCTGATTCTCAGTAGAAAGGAGGGTGGCGTTGACTGTGGTTGGCTCATTTGCGGGCTCTGCCTGTACGGACAACTGAAAAAGAACAACGACGATGCCTATTCGGGGACGAAAAGAGCTCTCGAAATAGGGCAAGGAGCGCCGCGCGAATGCCAAATTCACCACCCCATGAGTACGACTGATCATTGATTAACTTGCGCCATCGCGAAAAGTTAGCTTGAGAAGACTGGAGTTCTCCTAGCAAGCGAACGCAGAAGCGCATAAAAGGGGCCCTCATGTCAGGACCTAACGCCCTCCAGCTCTCGTCTCTTGAAATCGCAGAGAATTCCCTCGGAATACTCGAGAAAAGCGAGCGTGCAGACGCCCTTGCTCTCATTTTACTCTGCCGCGAAGTATGGTGTGAGACCGGTGAAACTCCCCCTTTGGTGAAACAAGCGCGAGCGATTGAAGGGGGGAGGCTTGTCGAGTTTTTAGCGAGGAGAAGCGCAAAGGCGATGCCCTATGCCGCCTTGGGGCGGGCCTTTCTCGCGGGTCTGCATGGTGCTAGCAAGGACGAGATGCAACTACTTCAAGAGTTTCAAATGAAGATGTCACTCTTGGGGCTTTAGCTCTCGAAGGACTCATGCCTTGCGCCATAGTCTTCGAGCGCCTCTAAGATCTCTGCGTTTTCAGAAAATCGCACCATAGCCTCGGCCAGCCAAAGGTCTGCATTTCGCTCACCCTCCTCGATGACTTGGGTCGTTGGGATCCAATGGATATTCTCAGCGCTCATGGTTTCTTCGAGGGCAAAAAAGCCGACGAAGCTCAGGCCGAACTTACATTTGAGCGTGAGTGATTTCCCGCCAAGCGAACCATATATGGCTGCAGAGCTAGGCGACTTGAGCACAGCCGCGGGAAGTTCCTCGACACTCATTGAGGACTCAATACAGGGCTCTCGCGTCATCAACGCAGCCGCGACATGCCCGGAAAGGAGCGCAAAACCGAGAGCGGATCCATGCCACGTCAGTGCCTCCTTCCCGTGGAGCTGAGCGCATGCAATCAGGCTGAGCAAGGTTTCTATATGGTCGACGTCGCACGGTGGCACCCCGAGGTCATTCCAGTCGATGGACGCTTGCCCCTCCTGTAGCGCCCGCTGAAATGCAGACAAGACGAGCTCAGCATTCGGGCCAGGCTCTACCTCGCTGAGAGTTCCACAGCCCTCATAGCGCCCCCACAGAGGCAAGGAGATCGGTATGAAGTGGTCGCCTTCGCGCTGAAGCAAAACAAGTGCGGTCTCTGCCCCAAACAGGCTAACTTGGGAGACCAATGACCGAAAGTCGCGAATACTCATCGCTTCAGGCTAGCTCGATTACCTCCTCTGAAGCGAATTAAATATCGGCCGTATTGCCAGTGGGTGCCCACGGGTGAAACTGGACGCCCTGGAGGCTGAGGAGCAAAAATACGTGGAATTGATTGGACAACGCGTGGGCAACTACGTGCTGGAGCGTCCCCTAAAGTCGGGAGGTATGGGCTCGGTCTACGTAGCCAAGCATCCAGCACTAGGGCGAGAGGTTGCTGTAAAGTTTCTTGATTTGGAAACAGGCGTTCAGGGCGAGTTTTCAAAAAGATTTCTCGATGAAGCGCGAATTACCGCCGGGCTGCAACACCCCAATGTAGTCAATATTTTCGACTTTGGAGATCTCAACGGGCGCATTTACTATGTGATGGAACTGCTCAATGGGAGGGATTTAGGAGAGGAACTCGACCTAAACGTAAAAATACCGTTTGAGACGACTCTCGATTACATCATACAAATATGTCGGGGTCTCCAAGCCGCCCATTCCGCTGGAATCGTGCATCGCGATCTCAAACCAGGAAATATTTTCGTTCAAAGTGGTACTCCGACTCGCATCAAGTTGATGGATTTTGGCGTGGCAAAAATCCTCTCAACGGATGGCTCCCAGACAAATTACGGTCAAATCTTGGGCACCCCCGCGTATATGGCGCCCGAACAAGCAATGGGAGACGTTGCACGCATCTCTCCACAGACCGATATCTATGCCCTAGGAGCTATTGCCTACGAAATGCTGGGCGGGCGCAAGCCGTTCGTTCACGAATCACCCATGATGCTCTTGGTCGCTCATATTCATGAGCATTGTGCAAAACTGGCAAGCCTCGCGGGACATATCCCCGCGCAACTGGCCCACCTCATTGACACTTGCCTTGAAAAAGACCCGCAACTTCGCCCAGAGTCAGCCCAACACCTAGCGGATCAACTGGAGAGATTTCTCCAAGACTCAAAAACGGAACTCGCCCTTGAACCAATCGACACGATGGACGAGTTGGCGCTTACTGAGCGTGGAGCCAATCAAGCAAATCCCGTTTTGGCTCAAGAGCACCCGGAAAATTTTGCTCCGACGCAGAGGTTTGACGCGGATGACTTCTCGGGCCCCACCATGGCCCCACCCCCTCCCCCGGTTGATCAAGGACTCAATGCAACCCTCCTGGCTTCTAGGGGGAGTTCCCCCGAAACAATGGTCTCGCAACAGGCGATTTGCCAACCAATTGAGAAAACTCACGCCAAGCCACCCGCACCCCTAGTCTCTATCGCTCCGATAGAAATTCGTGAAAAAGAAAGCGCTAGTGCTCCCCCATCAACAAGAAAGTCTGCCCCACCTCCTCCCCCCTTGCTACTCAGCGAGGTCCCGCCCCCTACACTGGAAGAGAGCGACAAGGGAATTTTACATAAACTCCTCGCCCGTATGCGCAGAAAAGGTGATTTGCCCGCTTTTGTGGCCAATGTGGGAGATGTGAATAAAAAAGCGGATTTTCAAGGGAAATTTTCAGCCGATCAACTGAGTGAAACGATTCTGAAAGACCACGCGCTCACCGCAAAATTACTGCGCATTGTGAATACAAACTACCTCAAGCGCTTCGGCGGTAGAATTTTTAGTGTGCAGCAAGCAATTGTCATACTCGGCTTCGATCAAGTGCGCAGCATCGCCCTGAGCATCTCGGTATTCAGCAAACGCGGCGCTCATTCGGAAAGAGTCGCCGACTCATCCCTCCACTCACTAGTAAGCGGAGAATTAGCCAGAACATTGGCCAACAGGACAGGCGTCAAAGACACAGAAAGAGCGACCGTGTGCGCTATGTTTCAGAATCTAGGCAGACACTTGGCAATCGTCTACCTACCTGACGTATATGATAAAATTCTAACACGATCAAAATCAGATAAAATCAGTCTCAATCGTGCAGCTGAGAAGGAGGTTGGGCTCTCCTTGAGGAAACTTGGCATTGGTGTAGCTGAACAATGGCATCTCCCCCCTGTATTGCTCGAAGCGATGACCGGGGCCCATCATGACAAGAAGCTAGAGAATGAAGATGAGCGAGTAGCGGCCCTTTGTCATTTTTCCAATGACCTGTGTGAACTCGTGAGCGAAGGCTTGAGCGACCCCGAAGATTCGGCCCTCAAACGATTGCTCAAGAGACACGAGAACTTAATCACGATTGAACCAGAGGAGATCCCCGAGTTATTGACGCGCGCGCAAGAAGCATTTCGCGATCGCTACTCGTCACTCATGGGCAAGGAAATCAAGGGAAGCAAGTTCATGAAAAATCTTCATGAACTTGCCCCCCTGTCCAAGAGAAGTCGTGATGCCCTAATTTCACGGGTTGCGACTGCAGGAGCTCCCCGCGCAGAGGCCCAAAACACAGAAAATCAAGTCGCTATTCCTATCAAAAAGAACGCCGCGAAAAAGAGAAATTCTGGCGGAAAACGCGCAGTGCAAGCGCTCACGCTCGGAGCTAGTCACCCACGCCCCGCATACGAAAGCCAGGGCGAGGCGCCAACCAAGGCGCGGCAGAGCCGCCAGGTAGAAAAAGACGCTCTGTCCGCGGAGGGTTCTCTGCAAGAACTCAAAGAAGAGCTAGACTCGGGAGGCGATATCGCGAGTGTGCTACTCTCTGCCCTCAAGGGACTCTGCGGTACGCTCCGAGTTTCCCGTTGTATCTTGCTGAGGCCCAACCCTTCTGAAACCGAAGTGAGTGCATTGCTCGCCTATGGTGAAGGAGCTGATGCGTTGCTTAGCGAAGCCCGATTTTCGATTTCCTCATCACCCAGTAGCACCGATATTTTTTCACGGGCGTACTTTTCTGGAAAAAACATACTGATCAAGGATACCTTCTCGGACAAGTCAACAAGTCAGCTTCCCCAGCGCTACTTTGAGGTCTTCGGGTCGCCCGCCCTCGCTCTCCTGACTTGTAGGGCGAAGAGCAAGGCGAACTTCTTGACTCTCATCGACGTGGAAGATCCGGTGAAGCTACCCAGTAGATCGAGCCTAGAGGCACTGCGTCCCCTACAAGAACTCATTGGAGATCTCTCTAAGAAAATGACCTTAGGGTCCGTGACAGAATAAGTCGATCTTTTTCCGTTAGTGCTCTGACAGCTGTGG
>CAYWLO010000001.1:82920-126960 GCA_964459035.1 uncultured Polyangiaceae bacterium | reverse complement strand
ATTCATTCATTCATTCATTCATTCATTCATTCATTCATTCATTCATTCATTCATAGGTCTTGCTTTTTATTCCGTCAGGTTCAAAGTGCGCTGATGGCGGACGACGTGGATGAATATGGGTTAGCAATCTGGGGGGCACCGGAGCGAAATAAAGAGCCCATTTTGAATGAACTGTTGAGGGTTCTACCCTCCCAAGGGGGGCTGTTTTTGGAAGTTTCTTCGGCCACAGGGCAGCACGCCGAACACTTTGCCCGGGGGCTCCCACATTTTTCTGTTCAAACCAGCGATTACGACCCTGAACACTTGAAAGGGCTGCAAGCACGCCAAAATGCCTGCGGTTTAGAGAACTTCTTACCCCCCTTGCATCTTGATGTGCTGGAAGCCAGCTGGCCTGTGGCGAGTGCCGCTGTTATTTTTAGCGCAAATATGCTGCATATCGCCCCGATTGAGGCCGTCAAAGGACTCTTTTCAGGCGCAGGAAATGTGCTCTCTGCAGGTGGGCTTTTGATTACCTACGGCCCGTATCAGGTGGGGGGAATGCACACATCCCCTAGCAATGAACGTTTTGATGCCTCCCTGCGGGAGAGAAATCCCTCTTGGGGCATCAGAGATTTGGATATGTTGCGCCAGACTGCCGCATTATTTGATCTACAAGCGAGGGAGCCTGTGCAGATGCCTGCCAACAATTTCTTGGTTGTCTGGGATAAGGTAAGATAGAACCTCGACATTGCGGGTCTTTCGTCTCCGCAGAGGCATGTTCAGCAGATCCAGCAATCGACAATGAAACAATATCTCGATTTACTCTCATTGATTACTCATCAAGGTGTCCAAAAGGGGGACCGTACCGGCACCGGGACCAAGAGTATATTTGGTCATCAAATGCGTTTCGATTTATCCAAGGGTTTTCCTTGTTTGACGACCAAGAAATTGCATTTACGCTCAATTATTATTGAGCTTTTATGGTTTCTTTCGGGGGATACGAATATCTCGTTTCTTCGAGAAAATAGGGTGCGTATTTGGGACGATTGGGCTGACGACGAGGGGAACCTCGGTCCAGTTTATGGTCACCAATGGCGTAATTGGCCAACTCCCACAGGTGGGCATATCGACCAAATTTCCCAATTGGTTAGCTCTTTAAAAGAGAACCCGAACTCTCGGCGCCATATCGTGAGCGCCTGGAATGTGGCCGATATCGAGAATATGGCCCTACCACCCTGTCATTGTCTTTTTCAGTTCTACGTAGCTGAGGGTAAGCTCTCCTGTCAGCTCTACCAGCGGAGCGCTGATGTGTTTTTGGGGGTGCCTTTTAATATAGCCTCCTATGCTTTGCTGACGATGATGATGGCGCAAGTCTGCTGTCTTGAGCCAGGAGACTTTGTACATACTTTGGGGGACGCCCATCTCTACCTCAACCATCTAGAGCAAGCAGAGCTACAATTGTCCCGCGAGCCGAAGGAGCTTCCTCGTATGGGGCTTAACTCGGAGGTGAAGGATATTTTCTCCTTCAAGTATGAAGACTTCGAATTACGTGGCTACGACCCCGAGGCGCATATTGCAGCCCCCATTTCTGTATGATGTGTTTATGTTTCTCTTTTCTCTTTGACTTCGTGGGTTGTAATTATGAAAGTTAGTCTCATCGCCGCAGTGGCAGAGAACGGAACAATAGGTCGCAACAATGACCTCCCTTGGCGTATTCGCGAAGACATGCGTCACTTCGTCTCCAAGACGAAAGGGCACACGGTGATTATGGGACGGCTGAATTTTGACGCAATGGGGCGTGCTTTACCCAAGCGCGAAAATATTGTTGTGACTCGTGATGCTACTTTACAAATTGCGGGCTGCAAAACCACAACTCAGATTACGGACGCGCTGCGCATCGCCGAGAAAATGGGCGAGTCAGAAGCTTTTGTAATCGGTGGGGCGATGATTTATGCGTTGGCTTTGCCCTTCGCCCATTGCTTTTATAGAACGAGGGTGCTTGCAAAGGTGGAGGGCGACATTGTATTTCCTCCATTTTCTATTGACGATTGGAATGTGAGCGTGGACCGTCACTGCTTGGCCGATGACGAAAATGAACATGCGTTTGTGATCGAGACGCTCACGAGAAAAAGCGATCCCCTTTCTTTTGGATGATTGGAATGATGCCTTGCTCTGTGCGGTTGGTGAGTGGTGAAACTAGGGTAGAAGGGGGGGGGCGACGAATAGTTCAAATGCTCTTTTTTGCTTTGTCCTTGGTGCTCCTGTCTGGAGACGGCAAAGGCAAAGACAAAAGTAATGAGCCTATTTCCCCAGCGCTGAAGGAAAAGGCGAGGTCCCCAATTGGGGGCTTTTTGCCTCTGTCAGCTTTTCAGAAGGAGGGATATTGGATTGAGAGTGGTCTGAGGATTGAGCGCAAACCTAAAGGTATTCGTAGTGCTCGCGAGGTTTTTCCTGCCGGTGGACGTCCCCGAGGCATGGCGTTACCGCGGCACTTGGGCGGCGGATTTCTCTTTTTTCAGGGTATTGGCCGTGACGGCTCTACCTCGACAGCTCTCTATCGAAGCGAAACTTGGACTGGCCCCCTAATTCCTTTTGCCCGTGTGCCATTTTTTGTGCGCCATATTGAGCCTGGCCCCGACAGACTTTTTGTCTTGGGTATCACTGTGCAAATGGCCCTTGACGTGGCTACTGGAAAAGTTTTGCCCTGGGGAGTCCTGCCCCCATTGGTCTCCCTAGAGGGGATTTCCTTTGATGGGGCGCGGAGAGGTCTAGTGCGAGGGCCCTTGGTGGGAATTCTTTTTACGAACAACGCAGGACATACCTGGCAAAGGCTGCGCGAGGCTACTTCGATTCACTATAATTTATCTGGAAACTCTCTTCTGGTCGATTCGTCGCAGGGTATCTCGGAGATATCCGATGAGGGTTTGTTGCGGCCGATCTCGAAGAATACCTTAAGCCTCACCTATGAGCGCGCTTTGTCTGGGCATCAAGCCCCCCAAGCGAGCATCGACGAGGCTCGCTTGATGGATGCGTTTCGCCAAGAGTTGCCCCTGGCTTTGAGCGCAGGAGCGCTTGGCGGAAATGAGGCCGCACGAGGCTACGAAAGGCTTCTATCTCATGGCGTTCTGTCTTCGGGCGTCGCCTATGCTTTGCATGCAGGAGGGTTGTTGCGCGGAGAGCACGGTAATTATCTTTTGGTGAGTAAGAGAGCGAGTGCGCTGCTGAGAAATGGGGCTCGCTCCGTCCAGGACGCCTGTTGGGGCGTACCCGGAGGGGCTGGTAACCCCGTATTCGTGTGTCCTGGGTCAAATGCTGAGATTTTTACGCTCCAAGACAAGGGCAAGAATGTCCCTGAGCCTCTTCGACGAGTAGCCACACTGCCTGGACGTAGAAGCGTTTTAGCCAAGGGGTCGGGAAAGGTACTCTTTGCGGGGGCGTGCGCGAGTGCGGCTGACAAAGATTCCCTTTGTTTGTTGGCGGGCAACAGAACGCGCACTCTGAGGGTGGGCGATAGAATAGAGGGCTTTAGGAAAAGCGAGCAACGCGCGGTTGCGTTGGGGAAGGACACGGCATTCTTTGTTTTTTTTCAGAGGGAAAGCTCAACGTTTTCTGCCTATGAGTTACCACTTAGTGGCAAGTCTTTGCCTGATCGCCTGGCCAGGCGATCGTGGAAACTACCGGAGTCTCCTACCTTAGCCGACTTTTTGAAGCATGGTCTTCTTTTGCCCCAAGGCGCGGTGGTTGAAGGGGAAGTGTCACTCTGGGCAGTATTAGGTGAGAGATTTGTTGGTCTGGTACTGGGGGAGGGAGAAACCCCCTCTTGGGGTGCAATTCAACGACCTCTTTCCCGAGCACTCTTAAATGCCCAGCGAGCAATGGTGTGGGGTGCCGCAGGATTTGCCAAACAAAGCGTGAATGGTGGTGGATTATTCGAGGAAGTTTCTTGGCCCTATCGCTCAGGGGATGGAGCTTTGGCTCAGGTTAGCTCCAACGTTTCACAGGTGCAGATGGGCTGTTCTGAGGTGGGTTGTATATTGGGCTCACTGACTCGCTGGGGCTGGGAGGCTCAGGCGGGGACACCCCGCGCTTTGCCCCAGTCTCTCAAGTTTTTAGAAGCGAAACGTTCGCGTTTTCACTTCACTTGCTCTGAGGGAGGAGTGTTTACCAAGCCTGGTATTGCAAAGAGTAGTCAAGAATTTGCTTCTTTTTGGGAGGAAAAGGCTCCGACCTTGCGAGCAGGGGAGGACGGGTTCTCCGCATCTTTTTCGGGGGACTTTTACAGGCTTTATACTTGGGGCCCGAGCTTAGGACGTTGGACTCAAAAGGCTCGATCACAGGTTGCGTTTATTGATCCGTGGTCGCCCGAACATGTACGGCGATCGAGCGTGACAGCGCAGTTGTTTCCAACAAGCTTGAATGCTCAGTCGACTATGGGGCTTTTAGATCGAGGGAGCAGTTTTCACCAAGGAGCGATGGACCCAGGTGGCGCCGGGGGAGTCTTACTTTTAAAGACTCACGATAGCGCCGGCTTGATCGCGTTTTTTGAGAGCCAAGCTTTGGAGCGAATTGTGGGGGCGCAAGAGAAGGGTTTACGTAACCTTTTGAGCGCAGTTCAGGCACGGGGGCGCTGGTATGCAGCATTTCAATCGGGGGACTTGGTCAGCATTTTTCGACTGGAAAACGGAGGCTTGACCTTGATTGGTCGATTTGCCTTGGGTGGGGGAGGGCGAAACGTGCAATTGGTACGCACTGGCTCGGGGGACTTGGGTATTTCGATGGAGGGGGACGCGGGGCTATTTGTCTACCCGCTTTCTGTCCAAGGAGCGTTGGGTTCTCCGCTAATTGTGCCCTTTCAATCAAAGCGTCCGCGGGCCTGCGTGAGTGAAGCCGTGGGATTTATAGTGGATCGTGCCATGACAATTTCACCCTATTTGGAAAATGCTCAGGGGGAGATCTTGAGAGTGAATTCGCTACGTGCTCGTTGGATAGTAGGTCATGGTGAGCCTTGCATTGATGCTCTGCGCGGGCGTTCTCGTACTCGAGTGAGCTCAACGCCAGCCAGAGCCCATGAAAATTCGATTCCCTTGAGTGTGCTGAACGTAGAAAGCCGAGGCAACCGCGTCGAGCTTCTCTGTCATTGAGTGCACCTGCTCAGCAGAGCCTCAGGGCATTCACCTAGCAGTTACGAATCTTCGTTTTACCCAATGACTCACAGGAAGAAACGAAACCCAAGAGAAGCTCACACCGACAAGAGGGCCTGGTACCGAAGATTGCCCCCTTTTCAGGGGGCGAGCCTCTACTTCTTTGAGAGTTCTTTTGAGCGGCCTGCTGCCGCAGTGACCGCAGAAATGAGTGCATTTCTAAAACCCGCGGCTTCGAGGGCTGCAACACCAGCAATTGTGGTACCCCCCGGGCTAGTTACCATGTCCTTGAGTTCGCCTGGATGTTTGCCGGTCTCAAGAACAAGAGCCGCCGCTCCTTTCATGGTTTGTGCCGCTAAGCGTAAAGCGGTGGGGCGGGGAAGCCCAGCGCGCACACCACCATCGGCCATGGCTTCGATTGCAAGAAATACGTAGGCCGGTCCGCTACCAGATACTCCCGTGAGGGCGTCCATCATGGATTCATTGATAAGTTCACAGATACCAACGGCACCCATGAGCTGACGGGCAAGGGCAACATCTCCGGGGGACGCGTTGATTCCTGCGCTGACGCCGCTGGCACCTTCGCCCACGAGGGCGGGCGTATTGGGCATGATTCGTATGACGCGGGCACCGCTCTCGAGGGCTTCTTCGATTGTTGTGGTGGTGACTCCTGCCGCAATACTGAGCCAAAGAGTTGAGTCGCTCGTTGCAAGTTTAGCGTGCTCTTTAAGAAGGGGGACGATGCCATGTGGTTTTGTGGCCAAAAATACTATTGGACAACTCTTGATGAGTTCTCCAGCCTCAGCGACCGCATGAATACCTAGAGACTCTTGGAGAGCTTGCGTCTTCTTTGAGTCCAGATCGGTTGCGTAGATTTCGGAAGCCGGAAAATTTTGCTTCAACATGCCCCGCATGAGGGCTGTGGCCATATTACCGGCGCCGATAAAACCGACGGGACTTTTGATACTGGCTAAATTCGTCATGGATGCATGCGAGCCTATACGATCCTGATGAAGTGTGAACTATCCCATTTTCTCTAGAGGGAGGAAGCGCAAGAAAAGCAGATGCGTGACCAAGATGAGTTGCATATTGAATCAAAGCCCATCGTGCCCTAGCGTCCACTTGTGGCGGGAATGGATGATGACAGGCGTTTACTTGATAGAGCACCAATCGAGCTCAAGGTTTCTTACAAACGGGTGAACTCGTTCTTTGCGGACTATACAAAGAATATATCTCGAGGGGGTAGATTCATCGGAACGGAACGTCCCTTGGCTTTAGGAACTGAATTTGTGTTTGCGCTGACAGTGCCGGGGTTGCCAGAGCCGTTGCGTCTCAATGGACGAGTTATTTGGACGACGGAGCCAGAGGACTCAAGCAAGGCAAACCCTGCAGGTATGGGCATTGAGTTTCAGTATGTCGACGAGGCCGAGCGTCGAGCGACGGAGGTCGTTGTTGAAGAGCTATTGGCACGAGAACTCGGAGATGAGTTGGCCCAAGGGCTTCTTGGCCGTGGGCCGAAAAGCGTATAGGCGTCTTTTTCTCACTCTCTCGAAGTGATCTTCACGCCTTGGGGTAATTTCAGGGAGACTTTTTGCGCGAGGAGGTCCTGAGCGATACGCACTTCGATGAGTTCGATAGCCGGGCTTCCAGCCACTTTAGCTAGAGCTGTTTCATCCAGTTTTTTGCGGTTCAACACCGCATAGAAGTCGGCTTCGACATTCTCAGGGATGCCACTTGCGCGCTCTTTCAGGTGAGTAATATCCACCTCGCTCAATCCCCACTTTCGCAAATATTCTAGCCAGCCCTGAGTTTCTTTGGCTTGGCTAAAGATCTCCCTGCTTAAACTTTGAATGGGGGGCGATTGGTTCTTTTCGAGTAGATGAAGCCAAAGAGCAATGTAGATCGTGTTTTCTGGTGGCAGACCTAAGTCGAGCGCGCTCTGAGTGGCCCTGCGGGCGAGGCGCAGGTCACCATGAGTGAGAGCTGAGCGTGCCATCTCAGTAAGAGTGACCTCAAGCTCCATTGCATTGGTCCGACTGGCTTCTAAGGCCCGTTCGTAGGCAGCACGAACTTCACGCTTTTCGCCATAATATTCGAGCACCCGTGCGAGTTGACGCTCGGCAGCTGCTCTGTGCTCTTGGCTCAGTTCCATCTTCTTCAGAACGAGAATTCTTGCAAGAGAGCGGTGGAGCGCAGCGGCACTTTGCTCTGTCTTTCTTTCTTTTCTGTAAAGGCGAAAGAGAGCCTCTTCACCTTGGGACTCTAAAAGTAGGTCTCCTGATTTTTGAGCAAGCTGAATGGAGCGCTCGATTGTTCGTTGTCCTTTCTTCAACTGCTTTTGCTGAATTTGCAAATGTGAGAGTCGTAAGAGAACTTCGGGCAAAGGCTCTTGAGCGATGGCCTTTTCAAGCAGGGGCAATGCACGCTCGACAAAACCATGACGGCTTTCGAGGCTAGCCATAATGTAGCGCGCTCGGGCTGGTCCTGAACCGTGTGGGTTGTTCTTTTGTGCCATGGCCAGTAACTTATCGGCCTGTTGGTAGCTGCGGCGTGCTGCTTTTAGTTGGTCGGTTGAAGAGAGTTCTATGAGCCCTCGCGACACCAGTGAAAGAGCCCACGAGAGGGCCTTGTCGCTTGTGCGATCATCGCTATTTGAGGAGAGTAAGGTGGAAGCCACCTCAGGCATGCCAAACTCGACGAGGGTCATTGCCAAGGGCATTGCATGTTCAAAGTTACCCGGAGAGCTGCGGTAGAGCCCGATAGCCGCCCAGAGAGTTGCCCCATCGGCCACATATTTGGGATGTTGGGTTTCTGTGCCGCCCTCAACTCGCATACTTTCGAGCTGTCGATAGAGCTCAAACCATGCTTCGGGGTCATCATCGTCTCCGATTTGTTCGAGTATGCGGCGCACGCCAGGCGGCATAGCCTGTTCGAGACCGGCTTCTTCCAGGCTGCGAACTGCGGCCGTGGGAGTTCCTTGTCGTAAGTTGATGGCGATCAACGCGGGCGCTCCGGAGCGAATCGCTCGATATGCCTCCATCGCAAGGTCTCGCTCACTACGAGAGCGGGGGCTCTCTTTTCCGGCTGAACTGGCCAATGCGGCGCGCATCCAAGAGATGACATCATCGCGAGCTGTCAAGTACGAGTCCGCTCTAGGGTCAACTACAGAGCGTGCCAAAGAGCGCCGGGTTTTTTCCCCGATCTTCTCAAGAGCGGTCGAGCCCTGAGTGCTTTTATTCCATTTGGTCAGGGCTTTTAGGTGTTTGTTTACCTCTGAGCGAGTTTTGCTATCGTGGCTTACTAAGAGAGTGAGTTGATAGAGAGCTCCGGCACGTCCCGCGTCACCGGAGCGAGCAGCTGCGTGGGCGGCCTCCAAAAGGGGAGCTTCTTGCCCCAGGGTAGCCGAAAGCAGTTCGTCATCGTGGCGTAGAAGGAGCAGAGCTCCTGTGACTATATCTTCTGCCTGATGGGTATGTCCGCCCTTAAAAAGACGGTGAGCACGCTTCAATTGGTACTGAACTGCCCCTGCAAGGAGTAGTTTCGTTTTTTCGCTGCGATCTGAACTCAAGAGGAGGCGGTGCGTTTCTCCCGCAAAGTCCTCCTCTGAGAGGGGGGCAGCGGCGATTTCGCGGAGTTCTGCGGGGGTGGCTGATATTGTTTGGGGGGGCTTTGCACAACCCCAAGCAAAGAAAGCGAGGGCCGCTGGGGCCACAACGAGGCTGAGGAGACGAGGACGCAGGCGATTCACCCCCCTGTTTTAGGCAGGGGGAGGCAGAAGCGCCAGTCTTTCGCCAAGACGGGGCAGAAGGGCCCCAGTTAGCGTTGGATGCTGGCTACAATGAGCGGTATTGTGCAACCGGCACATGAATGAGGAAGAGAAAACCAACCCAGGGCCCAAGAGCGGTGGCCCCGACCAGGGGAAGTCAACTGAGGGCAAGAGCATGGGGGGAGCTTCTCAGGCGCCCCCCTCCGTTATTTTGCCGTCCTCAGCTCCGTCTTCCCAGGGGGCATCTCCTTCGACTAATCTGCCACCTCCTTGGCCCAATCATGAAGAAGTAGCGCATGAGTCGACGGGGAGCTTATCTCCCCCGCTCTCTCTCTCATTGAATTCACAGACGCCTAGGAGGCTCGCTGAGTTCGAAGTCGTGCGCCGTTTGGGTTTGGGAGGAATGGCTGAGGTTTTCCTCGCAAAAAAACGAGGCGCCCAGGGCACATACAAATTATTGGTGTTGAAACGCATCCTGCCCGAGCACGTGACGAGCCGGCGCTTTCGCGTGATGTTTGCTGCAGAGGCTCAACTAGCGACACGATTGAACCATCCCAATATCGTTCAGGTATACGATTTTCAGGACTACGGCGAAGACGGTCAGTTGCTGAGTATGGAGTATGTCGATGGCCCCGATTTACGTGCCTTAGGAAAAGCCGCAATCGCTCAGGGAACTCGCGTTGCCGCTCCCGTTGCCGCATATATCATCGCGGAGGTAGCTAAAGGTCTTCACTATGCTCACCAACGAAAGGACGAGCGGGGAGAGCCTTTGGATATTGTGCACCGTGACGTGTCGCCTCAAAATGTTCTCTTGAGCTACGATGGCGCCGTAAAAGTGGCGGATTTTGGCATTGCGAGCGCCAATTTATTTAGAGAAGACGAAGGGGTTCTCAAAGGAAAGACCGGCTATATGTCGCCGGAACAAGCGCGGGCCCAAAAAGTCGATCGTCGTACCGATATTTATTCCCTTGGCGTGGTTCTTCATGAGTTGCTCACGGGTCGCGCCTTACATGGTGAGTTAGAGGGTGACGGCCTGCTGGAGGCAGTGCGCAAAGGGCGAGTTGAACCGCCTAGCACTTACGCCCTAGGTATTCCGGCTGAGTTAGACGAACTTACCTTAAAAGCATTGGCGGTCGATGCCAATGAGCGCTTTCAAACAGCCAGAGAATTCGCTTCTGCCTTGTCACGTGCTCTGTTTTCGATGGGAGAAATAGTCGATTCGCAAGCATTGGAGGCTACCATTGTTGACTTATGTGGAGAGCGGGCCCCCGAAGTTGCCTTGGAGGAAGCTTCCGAAGAGGCGCTAGGGGCTGACGTCGATTTGAGTTTGCAGGGTGAGTTGCCGTCAATTGATCCTCGTGAGGGAACCCCTGTTGAGCCCTTAGTTGCAACGCGCGAAAAAGGCAGTGAAGTGCGGCACGTTGCCGTCGTTTCATTTGCTCTTCGTGACTACGAAGGTTTGATTGCCCGTTTAGGCCGCGAGGCAGCTGCCTCCGCTTTGGAACGACTCTCGACTACTTTGGAGGCGATTGCGTTCAAGAGAAATCTGCGCCTCGATTGGGAGCTAGACAATGGCTTGCCCGTGTGTGCTCGGGCTGTGGCTGGGTTGATGGCAAATCCGGCGGGTGCCGCCGCTGATGCGATGTGGTTCGCTGTCGATTTGCGTGATGGGGTGATAGCGGCTCGCGACGATTTGAGCGCAGATTTCGATGTTTCAGTAGGTGTTGTACGAAGTTTAGCTTCCGGGCGTCGTGACCATTCGGGGTGCTTAATTTCCCATGAGCTAGCAGAGCCAGCCCTTGATTTAGCGGACCTTTTGCGAGACAGAGCTGAGCCCGGCTCCAGCCTCGTCGCTGGTGGACTCTACCGGTTGGTACGCCGGGATTTCATGTGGAGCGACGCCCCGGATATCGAAATTGAGCCTTCTGTAGCGGTCGATTTGCCCGCTCGAATGCGGGTTTACAGATTGGAACGTGCGCTTTCTCGCGAAGAGAAATTGCAGCAAATTGCTCTTGCACCGGATGAGCTAATCGGTCGCGATGCTGAAATAGCTGATTTACATGCGGCCTATTATCAGTCGGTTGGACAGGCCCAAGGAGAAGCGACGGCCACGGCGCGAATTGTGTGTGGTGAACTGGGCATTGGTAAGACCGCACTTGTGAGTGCTTTCGTAAACGAGTTACCCCCAGACGCGCGGGTCCTACGTATTGAGTGTACTCAGGCCCGAAAGGACGTGCCCTACGGTGTGCTCACCGAGTGTTTACGTGAGTTGTCCAATATTTCTCAAGAACATCCCTTGGATGATGTGCGAGAACTCGTAGAGGGGGCCTTGGACTGGACCGAGGTCTTGGACGCCTCCGAAACGATTGAGAGAGTGAGTGAGTTGTGTACTGGGCGACTAGGTGTTGCCTATGATGAGGCTGAGGTCGCCCATCAGCGCATGCTTGTACTAAGTGGCCTGACCCAATTTGTCTTAAAAGCGGCTCAGGTAGGTCCCCTCGTAATTGTCATTGATGCCTTGCAATGGTGCGACCACATGAGTTTGGAAGTAGTGGGGGCATTGGTAAAAAGCGAGGAGCCTTCACCGATACTAACCCTGCTGGTTACTCGACCGACGGAGAGAGTTTCTTCTTATATCGAGGGGATCTTGCGGGTAGAATTGGGTGGTTTGGCTCTAGAGAGTCAGGCTCGCCTTCTTCAGGTACGTCTAGGGGTTGGGGGAGGAGTTGAGCGAGTTTGTTCCGATGTCTTTCCACGTGCCTCGGGTAACCCCTATTTCCTCTTGGAGATGGTAGACGCCCTTCTAGAACGAGGAGTGCTGGAGATTCGCGAAAGTGCGCCGGGCGAACAAGTTCTTGAGCGGGTAGATGTGGCGGGCAGTATCATGTCGCTGCCTACTACATTAGAGCAATTGATAGCTGACCGCCTTACCGAACTGTCGGAGGATGAACAGGAGCTACTAGACTGGATTGCGGTGGCCGGAGCTCCTATTCGCATCACTGATTTGCAGCAGCTCTTTGGGGTGGAAACGGATTTCGTTTTAAGTCGCCTAGAGGCGCGAGGAATTACCGAGGTTGCAGAGGGGGAGGTGGATGTAAAGCACCCCCTAACGCGTGATGTTGCCTATCGTTCCATTCGTTCGCAATTGCGCGAAGAGTTACACCGGGGCTTAGGAGAACTCTTTGCCGCAGGACGTCAAAGTAAAGGCATGCAGGCGGCGGTTGTTGCCAGACATTTGGCAAAAGGAGGAAAAATAGATCAGGCCGCTGAATTGTATTTGATAGCTGGCGGCGTGGCCCGTGCCAGCTATCAAATTCCTCTAGCTCGCCGTTGTTATAGTAAAATAATTAAGATTCTTCCCGAAAGCGATTCTCGCCTCTTAGAGGCACACGAGGCCCTTGAAGCGATTGCGCGAAACGAAGGAAGCTGGGGTGAGCGGCGAGACCACTTGTTGAAGATGCGAGAAGGCTCACTTTCTTCAGGAAGCGGTTATTGGGTGGCGACTAGTTTACTGCGTACTGCACGTTATGAACTCGATAGCGGGCAGCTCGCGCGAGCCGCCCGTTTTGCCCACTTGAGCGAAGATGCAGCAATGCAATCGGAGTGTGAGGTCGTTGCACTACAGGCGCGTTCGCTTTTGGGTGAAGTATTACGCGATATTGGAGATATGCAGGGAGCGCTTGCAGCTGTGGACAGAGCACTGGTCTCGTCAGACCATCCAGAAATAACCGTGCGACTGCGTGCTGAGGTATTGCGCGCGAGAGGTACCCTTTTACGAAGGGTAGGCCGCGTGCTGGAAGCTTTAGATGCTTACGCGGAGTCGATCGCCGTATTTCAGCGAGTAGGCGCTCGACGAATGGAGGCCCGTGCCATGACGTCTTTGGCCTTTGCGATGTTTGTGCTTGGACGATACGAAGACGGAATTGTGCTTGGAAAGCAAGCCATCAAAATAGACTCTGCGATTGGCGGGCGTTTTAGCATTGCTAAGACTTTAGCAAATATGGGCCTTTGTTATGCGGGGGCAGGGGACCACGAAAATGGTCTCAAACATTTGCGTGAGGCGCGTGATGCACATGAGCGCTACGGAGAACGTGATTCGAGGGCTGATACTCTCTTGGCCACTGCTGAGGTTCTGATTGAGCAAGGGGAACTGGGCGAAGCGGATAGCTATGTGGGCGACGCAGCTGCACTTATTCAAGTCACAGAGAGCCGCTATGATGAAACCCACGTGCGAATTCTTCGCGCTTTGTTAGCTAGAGCTCATGGGGACGCCAAGACAGCAGTGGAACGAGCATTCGAAGCGCGTCAGGCCGCCGAGACTCAAGCTTATGCCTCGTTTCAATTCTATGCGATGGCTATCGAGGCGTGGGGACGCGTTGAGGTTGGGGAGCAGCACACAGGCATTCTCCTCGCGACCACCGCCATGGGGGCGATTGATGCACTTCAAGGCTCAGAATACACTCTGGAAATTGGTGAACTCTGCACAAAAGCCCTTGAACTAGCAGGCTCGCCTCAATTTCATGAAATGAGAAAGAGGGCGGCTTATTCTGCACAAATGAGAGCAGACGGGATACGAAGTCCCTATTTATGGCGCGCTTTCATGAAACGAGCTTCTGTCATTGCCCTCTTAGGCGAAAATTCAGCGAACGCTGGCTCTGGGGACCTTAGCTTTAGCGGTGAATCTCGCCTTCCCAGCCTTCCCCCCTCGCTTTCTGAAAGTATTTTATGAAGCCGCGCCCCAATCGCTTGGCTATTGTGCTCTCCGGTGGAGGCGCTCGCGGGGCCTATGAAGCAGGGGTACTCAGCTATATCTTTGATGAGTTACGTCGGACTCGCAATCAGCGTGTTCATATAGATATCATTTCTGGTACGAGCGTAGGGGCTATTAATTCGGCGGCGCTGGCGGCTAGCATGACGGAGCAGCGGATGGGGGTTCGCCATTTAGTCAATCTTTGGGAGGGGCTGAGTATGGATCATGTGCTTGGGTTTGGTTGGCGCCAAGCAGCCACGCTTTCGGGGTTGATGAAGTCAGCGGGAACTACAGGACTTGTCGATGCCTCCCAATTGGCAAAGTTGATTCGTCGTCAAGTAAAGTGGGAGGAAATAGGAAATTCTTTAAGGCGGGGACACTTGCGCGCCCTCAGCATTACTTGCACTGAAGTGCGAAGTGGTCGTGCTGTGCTCTTTATGCAGACGGGGCCAGGGACGAGCCTGCCGGCTCATTCTCCGCCTAGAACATTGATTCGATCCGAACGAATTGGTCCCCACCACGTACTTGCTTCGGCTTCTTTGCCCTTGATTTTTCCTCCGGTGCGGATAGGCGGGCAGCTCTATGTTGATGGGGGCTTGAGACACAACACTCCTATGGCGCCTGCACTGCGTCTGGGAGCAACTCACGTCTTTGTCGTGGGAACATCATTAGAAGTTGGAGGTATCATCGAGGAAGACACTCGACAATCGTTGAAGGGCGCCAACGTAGTAGGAAAAGTAATGAATGCCCTCCTATTGGACCATTTGGACAATGATTTGGCCCAAATATCAATGTTGAATGAGCTACATGCTACGGGCGAACAGGCGTTTGGTCCCAAATACACCGAACAAATGCGGCAAAGTGCGGCTGCCCGAGGGGGGCGCATGTTTGAGAAGGTCGAGACATTATTAGTGCGCCCTTCTTTCAATTTGGGACAATTGGGTGCCGAATACTTGAGGCGCAAAAAACGCAAGAAGACCAAAATGGTAGAGCGACTCTTGCGCTGGTTCGATTCAGGGGACGAGGCCGATCTTGCCAGCTATCTCCTCTTTGAGGGAGGGTATGCAAAAGAGTTGATTTCTTTGGGAAGGTCGGATGCTCGCGCGCAGCGGGAGCAGATCTGTGACTTTCTCTCCCAAGTAAGCGAGCCCGAGACTCCTCCTGATTCAGGAAAAGACCCGGCTTTTTCGTTCTATCCCCCGGCAGTCGGCTAAGGGGGCAAGCACGCGCAAGGTGCGTTAGTTTTCGGACTCTGTGAGCGCCAAAACGCGAGCATAAAGATCTCGACGGCTAGTTTTTTTCCCGCGTTGGGTTAACTCGTTGCAAAGGGTGGTGGCTACACTTTTTACAGAATGTCCTTCTTGCAACAATTGACGTGCGCGCTCATCGAGATCGTATTGTCGCTGATCTGTTTGACCGGGTGTGGGGGATTTCTCAACAACCAGAGTGAATTCACCTTGCCACAGCTCTCGAAATTCGGGGGCGGCAAGTTCGCTCAAGGGGAGAAGTAAGGTCTCTTCAAACTTCTTTGTAATTTCTCGGCAGAGCGCCACGCGCCTTGTCGGTCCGCAGACCTCCAAGAGATCGTTGAGAGTGCCTTTGATTCGATGGGGGGACTCAAAAAATATCTGAGGTTCGGCGCTAGAGGAAAGATGCTTCAGAGCTTCAATTCTCTTTAAACCTTTGCGTGGGAGAAACCCCAAAAATGTAAAAGGGCCATCGACCAATCCAGAAAGAGCAACTGCTGCTGTCACGGCGCTTGGTCCCGGTAGAACAGTGACTTCAATCTTGGCCTTTTGAGCCGCGCGCACTAGCTCTGCCCCAGGATCGCTCACCCCGGGCATACCTGCATCGGTGACGAGGGCTACATTTTCTCCACTCATGAGCACTTCGACGGCAGCGCCAATGGCTCGCTCGGTTGAATGAGCATGCAGTGAGACCAGACGTTTGCCCTCAATTCCTAGGTGGGAGAGTAGAGTTCGGCTGCGCCGCGTATCTTCCGCGTAAATGCGGTCCGCGTCTTTGAGAGCCTCCACGGCTCGCAGGGTGATGTCCCCTAGATTGCCGATGGGCGTACCGACCAGGGAGAGGCGTCCTACCATAGGCGCACCTTGTCATGGGTGGACGACTCAGGGAAGTCGCTGAATCAACTGCCCTTGTCGCGGCCAGTGGGGATAAGCAAGAGAGGCTCCGAGCTGGGACCGTTTTCTTTTGCTGAGGAATCTCGCTGTGGTGGTGCTGGGCGTTTTTTCCTCTGCAACGATTGGGGAGGGGACTCGCGCTCGGTCTGAGCGTGCGGTGGTGGATCTTTTTCTGGTTTGACGGGGCGTTTGGGCGGAGGCGGCCGCCGCTGCACGGGAGGAGACGGTCGACGTTGGGCAGAGGGGGGCGGAGGGGGACAGGCTCTGGACTCGTTCTGCAACGGTGGCGTTGATAAATTTTCCTCCCTGAACGCAGGGGGACTTTTGGGAATGGCAGGAGTGAGCGGCCGGGTTGAGGTGGGCGCGAGCTCGAACTTTACGGAAGGCTCTCTGGTGGAAACTGGTGGCGTTAGGGGGGGCTCGGTGCTCTTGGGGGTTTCTGGATGAAAATTCTCCCATGAAGTGAATGCTGGAATTACCGGATGTAAATCGCTTCCGGGTGGGGGCATCGAGGGCGCCATTTGTGCCGGGGGTGGCGCTTCGGAGGTCGACTCAATTTTTCCGGGGGCGATCATGGGAGGCAAGTCGCCAATATTTAATGGTGACCTGGGGGTTAAGGGAGATTTCCAAGGAGTGGGGGCACTCATGGGGGGCAAAGTGCTAGCGCGGGGCAATGCAATATGGCGGCCGCTGGGGGTTTCGTTGTAACCAAGAGTGAGATCACCCGATATTTGCAGTGCGCCTTGAAGAGACTCCCAAAATGCCTCCATCGTCTGATATCGATAACGCGGATCGACAGAGAGTGCTTTTAAGAAAACAGACTCCACCTCATCACTTACAATGACGCCTTCGGCGCGCGGTGAGGGGCGGGCACTCGGGTCGAGAATTGTGCCCATCATGGCTTGATGGTCGCCGAGGATAACCGGGTCTCCCTTAATGATTTCAACCAAGGTAAGCGCAAGCCCCCACACATCCGTCCAGGGGCCTGTCTGGCCCAAGCGCTTAGGAACCCATTGTTCGGGAGCTCCGTACGCGGGAGAGAAGGGAGCGCGTCCGTCTGTTTTACTAAAATGACCAGCGAGCTGAGTGGCGGCTCGGCGTACTTTGGAAATGCCGAAGTCGAGGATCTTTACGATTTTTTTCCCGGCGATTTCCGTCACAAAGAGATTGTCGGGTTTGATGTCGCGATGTACAATCGTGAGTCTTTCACCATCGACGACAAAGCGATGAGCTTGGTGCAGGGCGTGCGCCGCCGGACCAATCAATTGCATCGCTTCGGAGAGAGAGAGGGGAGGCTTACCGCCTAAGGCTCGCTCTTCAATAATTGTATCGAAGCTCTGTCCTTCTAACCATTCAAGCACCATGAGGGGGACCAAAACACCCTCGTCTGAGTGGATTGCATCGACGTGCAGGGGGCGCACAATGTGTGGAATGTGAGCCGAGAGCCGAAATTGGATTTCGGCTTCAGAACGGAAGCGCTCTAGAAACTCTTGCCTTTCCTGTTCTGAAAGTTCTTCGGGGATCTTCAAACATTTCAGAGCTACAGGGGCGCGAAAATGAGAATGAAAGGCCCGATAGACTACGCCAAATCCTCCCTCGGCGATCACATCATCTACGCGAAAGGTTCCACCTACAGTCTTGCCTATCAGCCCAAAGCGGTCGTTAGTCGTCACCACGCTGCAGCCAGATCTTTTTTAGGGGACGCAAGGGGAGGCGGGCTTGAGCTCGTTTGAATCTCAAAGCTAAACACGCTCTTTGAATTTTACTCAGCTCTTGTTTCATGGGCCAATCAAATCGTGGGCCGTCCTGATACCCATCCGATTATCTTTCGCACCCACCATTGTAGCATATAAACGAGAGAAGTTGTCTTCTTCGTTTGGCGTCAAGCCATGCTTGTAGGATCGCCGATGCGCTCAGTTAAATAGGAGCGTAACTTTCCGGTCATACGCGCTTCTAGTTGTCGGACTCGTTCTCGAGATACTCCAAATTGGTTCCCTAAATCCTGTAGAGTACGAGGATCGTCCGCGATGAGTCGTTCATCAAAAATGATTAAATCTTTTCCAGAGAGATCTTTGCGAAATTCGGTCAGATGCTCCCTGAGCAATCGCCCTAGTTGGGCGCTTTCTGTCGCGACGTCCGGTGCCGTACCTAAAGCTGGCATCAACTCGACTCGCGCTATTTGTCTTCCGTCTGCTTCATTGACAGGTGTGTCGAGAGAAGCATCGTTTCGAGAGAGACGTTTATCCATCTCGTCGACTTCTTTTTCAGTCACGTCCAATCTTTTAGCGATCTCACTATTTGTGGGCTCAATGCCCATCGCCGAGAGGCGCGACTTTTCTTTGTTCAAATTAAAGAAGAGCTTACGTTGTGCTTGGGTTGTTCCCAATTTAACCATGCGCCAATTGGATAAAATATAACGTAGAATATACGCACGTATCCACCAGGCGGCGTAGCTCGAAAGTTTCACACCTCGATAGGGATCATACTTTTTTACCGCCTGCATGAGCCCCATATTTCCTTCTTGGATGAGGTCCATCATATTTCGATACGCTCGCTTGTACTCGTAGGCGAGTTTTACGACCAAGCGTAGATTAGCTGTCACGAGTTGGGCCGCCGCCTCTACGTCCGCCTGCTCAGTATAACGAACGGCTAGCTCATGCTCCTCTTCGCGCGTCAGCAGAGGATGACGCTGCACCTCTCGCATGTAAATCTGCAAGGGATCACGACTACCCAAGCTGGATGACTTCTTTGTGGTAGCGAGGGCTGTGGCTTTAGAGCGAGAGGGCTCATCCGCCTCTTCTTCTAATTGGCTTTCGCTCGGCTCAGGCTCCTCTTCGTCGAGATTCTCTTCCTCATCGAGATTTTCGTCCTCGTCGAGGGACTCCCCTTTAGTTTCTATAAGCTCTCCGCTCGTCTCGATGACGATTGGAGACTCAACTGACCTCTTTTCTGCGCTAGATCGCGAAGAAGTTTTGAAAGTCTTTTTCCGTGAAGGGCGTTTTTTTGTGGCCAAGATAAAAACTGGGGCTTAGAGGGCTGCGAACGGGCGTCCCAGAAAGCAAGGTGGGTCGGCTAGTCGAGTTCGTCAAGGATTAGGATGCACCTAGAGTGAATAAATCGGAAAACGAGCGCTTGGAGCGCCGAACGAGCGGTGGGAGAATGTTCTGGGGGTCTTCCTTGAACCATAGCGTCGCTCGCGGGTGCCCGTTGAAAAGTGCCGCGTGCAGTGAAGGGTTTTTTTCCTTGAATAGGGGGTCGCTTGAATCTGTCCATCGAGAGATCTTCTCTTCAATGACGAAGGGGAGAAAAAGAGGGAATGATCATGGATGCATCTGTTGAAAAATGGCATAGCCGCCGCAGGAGTCGTTCGACTTCGTATGTCTGCAAGGAGAAGATTTGCTGCCACGTGTTTTGGTGATCGATGACGAGGAATTGCTCGGTCAAACGATTCAACTAGGTCTTGAAGGTACAATGGACGTGGAGCTTGAAACCTCCGGCGTGAAGGGATTGGAGCGCCTACTCTCTCGCGAGAACTTTGCGCTAGTTCTGTGTGATTTGAGTTTACCCGATCTCTCGGGTATCGAAATATTCGCTCAAATTGAAGAACAACGACCCGATTTTCTTCCTCGCTTTGTCGTCATGACCGGCGGAGCAGTATCGAACGAGTCCCATGAGTTTCTGGAGAGATTTCAAGGGCCTTTACTCAACAAACCTTTTACTTTGAGTCAGGTGGAAGCGCTCGTAAAAAAGCTCATTGCAGATTGAGCTCACTTCGTCGCGGTATCAGCTGATGCGGCGACGAAGTAGGAAGCTCATAGCTTGACTGGTCGTCCGGGGGTGAGGGCGCTCTTAGACAATACGGCGTGAGTAATTCCAGCTTTTTCAAGAGAAATGCCAGCGCCGGCCAAGTCATAAATTTGCCCCCAGGTGATGCCTTCTGCCGCCGTGACAAAGAAAGTGTCGGACTCACACTTCTTTGCCATTCTTTCGATGGTCTCCCCAGTCATTGAGAGGTCGGGACCGCTCATTCCTCGCGCCCGTTTGTGAGCCGTGCCACCCGATAACTTCCAAATAGCGGTGCCGCGCTTTTTGGTGATAGTTCCGACCAAGGAACAAGGTTTCGGCTTCTTGAGTAATTCTTGAGGGATGAATTCGATTGTAGTGGGGTAACTACTCCGAGTGGACGTTTTGATTGTGACCTTTTGAGGATGTAAATCTGCGAGAGCCGAGAGAAATATCACGACGAACTCAGGAGGCGTTTTCCTGGCGATTTCAATCTCGACTTCTTTGTCCTCAAGAAATTCTTTTTCGTCCTCAAGATAGCTCTTGAGATTTGCAATACCGGGGGCATTGGGGGCGCCATTTTCCTGTTTGAGTACCGCGCTCATACCACGTACCTGAGGACCGCTTTCGTCAATGACTAGGGTGGGGGGAGATTTTGCAATGGGCGCTACAGGCTCTGGAGCTGCTGCACTTTTCGCTACCCGGGTAGCAGGTTCAGCACTTTTCTTTTCTTCATCGCAGCCTGACACCAGAGCGACGAAAGAGAGGGCAACTAAGAGTGCTCTGGACGCAGTGTGAAACTGCTTGCGGTTCGTAGGGAGCGTTTTCATGAGGGGGAGCATCTCATGGCTCGCATGTCGGATCCATCCTCAGATTGTCAGCCGCAGCGTGCAGTGCCGATATATACATGCACCCCCACATTACTGGGGACCTTTTGATTAAAATGCGCGGTTGAATGGGGGTTTCCAGCGAATATATCGATGTGCATGCCTTTGACTTTCATGCCTCGATCTTCGGCAATGAAACAGCCGTCGTGGGGAGCCCCGCCTGAAGAGCGAGGCACTCCGTCGTATTCAAGTAGGTAAAGCTTGGTTCCTAAGGGGATGATGTCACTGTCTACCGCTACCGTAAGCAAAGGGGTGATGGGAGTTCCTCTCGCTCCCCGCCCCCAAGGAAACTCTTCGCGAGAGAGCTTGTCGAAGCAAATCTTTTGCCCAGTGCGGGGACAGACAGCAGCGCAAGAACAATTTCTTTTGGCAAAACTGACGGTCGAGCCATCGAGGAGTGTTCCGCTACCCTGTACGCAGACAGCGTCGTAGAAATCTTTTGGGACTTGTGCAATTGGCTTGCATGCGCTGCCCATGAGCGAAATAGAAGTGCCCGAGTAGCTCATCACGGCGGGAAAATCGTAGTAGGTGTTACGAAATAGGCCCAATAACTCACCGTCGACGGGACCTCTTGCCCTAGGACGTTTCTTTCCTTGCAGCTTGAGGCCCGGTCTCTCTCCGGGGGCGTCCGCTAACTCGTAGTCGTCGAGGGGGCCCCTTGCGGGGTTGATAACCTGGGGGGACTGCGAAGGAACGGTTCTTGAGCTCTTTGAAAGGGTAGTTGGGGGAGATGGTTCCATTATACGCACGCCATGATCCCCGCTTCCTCCTCGTGAAGGGGCTCGTACCCACTGTTTTCCTGAGGAGCAGCTAGGACAGGTGAGGCCCAGAAAAAATAGGGAAAGAAGTCCGAATTGAAGAGAACTTGGACGGGCCGAACACCCTCGGGGAGTGTTCAAGAATCTCGTCCCTTGTGTGCTCCGGCGACGTCGTTGCACTCGTTCTTCGTGTCTCGCGTAATATGGGCTCGAAGTTGCTCATTATGAGCTAACCATAGATCACAAATTTCCGGATCAACCCCGTGATCGCGCAGCGTGTTTTCTAGTATGCGCAGGCGACGATTGAATTGACCCCCCATGATAGCGTGAGCCTGATGGGCGACCTTGAGAGGTCGACCTTGGTAATCGTTGGGGCCGCCCAAGTGGGTCGATGCAAATTGCACCTCCAACTTTTTGAGCTTGTCCTTGTCGATTTGTCGAAAGAAGAAGCCAATCATCACATCACTTACAACTCTTTCGACGAAGTCATCAATCAGTGCGACTAAGACGGGCTCACCGCCTAGTCGCTCATAAGGGGTCTGAAGAGAGTTCACTCTTTCACCATCAAAAGCAGCGAATTAGGCCGCTTTTCCGCAACACTTCTTGTATTTTTTTCCGCTGCCACACTTGCAGGGATCATTTCGACCTAGTTTTGGCTCTTCACGAACAACTGGCGGACCAGCAATCTGCTCCCCGTCCACAAAGAGCCAGGTGCCCCCGTCGTTGCGAAATGTAGCCGACTCGCGGTGCTCAATTTCGGTGCCTTTGATTTTGTAAGTGGACACAAAATCAACCCGTCCAAAGTGGTCATCTTCACCACCTTTTTCAGTCTTTACGATCTCTAAGCGGATCCACTCGGACTCTTTGGCCCATTGCAGGGTGTTGTCTCGATCTACCTGCTTCACAGTATCAGGATCATGGGTATCCATGATGTAGTCGATATTCGCTTCTACAAAAGCGCTGTAGCGAGCACGCATGAGCTCTTCAGCGGTTTTCGCTTTCTTCTTTTTGGCGAGTAGGGGAGCACAGCAGGCTTCGAAAGATTCGCCTTTTCCACAATGGCAGGTCACGTTAGATTTTCTCCGGATGTCGTAGAGTTGAGGGAGGGTGCCGCTTCGATTGTCGCGGCATGGGGGGCTACAGCAAGAGCCTCCAATAGTTTTTCGTGAATGCCACCGAATGGGCCGTTCGACAAGACTGCAATTGTGTCTCCGGGCTCAGCAAGGTGGGTTACGTGGGCGACAATCGCAGCAATTTCAGTAAAATACGCCGCATTGAGTGATTTTTGTCCGATTTTTCGCTGGTTCAAGGCATGGATGAGAGCCGGGACATGCAATTTTTCTTCTTCAGGGAGCTCGGGACGCCCCACAGGAGCCACAATGACATGGGTGGCAGAGTCAAAAGCTGATTGGTAAGCTTCTTGATGGAGACGTCGACAGGCGGTGGCGCTCCGCGGTTCGAAGATAGCTATCAACTTGCCCCGAGGGTGTTTTGCCCGCAGTCCCGAAAGAGTCTCACGCACTGCCGTCGGGTGGTGGGCAAAGTCGTCGTAGACAGCTACTTCACGAGGAGAGCCCAATAATTCTTGCCGTCGTTTGACCCCTTGAAAGGACGAGAGAGGTTGGACCAGATCGGCAAGAGGAACACCGTAGCCGTGCGCGGCTGCGCCGAGTGCGGCAGTCGCGTTGCGCAAATTGTGTGAACCCGACAAAGGGTTAATGAAGCGCCCTACGAGAACTCCGCCAGCGAAGAGGTCAAAGGTTGTTCCTTCGGGGCTCGTCTCCGCTGGGGCAGCCAGCCAATGGGGGGCGACGCCATAAGTTTCTTCACCTTGCAATGCATAGTAGGCGACTTCGCAAGATGCTTCTTTGGCAATTTTCACCACTTGAGGATCACCCGCGTACGCCAAGAGTAACCCCGACTCGGGAAGGGTTCTTACGAATTTTCGAAAAGCGCTGAGGTAGTCCTCTAGTGTCGGATAGATATCAATATGATCATGCTCAATGGAGGTAAGAATCGCGACATCAGCTCGATAATGCAGGAACTTTGCCGTTTTTTCCCAGAAGGCGGTGTCATATTCGTCCCCTTCGAGCACAAATGGCGTGGCCCGAGTCCCCTTACGAGTGCCACTTGTCGCAAGTTTTCTTTTTCCAGGAGCAGAAAAACTCTTACCCAATGATTGAGGTACTCCCCCAATGAGGAAACCTGGGTTCAGTCCCGCGGCCTGCAAAAGGTGAGCACATAATGAGCTTGTCGTCGTCTTACCGTGAGTGCCTGTAACCACGAGGGGAGAGGTGCCAGGCAATGCGAAGCGCTGAAGAGCATCAGCAATATGCAATCGCTCGATGCCTAGTCTTGCAGAGGCTAGTGCTTCCACGTTGTCTTTGCGGCAGACGTTTCCCACCACGACCACCTCCGGTCGTTCGCCATTGAAGGCATTTCCGTTGAGATGCCGGGGGTCAAAACCCTGGTGAAGTTCAACGCCCCATTCTTGAAGTGCCGGGCCCATAGGGGGGTGGAAAGCCACATCGCTGCCGGCGACCTCGTGGCCCAATTCTTTAAGCAATCCAGCGAGCGAGCCCATGCCAGTACCTGCTACGGCTGTGATAAAAATACGCATACTATTATTTACGAATCACGACGAGAGTTGTGTCGTTTTGAGAAGGCACGAGCACGCTATGCCAACCGGAGGGCATCGTGGGGGAGGACCAATGCCATAAAAAGTGTCCGTCTTGAGGCGAAAGCTCAATATTGCCATCTGTATGTTCGATGCCAAATCGATTGTGTCGCGGGGTGGCATGAAGCCAGCTACCGTTTTCTAACGCCAGGGCCCAAGGTGCATCGTGCAAAGGAGAATCCGGGCTATCGTTGATTCGACGGGTGATCTCTTTGCGCGTGACCCTAAACGTACCACGCTCGGTGGACGCAGTCGTCTTCGGATCGCCCAAGCGATCTCGACCCACGCTGACCAGGGTTGCATACTTTGGAGATTGTCCCTGGTAGGCGATGGCGCTCCCTGTGATGATACTAACATCAATCCATTTTTGTTCACCGTGGGCAAATTCGGGAAATTCGTGACGCTTACGTAGTACCGTAACATCGCGATGGCGTACCCACCGTTCATCCTTTGTTGCCCAAAACCGTTGACCTTGAATGGTTCGATAGCGCCCGCTCAATTCGAGGCGGTCATGAAATTTGAGTCGGTCTTTCTTCACCGCGGCGGCCCCGTCCATTGCCCAGGCACGCACACCTCTACGCACTACAAAAGCAAGAGGTAAACTGAGCTCTTTTGTGAGCGATGCCCCAGAAAACGAACTACCTTGTGCGGCTTCGAGATCTCCCGCCCTTACAAAGTGTCCATCGGTTTTCAGTCCCAATCGTTGCGGTTCTCGAGACTCGTCTGGAGCGGTCCAAGAACCAACAATCGCCATGACCGTGCTTTTTGCCAGGCGACCGCCGAGCTCCACACCCTTGGTCTCGCTCTTATGAAAAAGGGCGGTGACCTTCGTAGTTCGGGCGTATGTATAGGGAAGGTTCGCTCCCAAATTTGCCCCCAAAGCCATGGTACGCAAGGTCGGGTGTTGCAAATCTGTGGAGGCAGATTTTTCCGTGCACATGAAGCCCCTTGGTGCCACTGCGTACCAACCCTCGGTACATTGCTCGTTGTCGTGGGCCCGAGCGCTGCGCCGAATCTTCTCCCCGGCGTGGAGATAACCGAGAATTTGTGACTTCTTGTGGGCGGCAGAATAGATCGGTGCGCGATTGGTCAAAGCACCGATGAGCGGGCTTTCTTTCGTAATAGCCCCTAGGTCAGGCCGCTCAAACTCTTCAGCCTGATTCTGTGCGAGGGGGCTCTCCGTGCGGGAGAGCGCAGGGGAAGAATCATTGCAGGCTGAGAGCATGCCCAGACAGGCAAGAGCGCTCAGGGTTTTAAGTTGCCGAGAAGACTGCGAGCCCATCTTTTTTGAGTGGCACAGGCACTTTGATTGGGGCAAGAAAGAGCTCGATTATTCTGCTTGCGGAGGCTGTATTCTCTCCAGAGTGGAATATCCCTCCATTGGAGCGGAAAGAAACATTGGGGTTCTACTGGGGCTGGGGAATTGTCGTGTTGCTAAATTATCACGAAGGATCACACGTCATAATCCTGAACAAGATTCAAATAAGTTTGAAAGTCGCCCACCCTATTTAAACTCTGTTGTAAAAATATACCCACGATATAATATATTTTAGGCAAATGCTGGCGGGAACTCGACCAATCCATCATCTTAGTTCAAGTTCGCGTCCCCCAGAGGCATTGCCTCAAAGGAACCCCCTCTATGAGCTTCTTAAAAATCTCCGCTATTGATACCGTTTTCTCTTCATCAAGCTCACGCACGTCTGGCGAGTCCTCCGAAAGGGGAATGCTACGTCATGCCCTCGCAGCCTTACCGCTCCTTATGTTAGCTGGTGCCTGCGGCTCGACGAATGCACCCGACGGGCAAATCAACGGGGGACTTGGTCGGACAATCATTGGACCCGATGGTAAAATGGTTCAAATTGATATCGATGGCGATGGAAAGTTCGACGGTGTTGGTGTGGATACTACGGGCGACGGCATAGTGGACGCTCTGGCCATCGATCGGGATAACGACGGCATCATCGACGCAATCGATCGTGATGGTGATATGATCCCAGATGTGGCCACGAATCTTGACGGAACCACAACCGTCAATGGGGGTTTGGGGACAACTATCAGGGATGAAAATGGCAATCTGGTACAAATAGACATCGACAAGGATGGCATTCTCGACGGAATCGGAATGGATACCAACGGAGATGGCGTGGTGGACGCTTTGGGCCTTGACCGCAACAACGACGGTATCATCGATGCGATTGATCGAGATGGTGATCGCATTCCCGAGGTAGCTGTGGACATCAGCGGCGGCTCAGGTACCGATAATCCAGGTACGGGGGGAGGCGGAAACGTTGGCGGGGGCACCGGAGGAGCGGCCAGTTCCGGAACTGGCGGAACTACCGAACCGGGAGGGACAGGCGGCTCTGATCCTGGAGGAACCGGCGGGGGAAGCACCACCGAGCCTCATCCCGACGAGAAATGTCTCGGCGGCTACTTGATCGACGACTTTTCCGACGCCTCGACCTATCCTCTCTTTCGTCCGTACAATGACGGCAAAGCTTCGAATATGAGCCCAGCCCCTAACACAACGATTGCTCCAGTGATGGGGGCTTTGCGCCTTACCGGCTCTGGATACATCGGGTGGGGAGCAGGAGTTGGCCGTCAATTTGATGCGCCCGTTGAGTGTGAGGCTCGGTCCATTGGTGTAAAGTTTCGAGCCAAAGCGTCGGCTCCCGGGGCGAAGATTACGGTAGCCTCGCCCGTATCAGCGACCACCCTTCAATCAGAGGGAGGAACGTGCAAATCGGGTGTTGACTGTAACAATCATCATCAAAGAGTTGACCTAGCTCTCTCAACAGAGTGGAAAACGTACGAAGTGCGTTGGACCGAAATGAAACAGCTCCTCAACGATCAAGGAGGCCTGCAATGGGGCTTCTACGCCACGCTGGACGTACGAAGTATTGTTGAGATTCTCTTTACGGCCCGCCCCAACTATCAACCTTTCGATTATTGGATCGACGATCTGCAATTGATGGACAATGGAAGTGATGTCGGAACCGTCTCTGATGGTTTAGGGGGGGACACCGCTGCGGGCGGGACAGGCGGCGGTTGTGTCTTGGATTCGGTCATGGGCGGCGAGGCCGCTTTCAATGCTTGGTTTGACGCCCGGCGTAATAAGTCATTTTACACGTACGCGAGTCTTTGCACCGCTTTGGAGCTGTTTCCAGGTTTTGCCTCTTCGGGAAATGCTGAGACCAACAAGCGCGAGGTGGCTGCGTTCTTTGCCAATGTTGCCCGAGAAACTGGTGAGCTCGAGTACATTGAAGAAATTATTCCGTCAGTACCTAATTACTATGGGCGTGGTCCACTCCAGTTGACACATAGCTACAATTATCAGTCAGCTGGAGGATTTCTGGGAGTCGATCTTCTAGCTAACCCAGGGCTTTTGGCCACCGATGCTGTGCTTTCTTGGAGGGCGGCTCTCTGGTTTTGGATGAAGTCGGACGGCGCCGGTAAGGGCACATGTCATGGCGCTATGGTTCAAGGCAGCGGCTTTGGTCAGACTATCAATGTCATCAATGGCGGACTTGAATGTCCGAGCTCTGGCAATACAGCGGCAGGGCAACGTATTGGCTACTATACGAACTACTGCGGAAAACTCGGCGTTTCCCCAGGGGGCAATACAGGCTGCTGACCGCACAATAGGAAACCGCTCTCTCTTTAGTGGGGGAGACTGCGATGATTCCTGATTCAAGGCGCTCTCTTTGTAAGAGGAGGCGCCTTTTTTTCATTGCGGTATTGACCCGCGAGGCGCTTTGCCACTGACCACTCGCTCATGTCCACCAAAGTCCCTTTTTCTTTCAAGGTCGGTGAACCCATGATCTGCCAGTATTTTCTCGACGTCGCTAGCTTGCCCCGCTCCTAGTTCGAGAGCCAAAATTCCTCCTGGTACGAGATGTTTCGACGCGCCCTGGGCGACAAGAGGATAGAAGTCGAGTCCAGTTTCCCCCCCATCGAGAGCTTCGTGGGGTTCGAAATCTTTCACATTAGCTTCGAGGGTGAGTACTTCTTGCGAAGCAATATATGGGGGATTGCACGTGATGAGTTCGAATTTTTCTTCTTTCGAAACGGCGCCAAAGAGATTGCCCGAAGCAAATCGCACGCCCCAGAGCGCACCTAAATGCAGAGCATTTTTTCGGGCGACGGCGAGAGCCTTCTCGCTGAGATCGGTACCAGTCACCTTCCAGGTGGGGCGCTCCAGTGCATAACTGATTGCTACGCACCCCGAGCCTGTGCATAAGTCGAGTGCACGACCCGACAAATTTCGATGGGCAGTGCGCTGGAGCGCAACCTCTACTAATGTTTCTGTGTCGGGGCGGGGTATCAGTACCGAGGGGGTGACCATGAATGCATGCCCGTAGAACTCGCGCGTGCCCAGAATATAAGAGATGGGCTCTCCTTTTCTTCGCCGTTGAAAGAGAGCGCGGTAGGCGCCCAATTCCCTTTCGCCGAGGGGGCGCTGAGCGTCCATAATCAAACGCATTCGGTCGACTTGAAGCACAGAAGTCAAAAGTAACTCTGCCTCCAAACGTGGACTCTCGAGTCCACGTTTTCTTAGGTCATCAGTTGCCCAGGCGAGCAATCTTGCGATTGTCCAGGGGGTGCTCTCTTCATTGGAGGAGTCGGTCACGCCGTTTCGCGTCTATCACCTTGTGTCGCCGAAGGCGAATCCCTTGCGGGCACGAGCAGGGCTTTGTTCCTCTGTTTCCAACTCAATCGCTATTTGCTTCGGGGCAAGGTTGCACCCGTTCGCACGATGAGATGGCGGAGGACCTGGGGTGCCAGACGCCGGGTCGGTGAACCAAGATGGTGCCGTCGCCTAGGCGCTCGTAGGTCGTCTGGGGTGCGGCATAATAGCACCCATGTGGTGGAAGCACCCAAGCCCCCTTTGCCCATGACCACTTGCCCTCGTTGGGCTCCCACTTGCCGTCCAAATAGTAGCAGAGTTGATTGCGCCGTAGTGGCAGGACCTCGACTTTCGCAGGAGGGGGTGCCTCGTGGACCTCCAGGGGGGTAGGCTCTTTTGTTGCAATATGGTCGCCCTGGGGCACGAGGGCGGTGTGTGAGGCGCACGAGCCGTTCAAGGAGAGGGTGAGTGCCAGGGCTGCCTGGTTTTTGCTCAGTATCGACACAAGAGCTCAAAAGTAGAGGTGGGAGCTGAGCCAGGCGTCCACGACCTCATAGAAGAGCATCAACTCGATGAGGGCGAGGGCCAAGAAGGGGCCAAAGGCAATACGCGCGGGGCTTTCTTCCGGAGGTCGACCCAGAGGATCGTCATCAAGCTCTTTTTGAAGGTCTACTTTCTCTTGGCCTGTGGCTTCCGAGATGGCCTGGAGAAGTTCCTCACGCTGTTCTCGCACGGCCGTAGGCTCCTCTAGTTTTCCTCGGGTTAACCATGAAATTCCGGCGAAGACTGTTCCTTGCATTGCTCCAGCGTAGAGGGTGAAAAGGACTCCCCAGGGGCCGAACCATGCACCCGCTAGGGCCATCAATTTTGCGTCACCCAGACCCATACCTGGAAAACCACGTAGCTTCGTATGAGCCCAGATGAAGGGAAGCCAAATTCCGAAATAGCCGACCAAGGCGCCCACGATATCCATGGGAGGGTCTAGTTCGGGACGAAATGGTGAACTGAAGAATCCAAGGGCGGCTCCTCCCCAAGTGAGGGAGTCCGGCAAAATCATGTGTTCAAAATCGATAGCGGCGGCGGCCACAAGACCCAAGCCGAGAGCGAGGTAGAGGCAAAAGAGTAGAGTCGCTTCGCCCAGGTAGAGAGTTTCTGCATGGGGTTCGATGCGTGCGACAATGATAGCCCAGGCCATCAAACCACCGATTAACTCGATGAGGGGGTAGCGTGGGCTGATAGAAACATCACAACAGCTAGCTCTGCCTCTTAATAAAATCCAGCTAAGAACGGGGATGTTATTGTAAAACGGTATGGGAGTATCACAGGCCGGACACTGGGAACCAGGATGAGCCAGCGACATACCCAAAGGCAGACGATAGATCACAACATTGAGAAAGCTGCCAATGTTGAGCCCAAGTGTCACCGCCGTCAAAACGACAAACCAATGAGGTAAATCCTCTAAAAGCACAATTGCTCAATAGTGCATCCTGGCGTCAGAATCGATCTGCGTGGGAGAGAAGCGCAATTAGAGTGTCTGCAGTCAATCGAAATGAGTACCGTCCCGGCGTATGCGTGCTGGCTGAAATAAATGCTCCCGTGAGTAAGTAGCTAAAATTACACACTAAATCATTCCTTTCTAAGTGTAATAATTTAGTTCTTGCGGAATCCATTGGAAGAAGGCATAGAAAACATAGGTAATAGTAAAGATATCTCGACACCGTCATGGCGTGAGTGCTCCTCGGGAGAGGTCCTCATTATCGCGGAGAGAGCACGAGCGGGGGAGCGCAACGCATGTTGTCGCGTAAGGAAAGAGAACTATGAAGACCATTGAAATCACATGTGACAATTGCTCTGCGCGTATGCTCTTAAGTGCCAAGCTACTTTCTCGTATTGAGGGCAAGACGGGTCGCGTCACTTGTAAGCAATGCCACAACAAGGTTTCTCTTGATGGGCGCAGTGACACAGTGAGTATTCTCTCGGGCGGCTCACTCGCAGAGCCGGCTTTGGTTTTGGAGCCTCTATCTTCCGTAGAGGAGGGCAAAGAGCCGCACCTGAGTGAATATCCCTTTGAAGGGAGCGACGCAGCGGATTCGTCAAACGATGTTGAAGGGGTGCTTCTTGCCGCAGACGAAGACCTCATTCAAAGCAATTCGGCTCCAGTGGCTTCAGACTTTGTATTGTCCGAGACTCGGACCTCTCTCCCTCCCCCTTTACCTGAGGAGGCCCACGCGCGTGACTCTCTTGAGGTCAACTCGTCGGAGGAGAGTCCTGAGGAAGAAGCTCCTGCCCCGAGCCTGAGGCAGCTGGCTGAGCAAGTTCGCGCCCACGAAGAGTCGTTCGAGGGCGCCCCCTCTTCCCGTCGCAAGCTCCTGGACGCTCCCGTGCCTCCTGAGGCGAGGGAACAGGACGACACTCTCAGTCCTTGTACGTTAGAGAAAGATGAAGAGGAGGACGGCCTGATCCCTCTGGGGCGCGAGTTCAGATCATCTCCCTTTGCTGCGAGCGCACGCGACGAGACATTTCATTCTCTCTATCCCGAGGCGAAAGCAAAACCTCAGATTCGTAAAAAGCAGCCATCTCATTCGATGATTTCTCAAGCCCCAGCCCCTCCTCAAGCGGGAGAGTTGCATCGTTCAAGCCAAAAAGTCGTCAATCCATTTGAAGATAAGTTTGGTATGGCGGCACCTGCTCCGGGAGGGACAAACTCAATTGTATTGGGTCCAGACGGGGAGTTGCTCAATGACGTCGACTTCAAGAATGGCGGCTCATCGGCCAAGAAGGAGCGAAACACGAGCAATTGGGTCCCTTGGGCGCTTGCAGCCGCCGCCCTCCTCGCCTTAGGAGTGTCCGTGTCCAATCAGGCCGGAGATTCTTCGTCGAAGACTCGAACGACGGCTGCCGAGGTGGGCGTTGTCGCGCCGGCTCACGTTCCTCTACAGGTTGAAGAGGGTGATGCAATGACCTCACAGGCGAGCGATGTCGATTCAAGCCAATCCTCTCAGCAAGAGACTTCAATGTCCCCAACTCTCCTAGCTGCTGACGGGGTTACGGCGCGTGATGCCGTGGAGAAGCCTTCGTTGGCAGCGAAGAAGAGTCTTCCTCAAGCGCCAGCTGAAGAGGCTGAACAGAAGAAGCCTGCTGTTCAAAAAGTAGTTACGTCAACAACCTCAGCTAAAAAAGCGCCCGTGATGGACGATGAAAAGGGGAACGAGGCTGAAGTCATCGTTCCTCCCTTTAGTGCTAGCTCAGCTTCTTCTGCGATGCGCGAGGCGACGGCTTTAGCTTCTGCTTGTCGTCGACCGGGGGATCCTACAGGGCGCGCACGGGTCGTGGTCACCTTTGCTCCCTCTGGGCGTGCTACTCGCGCCTTAGTCTCAGGTCCGCCTTTTGCTGGCACATTGACCGGCGGTTGTATCTCCCAACGCTTTCGCTCAGCGCGGGTGCCTGCATTTTCTGGCCAGCATGTGACCGTGTCCAAGACCGTGACAATTCGATAAACACGTCTGTACGAGATTCGTTCAGATCGCGCCGGGCGGGGGTCTTTGCTATGCAAGGAGAAATCCCGTGACAAATAAGCTCCAAAATTTAAAATTTGACGATCGAGGCTTGATGCCCGCCATTGTGCAAGACCGGCTAACCGGCGAAGTGCGCATGATGGCATGGATGAATCAGGAGTCTCTTGAGGCAACTATTAGCACCGGCAAGGCTACATTCTACAGTCGCTCTCGTGGCAAGCTGTGGATCAAGGGCGAGGAAAGCGGCAACACACTCTTTGTGACAAGTGTGCGAACCGATTGTGACGCGGACACTCTGCTTATTTTATGTGATCCAGCCGGACCAAGTTGCCATACCGGCCAGGATAATTGCTTCTTTGTTTCCCTGGACTCTGACGTAGACGGGGCGCCCAAGCCGATGATGGAACTCTTGGAGAATGTGTTAGAGGAACGTAAGCAAAGCACCGGCGAAAAGAGCTATACTCGTAGCCTTTTTGACGGGGGTATCAAAAAAATTAATAGTAAGATTATAGAAGAGTCTCTCGAGGTGACTCAAGCATTGGAGAACGAGTCCGACGAGCGCGTTGCTAGCGAGGCGGCCGATGTCCTCTATCACCTGCTCGTGGGCTTGCGCGCGCGCGGTATCAAGTGGCGAGACGTGCTCAAGGTGTTGGCTGGGCGCTTTGGCACTGGTGGTCACGTAGAGAAGGCTACACGAAGTTAAGTAGGGCTCGTTCGGTTTTGCGTTGTCTGCCGCATCGTAAATACTTCACGAAGCACTTTGTGAACTCACTGGGCAAAGGGCAGGGCGTGTCACTCTATTGTCTCAATATGTAGGGTAAACTCCTACCAAAAGTGCCTTCTTTTCTTTGAGGACAGACAAGTTTTGGCAACTGACTAGGCCGCTCTCGCGGCCTGAGGTTAAGATGCTAGCCGTTGCGCGTTGAGTGCGCTCGGTGCCTTTCCATCTGGAAGAGCATGCTTCTTTTGACCCTAGATTTTTAAGAGATCCCCCATGACGACGAAAGTCCTCGTTTTTGAGAGCGATAGTGAATTCGCTTCTAGCCTCTCCTCTGGCCTCTCCTCCTATGGCTGTGAAGTCCAGGTTGTCGAAGATGGCGAGGAGGGAATTAATGCAGCCTCGTCCGACAAACCGGATCTGATCTTATTGACGATTGAGCTGCCACGCATGAACGGTTTTTCCGTTTGCAACAAGCTCAAGAGAAATAAGGCGCTAAAAGGCGTGCCCCTCGTTCTCTTAAGTAGTGAAGCTACCGAAGAAACATTTGAGCAGCATAAGCGGTTGCGCACTCGCGCGGACGAATATGTTCGCAAGCCAGTTACGGTGGACGAACTTGTAGCAAAGATTTCCAATGTTCTTAAGCTGGAAAAAGAAGAAGAAGTCGATATCGATGACGATATTGAGATCGAAGATTTTGAGGAAGTGTCTCTCGACGACGATGTAGAGATCGAGGAGGTTCCAGATAGCTCAAGCTTGGTTGATGCCGAGACGGACGAAGCTTTTGGGAACTTGATGTCGCCTGAGAAGCCAGCCGCGAAAGCAGACGATATCGAAATAGAGGACTTGCATGTCGAGGAGAGCGAAGGGTTAGAGTCAAAACCAAAGGCAGAGGAGGAAACTCCAAAAGTCATAGAAGATAAACCCGCGCCGTCTTCGGCTGCACCGTCCGTGCCGTCTTCAGCTGCACCGTCCGCGCCGTCTTCGGCCCAGTCTAGCGAGCCACCTGTTTCAAGCGGAATTGACCCAGAAACTCACGAGGCCCTGGTTGCTGAGCTAAAAGCCGCTCAGGGGAAACTGGCTGAACTAGAAGACGAAGTGAAGAGCGCTCGCGCTGCTGCCGTGGCAGAGGAAGATGTCAGAGCCCAGGTTGTTCAAAAGAAGGACGCCGAGATTGAAATATTTGAAAAAGAAGTTGAAGAACTCAAGAAAAAGTTAGAGTCAAAAGGCGGAGCCGGAACGGCGCGCGAGTTCCTCGACCTTCGGGAGCAATTGAATAAGAAGGACAAAGAGATCCTTGATATTCGCGATCAACTGACTTCGAAAGAGAAGGAGGTGATTCGTCTCAATGAGGACAATATATCTCATGGGCGCGAGAAAGCCGATCTCTCCGATAGTGTAACTTCTCTTGAGGCGAACAAGACCGAGCTTGAAAAAAGTTGCTCAGCCCTGACCCAAGACAAGGAGCAAGCGAGCAAACGTGGGGATGATTTCAAGGCGAAGGCGGAACGCCTCACCCAAGAGCTTGAAACTCGTTCAGGCGAACTCAAAGAAGCTCGCGAAAAGCACGAAAACAAGATGGCGTCTCGTGACGCCCAAGAGGCGGCCCAGCGCGACGACCACAACACTGCTCTCAAAGACGCCGAGAAGGCGGCGGCCGAGACTCTAGAGAAGGCTGTGGCCCGCGCTGTTGAAGCCGCCGGTGAGGTTGCCGCAGAAAAGCAAGAGACGGCGCTAGTGGAGGCTGCCGAAAAAGCTACTCAAGCCCAGCAGGAAGCAATTCGCTCTCGAGAGGCGGAGCTCAAGGCCGAGCAAGACTCGAAAATGGCGGCGCTGCATCGGGCCAATGAGGAGTCCTTGCGAAAACTGCGCGCTGAACACGAGCACGCAGCCGAGGAGGCCTTGCAAACCGCAGCTGGAGAACTTTCTGCCCGCGAACTTGAACTCAAAACGGACAAGGAAAACGCTCTTGAGGCCCAGAAGGTCGCAAGCGACGAGAAGTACTCAGCCTTGGAGTCCGAAAAGGTAGCCTTGGAGGCGCTGGTTGCGACTCGAACCGAAGAGCGTGACGCGGATAGAAAGACGATAGAAGAAAAGGAGCAAGAGGTTGTATCCTTAGAGGCGAACGTAGCATCGCTACGGGCCGAAGTTGTTGAGTTCAAGGATAAGCTCGAAGCAGAGTCTGCTCTTCTTCAGCAAGCACGAGAGAAGTGGCAGGCCGATTCCGAGGGGCTCAAGTCAGCTCAAGAAGCTTTGTTGCGCGCAACTGAAGAGGTTGAAAAAGCTCTAGGCCGCGAGATGCAGGGAGCTTCTTAACTCTTGTCACTCACTATGAGTGTCGAGTAAGTACTGAGTGTTTGGAGAGCAACTGCTCTTCTGAAAACACAAGCTCAACTCATGAAACGAAAGCGTGTGCAATCTCTAGAGCGCCTCTCAGTTTGAGGGAAGTACGCGGCATTTTCGCCCCCCTCCAGATTGTAGAGGTGGTCAAAAATGCCGCACTAGCTCCACTAGTACCAAAGGTCGGAACTTCGTGCCGGGTTTTGGTACCCATGAGACAAAAAGTAGTACCGAGGGCAAATAGGGAGGCTATTGCGGGTTTCATCAGGCCCCCACTTCAGTTGGGTCTGGTGAAACCCGGCACGGACTTCCGGCACGAGGTACTAGTGCCCACTTATCGACGCTCTAGATGTCCGACTGCTCGCGACAACGGGCAACCGGCAACCGATCGCCGCTCTAGGGGCGCAGATGCTCTTTCTATTGGGCTGCACGAGGGGATGGCGGCGTCACTTCTCAGTTGTTCACACGTTGCGCTCGAACTTTTGCCACTTTTGATGGTAGAGGCGCTCATGAGGTAAGAACTTTGCCTTATATTGCATGCTTTCGCAGGCAGAAATATAGAGACCAAGGTAGAGGTATTGGAGTTCCCATTTCTTGCAAAGTTCCAATTGTTGTAAGATTGAATAGGTTCCAATGCTCAAGGCCGAATGGTCTGGATCGTAGCAACAATACACCGCCGAAAGGGCGTCCTCTGCGCGATCACAGGTGGCTACACCAATCAGTTTTTCTCCTAAATAGTACGAGAGTTCAATGGTCTCACAGCAGGTCGCGACAAGAAAGTCTCGGTAGCCGTCCTCATCAATAGGGGGTTGCCCATCACTTAGGTCTCGCTGCAATTTATGGGCGTTGTAAAGTTCAACGCGACGGGCGTCGACTTGGGGGGGGCCAATACGCACCTCGATACACTGGTTTCCTTTTTTTAGGATGCGTTTTTGCGTGCGGGTGTAGCGGTAGTCTTTGGTGACCAAGCGGATAGGTTCGCAGGCGTTGCAAGCCGGACAGGCTGGCCGATACAGAACAAATCCTTGGCGCCTGTCCCCCGCGCTCAATCTTTGGGCGAGTTCATCTGCGTGCAAGGGACGAGATGGCAGTCTCAAAGGAAGACGAGCAGTCTGAGATTTAAGGTAGGGGCAACTTTGCTCTCTATCAAATACCACCAACTCGGGAGGGGAGCCCTCGACTACGCGAGGTACCTGGACATTGGGTCCGGCCATAAAAGAGAGACTGACATGAATCGTTCCGTGGGAAAAGCGGGACGCGCGCTCCGTAGCAGGAGGAGCGATTCAATAGATGACTTAACTTTTCTTAGCGCTCCCCGCAGGGGCATCCTTGCTAAAATGAGGAGATTTCCCGACAAAGAGAAGTCACCAAGCGAAGAAACGAAGCGCTGGAGCGATCTGCGACTGCGGCTACTTCTTCATGATTGAGCTCAGTCTCGGATATTCCAGCGGCCTTATTGGTAATGCAGCTGATACCAACGACGTCAACTCCCTGATGCCGCAAGGCGATCACCTCATGCACTGTACTCATGCCCACCGCATCGGCTCCGAGAATTTCTAACATGCGCACCTCCGCTGGGGTTTCATAGGTGGGCCCCAGGAGGCCCGCGTACACACCTTGCGATAGGGAAATGTTTTCTTGCGCACCTATCTCTATCGCCAAACGAACGAGACGAGGATTGTAGGCGTGACTCATATCCAAGAACCGAGGTCCCCATAGCTCGTCGTTCTTTCCTGTCAGGGGATTTTGTCCCGTCAGGTTGAGATGATCGTTGATTACCATCAAGCTCCCCGGAGCATTTTCTTGAGAAATACCCCCCGCTGCATTGGTCATGATCATGGTGCGTACGCCCAAGGCCGCTAAGAGGCGCACACCGAAAACCACTTGTTGAGGAGAACGTCCCTCGTAAAGGTGAGCGCGCCCGCTGAGGCAGAGTACGCTGACCCCTTCCAGTTTTCCCCAAAGCAATTCCCCTTGATGGTTTGCCACGCTCACCTGAGGCATTCCTCGAATTTTATCATACGAAATCTTTCGTACCTCTGTGAGCGAATGGGCAAGAGCGCCTAAGCCCGAGCCTAAGACTATGCCGAGAGCCGGGGGAAGGCTCTCAAGCATCCAATTGTTCAGGACATCTTCTTTTGCCAGTGCAATCGCCTCGAAAGGGGGAACTTTGGCTTGGGTGTTCGACATCGACTTTTCTCTTTTCAACTGATGATGCAGGTCCGCGAATGCTCAATCCCGCTTCATGACCAGGGTGCGGCCTTCATCGAGAACCCAGCGCAGGCTTTCCGCATCGTCCACAATGAGGTTGAGTTCTGTTTGCTCCCCTTGCGCGTTCAATACACTCAGAGTGAGCTGTCTATTTTCGATAGACGTCAGACTGTAGACTCCGTGGCGTGGCTTTTCTTCGGGGACGGTTACTTTTAGATGTTTTCCCTCAAATTCGAAGGAAGTGCCTTTGGCCCAGCCGGTGGCCGCAGCGAGGTTATCTCGCTCAAAATTTTCGACCGACTCACCATGCCATCTTCCCTGAAGTGCGCGCTCGGCAGGGTGGGCGCAACCCCCTTGGCTTAGAGCGAGGAGTGAGGCGAGCAAAAGACCAAAAAACGGAGTCCTTTCCATGCCCCTCATTACTGCAACGGGGTAAGCTTGGCCCAGTTTTTGACCAGATGGGGTGGAAATGGTCCTTCTCGCCCTCCGCTGGTGTTCTCTTGCTGCCCTGAGGGGCAAAAGGGGCTATTCGATGCTCTCGAATTCATCGACTCTCTCGGTGTAAATTCCCCCCCCCCTCACTTTCCAATGTCTGAAGAAAATAAAAGCCCCCTCGACCCTTGGGTGAAACGCTACGTCGAACTGTCGGCGCGTCGACCAGGAGCAGTTTTAGCTTCTTTGATATTGCTCACCGTTCTTTTAGGTCTTTCGCTGCCGCGTATTTCCTTGCAGACCAATATTGAGGCTCTTTTACCCGAGCATACCATCTCTCAGCGCTCCAATGATGAGGCGCGCGATCGCTATGCAGGGAGCGCTCCCTACTTTTTGGTCGTTCAATCAAGCGATACCGCGTTCAATCGTCGCGTGGCCCAAGAGGCGCTCACTGAAGTGAGAAAATGGCCTGAGACTATTTGGGCCATGCGTGCCCGCGATCCGAGTTACTTTTTGGACAGGCGCTTACTCTTTGTCGAGGAAGAAGCTTTGGGCGAATTTGCCGACGAGGTGGATGCGTTTGTTGGCTACAAGAAGTGCGCAAAAATGCCCGGATGCTTTCAGTTGGAAGACGAAGCTCCCCCTGAGCCAAGTTTTGATAAGTTGCAAGCAGAGCTCAAGAGTCAGCCTGAAGTTCAATCACTCTCTGCGCTTTTTGGCGCGGGCACTCTTGATGATGTCATGGGGGCCGGGGACGAGAAAAAGAAGGAGAAACAACCAAATCAAATAGAGGGGGAACTCTGCTCAAAAGATGGATCGGTCTGCGTTGTTCAAGTCACCTTAAAAACATCCCCAAGAGATCTAAAAGTCTCTAGAAAATTGGTCAGCCGGGGGGAGAACTTGTTGAAGACGCTTGCAGGCGAAAGTGCTCCTCAAGATACCCTCACCGCGGTAACCGGCATCTATCGCGATTTGCCTCTGACAAAAGCGGCCCTCATGGAGGACTTGACCCGCACGTTCTCGTTGGGTGTGGCCTTGATGATGTTGGTCATCATGGCGCAATTTCGTCGATTGCGTGCCTTGGTCTTGCTCTTCGTTCCACTGATCTTTGGCAGCGTATGGACCTTGGGTATCTTCGCGTGGATAAGCCCTCAACTGAATTTGATCAGCGCCGCGGGCTTTATCATCTTGGCGGGTTTGGGTATCGACTTTAGTCTGCATCTGCTCACACATTTCGGAGCGGAGCGCCAAAATGGCTATTGTCCTACCGAGGCCGTTTTGCGAACCATGGTGCATTTGAAGAGCTCGCTGACGGTAGCTGCTCTCACGACCGCTTTTGGCTTTGCAAGCTTGATGGCCGCTGCATTTCGTGGGTTCGCTCAGTTAGGGGCATTTGCCACATTGGGCATTTTTTCTACCTTGATAGCGGCGTTGCTCACCTTTCCCCCTCTCGTCTTGGGTTTGCAAAAAGTGTGGCCTCGCGAGGGGGCGTTTTCTCGCGCCTGGAGCTTGCCGACGTTCTTGAGCCGGGGTTTTTCTCGGGGCCGGGCGACATTTCTCAGTGTCTTGGGCTTGCTAGCACTGGCCGTGAGCCTTTTGTTGTTGCCCCAATTGTCTTTGCGTCAAGACTTGAAACCTCTCATGCAGCAGGCGAATTCTCATGGGACTCATTTTCGTGACGCATTGGGTGGAACAAGTCGAGGAGCCGTTCTTCTTTTGGCGGACGATCCTCAGTCCCTAGAAGAGGCCGCCGCTGGCGTTCGACGACGCTACCCCAACGGTCTTTCGGAGCCAGAAGGGGCTCAAGAAATCAAGGGTGAGACGACAGGTGTCGCGGTAATTACACCCGGCACGTTCATTCCCAAACAGCAGGACAAGAAATTAGAGCACATCGAGTTGCTCTCGGACTCTGCGAAAGATGCTCTGCGCTATGGGGATGAAGAGTGGAAAAAAAAGCTGAAGCCCTGGCTACCGCTCCTCACCGTGAGGGAAAAAATTACTCGTGAAGGGCTCCCTCCGTGGGTACAGAACTCTTTGAAGGAGCGTGACGGTACCTTCGGAACAGTCGGGCTCACCTATCAGGATTATCCCGGCTCTCATGCGGGAAAGATGCTCATTCTTTCGCAAAAGTTAGAGCTTCTGCGGGCGGACCATCCCCGGGTGCGCTTTGCCTCGTCTTCGGCCGTTTTAGGGGAGGTGATGCCTCTTTTACGTCAGGACGGGTGGCGTGTCACAGGCTTGGCTCTCTTGGGTCTTTTGATAGCGACCCTCTTAATTGGGCGTTCACGACGCAGAACCACTTTGATTCTACTCACGATATTTATCGCGGTGAGTGGTACTGCCGCAATGATGGTCGTTCTCGATTGGCGCATCGATTTCTACAACCTACTCGTTTTTCCCGTGGCGTTTGGTATTGGGGTCGACGGGGCGATTTATGTTGTTTGGTCAGTCTTGGGGCGTCACGACAAGTTCGACTGGAAAGATTTACCCATCAGCGCGCGCGCTGTATTTGGCTCGACCTTGACGACCCTGGTTGTCTTTTTGAGTCTTGCCTCTTCGGAAAATGGTGGCCTGAGCTCCTTGGGAAGCGTCGGCTCGGCCGCTCTCGTTATCTCGCTTTTTGCAAACTTGATCTGGCTGCCAGCGGCTCTCTCTTGGCTGAAATATAGATCGGAGCCGAGCTAAGAGCAGCCGGGGGGCGTTTATCTGAGGGATCTGCCTCATCGTGAGGAGTCTGCGCGCAAAAAATGCCCAGGCTGGAGGTCTTATTGCAATTGATTATCATATTCTGTATGCTACCCCTATTGCTGTCGCGAAAAGAGTAGCAAGTTTGCAATTGGATCCTCAAAGATGAAATTAGACTTCTGTAGTGAGCCTCGCTCGCACCATCGTGCGAGCATTGCAGCTCGTAGCTTCACTGGGTTGATTGTGCTTTTTGGCATTTCTTACGCCTGCTCGAGTAACGGCACACTCGACGATGATGTGGTGGATCCGGACGTCGCTCTTGCTCTGGGGAGCATTGCCCAATGCACTGTCGAATTGAACGAAACATTTGTTGCAGCCGCAGCTGAACTCAAGGGGGCGGTCTTACTATGGAGTGAGAATGTGCAGAATGTCGAGCTTCAGACAGATGCTCAGGACTCTTGGAAAAGGGCAATGGGAGTCTGGCAACAGCTGGAGTTGACTCAATTTGGACCAGCCGCTCGAAGCTCTCAGCAGAGCGTGGGCGCTCAAGACTTACGCGACGAAATTTACTCGTGGCCGGTGGTCAATGCATGTGCCGTTGACCAGGGGCTTGTCAAAGAAATTTGGAAAGGAGACCTCAAAAGCGAACTCATTAAGGCGCGGGGTATGGACGCCTTGGAGTATCTCTTATTTGCTAGTGGCTCCAGCAGTGCCTGCTCTGATGTGGTCAATATAATCAGCGATGGCTCATGGAGTTCTTTGACTAATTTACCTCAGCGTCGCGCTGGGTACGCCTTAGAAGTAGCGAGGGATATTGAGAAAAAGGCACAAACATTAGAGAGCGCCTGGGCCCCCGCCCAAGGCGATTTTCAATCAGACTTCCGCGACGCTCCCCAGTCGAAAGTCTATTCTTCACAGGCCGAAGCGCTTGATGCTGCCTTTGCTGGCCTGATGTATCTAGACGTAGTCACCAAGGACGAGAAGTTGGGCGCCCTTCTTGCTGCAACAGGCGAACCCGAGCAAGGGTATTCGTCGAGTAGCAAGGCGAGCGTCGCGAAAAATATTGACGCTTTTGACAAGTTTCTTGACGGCTGCGGGGGGGAGAACTTGGGCTTGGACGCGTTACTTCGCAAAAAAGGTAACGGCGCTCTTGCCGATGACTTACGCGCTGCATTGGACGCAATTCGTGTCTCATTGGAAGCTATTGAAGGGGAAAGCCTTGGCGCTGCGCTACCGGGCAATCGCGATCAGGTGCAAGCTCTTTATGACACTGTAAAAGTGTTGACTGATTTGCTCAAAGGCGAGTTGGTGGCCACGCTCAATGTAAGGTTGAACTCCGTGCAGGGCGAAAATGACTAGTTTGCCTGCGAGTGATGAATGCATGATTGATGTGCCTTATTGAATATTCATTGAGCAGGCAATTGGCTGAGACATTGTTCTCCGAGATAGCCAGCGCGCTCGCGTGGCCGGTCTTGGCTGTTTTGGACCTTGGCGAGCGTGTGGCTTGGCTCTACCTGGGCTCAGCATTTCTCATGGCTCTTGGGGTATGGCTATTCAAGCTGACAAAGCGGGTATCCCTAGGAGCCTTTCTATTTCCTTCGAGTATTTGGTTTCACCCGTCCGCTCTTTTCGACCTGCGTTTGATGGTGGCGCGTTCTCTTATTTCCTCTCTTTTGTTAGGGCCCTTGCTTGTGGGGAGCGCCTACATCGCCATCTTTAGTCACTCATACCTCATTCGGTACGTGGGTTTATCTTTCCTTGGGCCGATGGAACTGACCACTGGTTTGCTCTTGGTGTCTGCAAGCGCGCTAACAAGCGAAGACTTCGCACGCTATTGGGTACACCGTCTTGCCCATCGTATCGGTTTTTTGTGGGCACTTCACCAAGTGCATCACTCGGCCGCGGTACTCACTCCTTTTACTATTTACCGCGCCCATCCTCTTGACGCTTGGCTGCTGCGCGCCACCTCTTCTTTTGCTTTGGGTGTGGGCGCGGGAAGTAGCGCCTGGTTTTTCTCCGTCGATATAGCTTTTTGGCAGATTTTAGGAGTAAGCGGTCTAAGCGTCATTTGGAACACGCTGGGTTCCAACCTACGTCACTCTCATATTTGGTTGAGCTACCCTCTGTGGCTTCAAAAAATATTTATAAGCCCCTCGCAGCATCAAATACATCATAGTGTTCAGAAGCGACACCACGATAAAAACTTTGGGTCAATCTTTGCTATTTGGGATCTGCTTTTTGGAACGCTGCATCAAACTCAGGGGCGTGAGTTGTTGAAGTTTGGTATCGAACCAGGGGAGCTCAATCATCAAGAGCGAGTGGTGTCCGCATTGTTTGACCCTCTTTTAGCAAGCTGTCGGAAAGTTTTTTTGCCCAATCACGATGAGAGCGTTAGAGACAAGTAGTGTGTTTATTGAGAGATGACTAGGCCGCCCGAAGAGATAGGTCGGGTCTGAATAAAAAAAGGCTCTCCTCATCGGCTCAGAGTCGGGCTTTTGTGTCTCGCCGCGAAATGCCTTCTTATTTGAAGGGGCAAGGGGGGGGCGCATTGTGGTTTCTGTGAGTCAGGTGTACCCATGCCCATGCGCTTTTTTTTCTTATTGGGTGTTGTGGGTGCGGTAGCGTGCTCCGCAAATGATTCTAATTCCGCTCTTGGTCAGGACGACCTGCGTCCCGGCACCGACGGAGACAATCCTTCCTCTCCAGGTTCATCCGGAGGCAGCGCCGCCATGGCGGCTTCTTCTGGTGGCGCTGCTGCCATTCCTGGAGAGTCGCCTGAGTTCGCCGCCACGTGCGCGGGTGAATTCGGTTCGGGCCGAGAACTCCTAAAGCATGGGCGCAGTTCCTCCCCGGCCTTGAGCGGCGATGGTCTGGAACTTTATTATGTTTACGGCGACGCGGGCGCTGAGCTGTTTTACTTGAGTAGACGATCTTCATTGGGCGACTCTTTTGAGCCGGGCAATTCAATAGATTCACTCAACTCCCAATGCCAACCCACAGACTCGCGATCCATTGATATATCCGCGGATGCTCTGCGCGCCTACATTTCTTGTTATGCCGAGATCAGCGATAGAACCCAACTTGTGCAGTTTGCTCGAACTCGGAGAAATGATGCATTTGCTAATGGTAGGGAGATCGGTGAAATGTTTGCAAGTTCGTCATTGACGAACGATGAGCTGCGCGCAGTGAGCGCCTCTTTTATCGACGGTGGAGGGACTTGGGTTGCGACTCGTGCCTCTTTGGAGGACTCATTTGGTGCGATGACTCCTCTCCCTGGGTTAGATACCCTGAGCATGTTCGCCCCAGTGATCTCCTTCGATGAACTCGAACTTTACGGAGCTACGAATCAGGCAGGTACAAAACGTTTATCAGTTGTTCGTCGTTTGAATCTGGAGGCGGAGTTTTCTGCCCCCGAACAACTCTCTCGTGCTGGGCAAGCACTCTCCCACGATGGGGCGCCGACAATCTCACAAGATTGCAAGTCGCTAATTTATGTTGGTGTAAATAGCAGCCAAAGCTTTGCTCTTTATGAGTCAACGCGTTGAGGCGTTTGAAGGTTTTTTTGTGGCACCACCATGGGTCTAGAGCGCCTTTCAGTTTGAAGAAAGTACGCGGCATTTTTGCCCGCCTATC
>CAYWLO010000001.1:13514-82820 GCA_964459035.1 uncultured Polyangiaceae bacterium | reverse complement strand
GGCGCTCTAGATGTCCTGCTGGTCGTGACAAGCGGCAAACCTATCGGCGCTCTAGATGTCCTGCTGGTCGTGACAAGCGGCAAACCTATCGGCGCTCTAGGCGAAACCAAGTACAATTGTGGCAAGTGCTCCTATTGGACTTGCCACGAGGACCCGGTGACCGGAAAAAGGGTAAAGAAGGAGTGCCCCCTTCCCAAAAAACTCACGATGGATCACCCGTACGTGTTGAGGCCGGCGCCTATAAATACATGGTAGAGTGCACTTATTTATATAAAAATGACTAGATAAGTGCAGTGCGCCATGTATTGGTGCCTTCTCGTCATTTGCGAATCAGCTTCTGCCTCGTCGCACGTATCTTGGAGACATTCTCAGAGTGGGTCGTCCATGCAACAGCGAGTGCCGAGGCTGTAATCCAAATAAGCGGGCGAGTGCACATCGATACTAGCATCACATCCTTTACGAGTTGCCCGCGAGAAAAAACCTCCCAAAAAAGCTCCACTGGGCTCGTCTATCCACTCGTCCAAATTGCCCACCATATCGTAAATTGCGTCGTTGCCCCAACGACTCACACATCGCGAGGTGGCGCCGGTTGGTCGCAATAAAGTTCCTTCGTTGTCATGGGCTAAACCCAAACGAGGGTCCAAGTGGTGCTTGGACGAATTGCCGTGTAAAAGTTGTGATGGATGTGTTTGGCGGTGCACATTGCAAACGCCCGCCTGGTAGGTATTGCCATAGGGAAAAGTCGTTTGATTTTCGCCGCGGCAGGCTCTTTGCCATTCTTCACGATGGCAGAGTCGTTTTCCTGCGTTTTCGCACGCTAGCTCAGCTGTTTTGCGACTGAGGTAGCCTGATGGAATTTGTTCTGCTTGAGAGCGCGCCTTGGGGGAGAAGTTTTCTGCAAGTTGAAAGGCGGGGGGCTCAGGAACAGGCAAAAGCCGACCTAAGGATCGTCTGGACCGAGGGGCCTTTCTCAACCATCTTTCAAAAAGTCGTGCCGTTTGCTCTTGGCTTGGGGGATAATGGGGCGAGAGGGATCGACTGCTTTCTTTGTCTACCAGGCTCACTTCGTAGCGGTCGATACAAAATGAGTCGCTTACCAAGACCATCTCCTGGGGGCAGCGAGATTTTCTTACGTGCCCGTGAGCCAAGCCAAAATCGATGTCCTGGGCGATATGATTCTGCGCGTCGCGCACATCGATAGATGCGTCCCCTGCTTTCTTTTGGGGAATGTAGAGATGAGTGGGATTTTTGCTCGGGGGCAGGAGGGCTTTCTCGGCCTCAACCTTTTTTTCTTTAGTCTTGGCGTCGCAGCCCACGAAAAGCCCAAGAGCGCAAAGTCCGCCGAGGAAAAATACTGAGGTTTGCGGGAGTCCCATGGGAGATCACCAGGGTCATAGCAAAAAACGCCGTGCCAAAGGCACGACGTTTTGATTGAGATCAGCTCATGAATAGAGCTGTGGAACTTTTTTTAGAAGCGACCACGATAAACGATAAGACCATGAGTCAAATCGTAAGGTGATACAGCCACGCGCACTCGGTCGCCCGGAAGAACACGAATATGATGTCGGCGCATACGCCCCGAAAGCTGAGCGCGCACGATGGCGCCACCCTGATCCACCTTAATGGTGTACTGGCCGCCGCCGAGGGCATCTTGAATGCAGCCCTCCATCTCCAACAAATCGCCTTTACTCATGCGTTCTCTGACAGTCCTTTCGCCCCTCGGGGTGCGCGGAAGCTGGCACAACGGCCAACCCAGCGCAAGAAACGACACAAGGGTGTGCACTTATAAGAGCCAGGGGCTCATTAATTGCCTATTTTGCTGGAAAATTGAGGTGGGGGCAGCAGCCTGTGCACCGAGAAAGTAGTCTTGCTCAAAATATTAGCGCAGAAATTGCAGTCATACTGTTGCGAATGATTGATGCTCTTTGCGACAATGAGTAAGTAAGAGGCGTGTTCCCCGCTACCCTCTTTGATTTTAATGGCGTGCTTGTCGATGATGAGCACGTTCATTTGGAAGCATTTCGTGATGCCATACGTCCCCTCGGTTTTGAAATTACCGAGAAAGAGTATTGGCAAGAATACCTAGGTTACGACGATGTAGGGGCTTTTGAGGCGATCCTAAAAAAGGAGGGCCGAGAAGTGACTCGCGAAATTGTGATGAAATTAGTAGAGGACAAGCGTCCTCTTTATATGAAGAGAGCGCGCGGCTCCTTGAAAACTTTTGAGGGCGCTCGGTCTTTGATTCAAGAGCGTGCAAAAATAGGCCCGGTGGCTATTGTTTCTGGCGCCCTCACCGACGAGATTGAATTGGGGCTTGATACTTTGGGCGTTCGTGAGCTTGTGCCAAAAATTATTAGCGCAGAAGACACCACGATCTCAAAACCTGATCCTCAAGGGTACCAGATGGGCATTGAGTGGCTGCGCCCTCAAATTGGTAAGAAGGCCGAGCGAGCCTTGGTCATTGAAGACTCCCTGGACGGAATTGTTTCGGCCAAGGCGGCGGGTCTGCCAGTTGTGGCTGTCGCCCATAGCTATAGTCTTGCTGAGTTAAAAAACTCTGAGGCCGATTTGGTGCTTGGACACCTGCGTGATTTGAGCGAAGCATATTTATTAGAACTTTACGCGAAACTCTACGGGTGAAAACTCGCAGCTTTTTTGGCTCAAGGGGCCGTAGCTCACTTATGGGGGCGTTTTTTGCTAGTTTATTAGCAAATTGCGGCGCTTATTCCGGCAGAATACCCGATGGCACACAAGGCCAGGTGGGAGAGTCGCTCGCAAGTTATTCCTTGCAGCGCTCAAGTGAGCCCCGAGTGCCCCGCTTGTCTTTGGCGCACAAGCGTGCGTTTCCAGGGGAAGTAAGAACACCTCTACGCCTGCCCGCTGGGGCCCGTGGTTGGCGAGAAGCCCATCTTGATCCCGTGAGAGGAATGACAATTGGCCCCATTGAAAGTTACCTGCAGCCTGGGCGCGGTTACGCAAGCGCACCTTTTGAAGAGACATTGGGTGAAGTCGGCAAGATGGGGGCTGACTGGATCAGTCTAACTGTATTTGGTCGGGTTTGGGACTCCCAAAGTGCAGGTGTCGATCTTAGTTTTGAGCAACCTTCTGAGCTCACGCGAACTCGCGTTATTCGCTCTGTAGCTCAAGCTCACGCGCGGGGTCTTCGGGTGTTGTTGGTTCCGCACCTTTGGCTGGAGAGCGGTGAGTGGCGCGCCGAGATGCAGCCGAGAAATCAGGAGCGTTTCGATAAATGGGTGCAAAGTTATCAACGATTTGTGCTCTTTTGGGCTGATGTCGCCCAAGAGTCTGGTGTCGATATGTTAGCCGCCGGTGTCGAGCTGCGCAGCTGGGTAACCACCAGTCAGGCTCCTTCGTTTATCGAATTAGTAGGTAAAATTCGTAGTCATTACGCCGGGCTTTTGACCTATGCGGCCAATTGGGACGATGTAGACGATACTCTCATTTTGAGCGAATTGGACGTAATTGGAATCAATGCGTTTTACCCGCTCCATTGGGAAGAAAATGCCTCGTGGGAACAAATTGAAGCCGGGGGGAATCGAGTTGCTCAACAAGTCGCCGAGTTGGCGGAACGCTACGAGCGCCCTGTCGTTTTTACAGAGTTTGGTTACACCACTCGCAAAGACACGGCCATTCAACCTTGGCTTTGGCCCGAAGAGTTAGGGGTGGTTGATGTGGATCAATACGCTCAGGCTCGCGCCTACGCCGGCCTATTGGGCTCCATGAAGGGAGTGCCCGGTTTTGCAGGCGCCTTCGTCTGGCGCATGTACGCAGACATTACAGATATGTCTCAAGAGGCGGAATGGGGGTTTTCTCCCTGGGGTAAAGAGTCGCAACGTGTCTTAGAAAATACATTTCAAGACGAGGCATTCGCAGACCCACCAGATCCTTTTGGACTACTAGCTTTCACAAAATTGCGCTAATTACTTGCACCCTAGGTTGCGGCTTTTGCAAGCTTCTTTGACCTGATTACAAATCATTCCACTACGGGGCGTGTGCTTGGTCGTAGACTCACAACTCTTTGACTTGGCATGCAGTTTCGCGTTGGACCAATCTTGTAGTGGGGCTTCTGAACAAGCGGTCAGGGTGAATACTATCCCAAGACCGATGAAAAGGAGCGCTGGTTTGGAGCGGAATGAGTCCGAGGGAAAAGCGTTGATTGTGTCCATATTCAATGACTCTTGCGGCCGCACCGGGGCGTCAATAAAGGGCTGGCATTCTCTTATTGACGCGGCGCGGTTCTCTCTCTAGCCACCTAGGGTGCGCAATCTCTTTATTCTGTTCCTCGTATTGGCCTCTCTTTTGTGGTTTTGGGGGCTGAAACGCGCCGGAACACTTTTTGTTCTTGTGGTGCGTGAGGGACGCATCGCTCGCTCGCGAGGGCGGATCCCGCCGCGGCTCATGGCGGAAATTGCCGATATCGTGGATCGAGCGGGGGTGACTCGGGCTCGAATTCGCGGGGTTGTACGAGAGGGGCGCCCCGTCTTACTTTTTGAAGGTGAGATGGATCCGAGTGCGGCTCAACAAATGCGCAATGTGATGGGACAATTTACAGCTGGTCAGATCCGTAGTGGTACAAAGCATTAACGATTGTGCTTTTCTTTGGTCTTGCCTCAACCGGGAGGACTGATGTCGATTATTCATCAAGGTAATCGTACGGAGATTGAACTCCTTCGGTCTTTGCATGAGAAGGAAGATGCTCAGTTATTGAACGCACGTAGTTCTTTGGTGGCGAGCAAACGATTGCGTGAATTTGCCAATGTGAAGCCGGAGCGGCGCGCCCTCTTTGTCGAGGCGTTTTTACACCACGCGGCGCGGGGTCGAGGTGTAGTGCCTCTTGTGTTGAGCGAAGAGCTGGAAATCGCATTGGGAGAACACAAAGAGAGAGGTGGGTGCTCTCAGAATATGAACGAGCTGGGCACCTATTGTGAAGTGAGTGAATTTGGGCGCCTGTATATTCAAGGGGAGACCCTCGATGCCTATCTCTTCAACAAGCAGCTCAGAGCCGTTTCTTTGCCAGTAATGATGGGGTGGCTGGCTGAATTATGTGATGTGCTCAAGAGAGTTCACTCGTTAAAAATTATTCATAGAGACGTGACCCCTAGCAATATTCTATTTGGTACAGGGGGCGACTCTGACTCTCGAGTTTGGCTAAACGATTTTTCTTTAGCTCGTTCTCTCAAGAGCGGGGCTCTAAAGGAAGAAGAGTTGCTTCAAGGAACGCCTCGTTTTTTGGTGCCTGAGGTATTGCGAGGAGAGCAGCCTTCCTCGGCCTCTGATATTTACCAAGTAGGATTGCTTCTTGCCTTAGCGATGATGAACCCCTCGCAAAGAGGCGAGATACTTTCGGCTCCAGGGGCGCTGCGCTCTCTTGCTCCTCAATATCTGAAGTCGTCGGGGCTTGGCGAGATTTTGGCAGAAGAGCCCCTTTGTCGGCCTGATGCTGGGGAGCTTGCACGCCTTCTACGTCGGTGAAGAACCTGGTATCCAATGAGGTGCCCCGCAGCCCCCGCTATGCCCGCGTCGCTTTGCCCATTCCTTTGGGGCAAGCTTTTACCTACCGAGTACCCGAGGAGATGCCCCTTTTGCCAGGGGGGAGAGTCTTGGTGGAATTGGGGCGTAGAAAATGCCTGGGGGTGATCATTGACGAAGAGAAGGGGCCGCCAGCAGGAGTGCCCCTGGAGAAAATTAAGCCCATCTTATACGCCCTGGACGAGACCAAGGCCCTGCCTGATGAGTTGAGGGCATTTTTGCTCGAATTGGCCCGCTATTATATCGCTCCCATTGGCGAAGTATTTCGCCTGGGTTTACCTGCTCTGGAGCGAGCAACTGCAGAAGAACTGGAGAAAAAGGGTGGAAAAAAACTAAAGGCTGTCGGGCGCATGGTTCAAGTTGCTTCGCTGAGCGAGGGGCGCGGCGAAGGGGAGTTGAATGAAGGAGAGCCTCGTTATGCAGACCTGCGAGGCAATGCTCTTGCTTTAGTAAAAAGACTTCATAAGGAAGGGCCTCTTGAAATTGCTAGCTTGGCGAATGAGTTTTCTACGGCGCGCAACTTATTAAAAAAGCTGCAAGAAAAAGGCTTAGTTCTCATTGAACGCAAAGAAAAGTTGGTGGACAGATTCTTTGCTTCGGAGGTTCAATTGGACACCCCGCCCACTTTGAACGCCGCGCAACTCAAGGCAGTTGAGGCGCTCAATCGGGCAACAGATGAGGGGCGTGCTGCCCACTTTCTACTTGATGGAGTGACAGCTTCTGGAAAGACCGAAGTCTATTTGCATGGGGCTGCGCATACCCTGCAGGGGGGGCGCAGTGTGATTATTTTGGTTCCAGAAATTGCCTTGACCCCGCAACTGTTGCAACGGTTTCGTGCACGTCTCGGCAATGAAATTGCGGTATTGCACAGTGGGCTCTCCGAGCCTGCCCGCCTGCAGATGTGGCGCGATCTGCGTGAAGGGAAATTGAAGGTAGTTGTGGGCGCTCGTTCTGCTCTTTTTGCTCCCGTGCAAAACTTGGGACTCATCTGCGTAGATGAAGAGCATGATAGTGCCTACAAACAGGAGGAAGGCGTGCGTTACAATGCCCGTGACATGGCTCTTTTGCGTGCACATCGCACGGGAGCTCTTTGTGTCTTGGGCTCGGCGACTCCCTCACTGAGCAGTGAGGCTTTGGTTCGCGCCGGTCGAATGACGCGCTTGCTTTTGCCGGGGCGTGCTCATCGAGAGGCGAGTCTACCTAAGGTCGAGTTGATAGATCTCACCCGTTTTGGGCCCGGTCCCAGCGGAGACCCTTTATTGAGCTTGCCATTGCATCGCGCCATCGAGGAGAACCTTGCTCAAAAAGGTCAAACGATTCTCTTTTTGAATCGACGTGGCTTTGCGCCCAGTCTAATTTGTGGCGATTGTGGCACCATTGCGGAGTGTCCCCATTGTTCGGTTGCTCTTACGGTGCATAGAGTACGCGGGGCGAGGTTAGAGTGCCATTATTGCGATTTTAATGCGCCCATTCCTGGTAGTTGCCCTGCCTGCAGCGGCAAAAAATTCGCCGAAGAGGGTTTGGGTACAGAGAGGGTTGAGGCGCTCTTGGCCGAGAGTTTCCCTCACGCTCGTTTGGCACGTCTGGATCGCGACGTAGCCTCGGGGACCAAAAGTGAGAAGATAGTTGAAAGTGTGCGTCGGGGCGAAGTCGATATCTTGGTGGGTACTCAAATGGTTACCAAGGGACATGACTTACCCGGTGTGACACTGGTTGGTGTGTTGAACGCAGACGCAGCACTGAGTTTACCCGATTTTCGGGCCGCAGAGAGGACTTTTCAATTGTTGGTGCAAGTTGCCGGGAGGGCAGGCAGAGCGGGTGCGCCCGGTCGTGTCTTGATTCAAACGCGCTCCGTTGACCACCCCGCAGTACAGGCCGCCCTTCATCATGACGTAAAAGGATTCATTGCTCACGAATTACTTGTTCGCGAAGAGGTGGGCTACCCACCATTTTCTCATGTAGCCCTCATTCGTTTTGATGGCATGAATGAGGGGGAAGTTGCCGCTGAGGCCCAGCGAATTGCCCAGCTTATCGAAAATACAGATCCCCAGGTGGAGCTTTTGGGACCAGCTCCCGCCCCTTTGGCTCGCTTGCGTAATCGTTTTCGCTACCGGTTCATGCTGAGGGCAAAGTTGCGCGCTCCTTTGAGAAAGGCTTTACTTACAATTGTGCGCGCTCCTCTACAGCGTCGGGTGCGACTTTCTGTCGATGTAGATCCACTGAGCATGCTCTAATGCTATTGTTCTAAAAACGTACCTTGAAAAAGCGGAAGGTGGACCGTTTGTGCTAGGAGCGAGAAACTGAAAAGTGGGGAGATGCGCGGGCATTTCCCTGGGGGGGAAAAATGGCAGGAAAGCAGAAGAGATTGAAAAGAAAAAAGAATCTTTCTGTGCGCCCGCTATTGGTCTTCAGTCTGGGCGGAACCTTGCTTACCGCAGGTTTTTTCCTAGGTTTACCTCTTTCTTGTTCTCATCAGGAGTCTCGTTCAACGAGCGTAGTGATGCGGCGGGCTGTCTCTGAAAAAGGCGTTCGAGCTGCCAAGGTTCAAAAAGAAGAAGTGAAGCCTCAAACGAGCTACGCTGACGCCCTGCGCAGGAGAGATTTCGAACGAGCCGCTTGGTTGATAGATGGGGCGACCCCTGACGAAAAAAAGTCACCTGAGGTACGTTATGCTCGCGCGCTGGTGGCGCTTGAATTAAAAGACGTGGAAACCGCTTTGCGCAGCGTGGACCAATTGGAAGAGACTTGGCCCCTCTTTGCGGACGAAGCCAAGGAGGTCCGTTTGGCAGCCGCAAGACAAAGCCTGGATGTGACTCTGCTTCAACACTTTATCGGCAAGAGCAAAAGTCCCGAGGACTTGCTCCTTTTGGCAGAGGCTCATGAGAAAAGTTCTAGTGTTCAAAAAGCGCAAACATTGTCCGAGGAAGTTCTTCGGCTACTAAAAAAGAAGAAGGGGCGAAAAATGGCTGCCCTTGTTTTACGCGCTCACGCTTTGAATGCGCGCACTTTGGCTGCTGAAGGAAAAAATAGGCAAGCGGCAAAAGAATACCGATGGCTGGCAACCCAGGGGGCTTCCTTGGACAAGAGCAGGGACGTAAAAGACTCACCGGGTTTTGATAGCATGATGAGCCAGTTAGATCCTTCGCAAAGTCTATCGAGTGCTGAGCGATTTGGACGGATTGAGACTTTTTCTAGTCGCGGATTGGTGGAGCGCACTCGGCACGAGGTGGAGCTTCTCTTGGAAATGGCGGGTGGAACAGCGTATGCCGCAAAAACAGATGCACGACTGGCGTGGGCGGTCTATCTTTCTCGCTCGAATTATCTTTTAGCGGCGGAGCTCTTTGCTCGTGCGGCAGCTCATGGGGGAGCTGCCCGTCGAGAAAATCTTTATTACGAAGCTAAGGCGTTGGCGCGCTCTCATCGCGATATGAATGCGATTGCTAAGTATGACAAGCTGGCAAAACTGGGTGGAAAATACGCGGATCACTCCTCGTTTCAGGCCGCTCGTCTCCGTTTTATTGATGGCCAATGGAGTGAGGCAATTCGCGCCTATGAGAGCTATCTTAAAAAGTTTAAAAAAGGTGGTCGTCATATCGATTCTGCTAAAAGGGATCTTCCCGTGGCTCGATTGGCAGGTGAGCAATACGGTAAGGCAATAGGCGAGTTGCAACGTCTATTGGACGTTGAGAAAAGTCCCCGGGAGCGCGCCCGTCTGATGGAGTTACAGGCCGTGGGTATGTTGGGCGCGAAGAAAAAGAACGCTGCATTGTCCCGATTGAATCAGGTGATTGAGAGTCGCCCCTTGAGCTTTCCGGCGCTTCTTGCAGCGGCGCGTTTGCGCGACTTAGGGGAGCCCATTCCTCCCTGGATAGCACCAGGAGCCAGCTTAACCGCCCAAGAAAAGCTGCGCATGCCCTTAAAACTCTCCCTGCCAGAGAAAGTGTGGCGTCTCAGCAGAGTAGGGCTCGACTATCAAGCCGAGCGCGCCCTACGAATGGAGGAAGCGCGTTTGAAAAAGCAGTACGGTAAACGCAGTGGAGAAGCATTGTGTCGTCTTTATGGTCAATTGGAGAGTGCCAAACGCCGTTTTCAAATAGCTCAATCAGCCGCTTCGTGGTCTGTTCTTGCCAAAGCCCCCACCTCTCAAACGGCTTGGCAATGGGATTGCATCTATCCTCATCCTTACGGAGAAATTGTTGAGCAAGAGACTGCCTTGCGAAAAGTGCCTGCGGCTTTCGTCTATAGTATCATGCGCCAGGAAAGCGCATTTCGGCCTCGCGTGGTTTCTCCTGCCGCCGCCGTTGGACTGATGCAAATTATTCCGCCTACAGCTCAGAGAATTGCCGGGGAGATCGATGCAAATTACGCCCCAGATCTAATGCGCGCTCCTGCTGTCAATATCGCTTACGGTACCTATTACCTACGGCGTTTACTCGATATGTTTGGCAATCGTCCCGAGTTAGCTGCGGCTAGTTACAATGCGGGTCCCCAGGCTCTCACTCGCTGGCTGAGGGCTGGAGAGCGTTTGCCTCTCGACCTATTTATCGCCCGTATTCCCTACAAAGAAACTCGAAATTATGTTTATCGAGTGATGGGGAATTACGCTCGCTATTCCTATCAAAGTAATGATGGAAAAATTCCTGTGATAGATTTGCAGATACCCCAAGGGCTCAAAGCTCCTCAGGACGCGTATTAGACAAAAATGAGTTTACCACCCACGCAGATCAGAATTCCAGCAAGGGATTGCCTCATGACTTTTTCTGGAAGGCGAAAGGCTAGATGAGAGCCTAGGGCAATGCCTGGGATTGAACCCAGGAGAAGGGATGCCAAGATACTGTAGTTGACCACTCCGATGCTGGCATGTCCCAAGCCTGCTACTAGGGTGAGAGGTACCGCGTGGGCAATATCAGTTCCAATGATACGGACCGAACGTACCTTGGGGTAGAGAGTCATGAGTACCATCACCCCCAATGCTCCGGCCCCGACCGAGGTGAGAGAAACGAGAGTCCCTAAAATGGCTCCAATAACGACCGTGGGAAGTACGGACTCGGGGCGAGCCTCGCATTCCTCCTCTTCTTGAAGCATTCTTTTTTGTAGGTAAGGATCTTCTGAAGACCCAGGACGGTCGCTGGGGCTGCCCTTGCGAAATATCTTGCGCAGGAGGGGTTGAAGAAAGATTGCTAGTGAGGTGAGCACCAGCGCGATTCCCAAGGAAACAGTGATCACATCTCCCAATTCGTTTTGGTCGATCACATTGTGTAGGAGCCAGAGCATGGCAAGGGAGGCAGGGATGCTGCCACTGGCGAGACGGCCCACCACTTTCCAACTGATTGAACGATTGAAACCGTGTAGGGCTGTGCCGGCCCCCTTTGTCAGAGCGGCGAAGAGCAGATCGGTACCAACCGCGGCACTGGCCGGGACACCAAACAGAATGACCAAAATGGGCGTCATCAGCGAACCGCCACCTACTCCTGTGGCGCCGATCAAAACCCCGACGAAAAGTCCAGCTAGGCTCATTGCGTAGTCCATCTAGTGAGCTAACTACGGCTCTTTGTATATTCTGTAAAAGAATTATTCATTCTTGATAAAGAATGATAAGTTATAAGAGAAATGAATTTGCAGCGACTTGAGGTGTTTGAAGCGATTATTCGTAACGAATTCAATGTCTCCCGCGCTGCCGGAGAATTACATCAATCGCAACCGGGTCTCAGCAAGCATCTGCAGCTGCTCGAACATGAGCTCGGTTTTCCTCTCTTTCATCGAAAAGGACGACGTCTCGTAGGACTTACTGAGCCTGGTCACGAGGTTCACCGGGTCGCTGAGCGTATGTTACGCGATTGTTCCGCATTGCACGGTATTGCTCGGGGTTTTCAAGACGCGGAGCGTGGCTCCCTCACGATAGCCACGACTCATACCCAGGCTCGCTACGTTTTACCGCCCGTCATGGTGGAATTTCGTAAGCGCTACCCGTACGTACATTTGGCTCTTCATCAGGGAAGTCCTCAACAAGTGATTGGTGAAGCTCTTGGTGGAAGCGCTGATTTAGCCATTGCAACAGAAGGTCTGACCGAAGTGGCTGAATTGGCGACGATGCCTTGTTATCATTGGAATCGCTCCATCATCGCCCCCGCAGGACATGCCTTGCTTGAGGTCGAGGAGCTGACTTTGGAGGCAATAGCCCAGTTTCCGATCGTCACCTATGCTTCCGCATTCACCGGACGCTCACAAATCAACGCGGCGTTTGCGGCGCGCGGTCTCCGTCCCCAGGTCGATCTCAGTGCCATGGACGCGGACATTATCAAAACCTACGTGCGTCTAGGTTTTGGCGTCGGAATCATCGCCAGTATGGCTTTTGAGCCAGCCGCCGATAGTGGTTTGGTGGGGCGGGATGTTTCTCATCTCTTTCCCGCTTCAACCACTGCTATTGGCATCGCACGCGGGGCCTATTTACGAGGCTATGTGTACTCGTTCATCGAATTGTTCGCCCCTCATTTGACCCGTCAAGCGGTGGACGCAGCTCTCTTGACCTAACGCTCGCCGTTCTGAGAACTCTTGAGGGCCATCAGGCATTCCCGCTAGGGTGTGTTTTTCTTCGATTCTTCCGAAAAGGAGCGAATGGGTGGCAATTTGTTCGCCAGGAATTGACAGAATGAGCGGCGTCGATAGGATTCGGCCGCTTCACGTGGGTTTGCCCGTGAGCATGTACTATTTCTAAGAAACGAGAGCTCGGATGACTACAGATGTCATGATCCAGGCCAGCAACCTAACCAAGCGTTTTGGGACAACCCGCGCTTTGGACAAGGTGAGCTTTGAGGTCAACAAAGGCGAAGTCGTTGGCTTCCTTGGCCCCAATGGTGCTGGAAAATCCACCACGATGCGCATTCTTACCTGCTTTTTGGCGCCCTCCTCGGGGACGGCAAAAGTGTGCGGTATTGACGTGTTTGAAGATCCTCTGGAGGTGCGTCGGTCCTTGGGGTACTTGCCTCAGCGGGCTCCCCTCTACACCGATATGGTTGTCCTCGACTACCTCAAGTTCGTCGCAAATATTCGCGGTATTTCTCCCGCTGCTTTTCGAAAAAGTATGGAGAATGTCATCGAAGTTTGTGGGCTTGCACAGGTTCTTCAGAAGGACATTGGGATCTTATCCCATGGTTACCGTCAAAGGGTTGGGCTGGGGCAAGCGCTCTTGCACGATCCGCAAATTCTCATTCTTGATGAGCCCACCGCCGATCTTGATCCCAATGAGAAGGCCGAGGTAATTCGCTATATTCAAGAAATTGGCAAAGAGCGTACGGTGCTACTCTCAACCCACAACCTGCAAGAAGCCGAGCAGGCATGCAGTCGAGCTATCATTGTGTCCAAGGGGCGCGTGGTAGCTGACGGTGCCCTCGAAGAGATTCGGGCTCGAACCGGCGCGGTGCGTTATGTCGTAAGTGTCGACGAGCAAGGGGCAGAGGGAGGAAAGTCTGGACCGAAGTACGGGGAGATAGCGAGTGCTTTTGAGCGTCTGGCGGGCGTAAAATCTGTCAGAGAATTGCCAACAGATGACAAGGCTCATCGAGTGGAACTCTCCGGCGCCCAAGACGGAGACTTGCGAGCGGAACTTTTCCGCTTGATGGTCTCTCAGGGCTGGACGCTTCTGGAACTCAGACGTGACGCGCAATCTCTTGATGCCGTATTCCGCGACCTAACGAAGGGCGACGAAGCTCTTGATAGGGGCCGCCCCATTGAGGAGGAAGCTGTCGGTGACGATGATGCCCCTACTTCTGGAGATAACTACGAGACGGAGCCCGAAGAAGGCGACGTCGAAGATAAAAAGGCGGAAGCTTAAGATGTCCACTGTGTTTACTATAGCGAAGCGAGAATTTCGCTCGTACTTTGATTCTCCTTTGGCTTATGTTGTCATTTGTCTGAGCTTTGTTGGGCTTGGGGCAATGTTTTTCATGAACTTTTGGGACATTGGCCGTGCTTCGATGCAACGACTCTTTGAGTTCTTGCCCGCAGGTCTATCCATCGTCGTCGTTCCTGTCATTACCATGCGTCTCATGGCCGACGAGCGGGCGAGTGGAACCCTGGAGATGTTGATTACCCTGCCAGTCAAGGACAGCGATGTGATCTTGGGTAAGTTCCTAGGTGCCTTTTCCTTGGTGCTCGTTGTCATCGCGGCTTCCGTTGCGTACCCAGTCTTTATGTTTCAATTTCCTTGGAGCCTAGGACCACTAGACTCTGGCCCGGTAGTAAGCGGCTACATTGGGGTGATTCTCTACGCAGCCGCGGCTGTGTCCGTGGGACTTCTCGTCAGTTCACTAACCAGCAGTCAAGCTATCAGTTTCTTTGTCACGTTCTTCGTGCTCGGAGCCCTCTGGTTTAGCGCTGACCTCGCCGATAAATTTATGGGCGGCGCCTCAGGAGTTCTCAATTACATCTGCTTTAAATCACGCTTAAGTGGTTTCATGCGTGGTCTTATCGATTCGCGCAATGTCGTCTATTTCCTTTCCATCACGGTGCTTTCCCTGATGTTTTCTTTTCGCGCCTTAGAGCGTCGTAAGTGGGCCTAAACTCATGGCTACTGAATCTCAAAAGCGAATGAGAGCCGCTCAAACAGGGCTCTATCTATTCATCGTTACAATCATTGTGATTGTGGCAAACCTACTCAGCTCCAATGCGTTCATTCGTAAGGACATGACCAAGAACGACCGTTTCACCCTCAGTGAAGGTTCGGGACGCTTGATTCGTGGTCTAAAAGAGCCCGTTCAGGTGGACGTTTATGTCAAAACTGGCTCAGCTCAGCTGGATATTTTTGTTCGCGATCTCAGGCATCTTTTGCATGAGTACGAGTCCAATGGTGGAGGAAACTTCAAATACACCATCATTGAGCCCGATACGGACGAACTGAAAGATCGCGCTCGTGAGGCTGGCTTGCAAGAGCAGCCATTTGTCGACGCTACTCAAAAAGGTGACGGTGCATCCATAACACAAGGATTCATGGGCATCGTTTTTAAGTACGGCAGCGAAAAAGGCGTGATTCCAGCGCTGCACCCGGCGCGTGGTGATGGACTTGAGTTTTTTATCACCAATAAGCTGCGTGAAATTCGCGATAAGAACGATGAAATTAAACATCGCATTGGCGTGATCACGAACAAGGATGAAATCAAGCTTACCGAGGAAAACTTGATCCCTAAGCAGGGACAACAAGCGGGGCCCAACCTTCAGCAAATCATCACTCAGAATTTTCCTTTCTATTCTATAGAAACCGTTGACCTAGGTGATGGCGCTGCAGCCATTGACGGCGAACTTGATGGTCTGATCATGACTCAGCCTGCCAAGGACTACAGCGAACTAGAGCTGCGTCGAATTGATGAGTTTCTCATGTTGGGTGGCAAGTCCCTTGCGGTAATTGCCTCCGCGGTTAATCTCAAAGCCAATGACCCGACCATGAAAGCTGAGCTCTCTTTGCATGGGATAGATCAGCTTCTTACTGGATACGGAATTGAGATGCACAAGGACGCTGTTCTTGATCATGGTGCTCAGTTTCGAATTCCCGTCATGGGCAATGGGGGCATGCAATGGATGCGTCATCCGGGCGTCGCCCATGTGGTCAACGACCCTCGTTTTGATGAAGACGAGAAGCTTTTGGACACGAGCTTTCCAGGATTTTTCCGTATGGAAGAGCTCATGTTTCCTTTTCCTTCTTCCATTACTCTCTTGCGAGATAAACAGCCTCAGAGTGTATCTCTCAAGGCTGTGGCACGCACCACACCAGCTGCTTCCATCGAATCAGGTGAGACTGTGGACATGAGTCTACGAGCGAGTTGGGAGCCGCGGCCACCCTTTGATCAGCAGATTATAGCTGCGACGGCCGAGGGAAAATTGAAAAGCGCCTTTGCTGGCAATCCTAGCGAAGACTTAAAAGTGGCCGATGTTGCCGCAGGCTCTTCTCGCGTCTTAGTGATAGCGTCTAGTCAGTTTTTGGCGAACCCCTTTGCTCGAGCAGGAAATCCCGCGCCCATGCCCCCCCAAATGCAGCAATTTGGAGGCGCTCAGGGTGATAGGGATCTACTCATGGTGGCTCAGCCTTACGCGCAGAGTTACCTCACTCCCACCATTTTGGCCTTGAAGAACACTCTGGACTGGATGAGTGGAGACGCCGACCTGATCGCCGTAAGTGCGAAAATCTTGGGTGAGCCAAACTTAACCTATTCAAGTATCGAGAAACCAAAGTTCAAGGCCGACGAAACGAACGAGGCGGTGCGTAAGAAGGACGAGGAATACCGAAAGTCGCGAACCAAGGTACAGGACCAAATTCAGTTCACCCTCATTTTGGGCCTGCCATTTGTGTTTATGTTGCTTGGCTTACTTCGTTGGCGAGCACGCAATGCTCGCCGCAATGCTCCGGTTGTCAAAGCTTCACCCACCCCGAAACAAAAGCCCTCTTCCGAAGGAAAGAAGGCGGCTTGAGCTCCTTCTTCGTTGACCGATCGTCGAGTCAATTGGAAATACTATTATGAGTAATGGACCAGATACAAAGCTCTACGTCGCCCTAGGAGTTCTCGGACTCTTAGGCGGGGGCTACTACTTGCAGACCCAAGGCGAGCAAAAACTCGAAGCAGCTCACAGCATAGAAAGTTCGGCACAAGAGTTGCCTTCTCTTTCTATTACCGAAGAGGAGACGGCCAAGATCACAAAAATCGAAATCCAAACTCCCGCAAAGGGTGAGGGTGAAAGCGCTCAACCTGGGGCAAAGAATGTTCTCGTGAAAGACGGGGACAAATGGATGCTCGAAACACCAGTAAAGGCGCTTGCCAACCAAAAGAACGTTGAAAGTCTTTTAGCCAATCTGCTCAAGCTGGAGGTGAAGGAGCAGGTCAGCTCAAAAAAGGAGAGCTACGGGCAGTACAAGGTCAGCGCCGACAAAGCATTGCACGCAGTATTTTACGAAGGAGACAAAATTGTTCGTGAAATTTGGGCAGGCAAGAGCGGTGGGCGCGGTCAAATGGCCCGGGTCGACGGCTCCTCCGCCGTTTTCATCTTGAGCGGCTATTCAAGCTTTCTTTATCAGCGTGATACCAAAGGTTGGCGTGATCTAGCTATTTTGGAGTTGGACTCCGAAGAGACAACAGCTGTGAGTCTCGTGAATGAACACGGGGAGTTTTCCTTTAAAAAAGCGAAGGATGATAAAGGATGGTCCGCAAAGTTCAAAGGTCCCAAGGCTTTCTCAGCTGCGAAGATCAAGGAGTTTGAGGAAAAAAAGGTGACCGACCTGCTCTCAGCCTTTAAGAAGCTGAGCGCCTCTGGTTTTGGTGATGGAAAGAGTCTTGTTGAGGTTGGCTTAGACGAACCTTTGGCCACTCTGATCATCGCATCTGGTGACTCGACCCAGACAGAAATTCGATTCGGAAAAAATGCTGAGGGCTCCAGTCGCTGGGCGCAGGTCGTGGGTGATGAGCAGATCTATTCTATCAGCTCGTGGGCTTCTGACTGGGCATTTGCCAAAGAAGAGAAATTTCAGAAATCGGACGAGCCTGCTACGCCGCCCGGTCCTCCTGGCGCAATGCCCGGTGGTCTTCCTCCCGGAATGCAATTACCCCCCGGCATGGGTGGCCCTCGCTAAGAGCCTCTTCGTATTTTAAGCAGAGTTCGCTCTATGGCTCCCACTCGATGAGTGGAGTCTCTCATAAGACGCCCGCTACCCACCAAGGAAGCGGGCGTTTTATGTGGCGAGCCGGACGCGGGTATTCTCTAGATTTGGATCATACTATTCGGTTCAGCCCATCGGAAAAGTAGAAATTTCTCGCGCCGGGGCAATGGTAAACAAAGACTGACTTACATTGTTGGCTCAACGATCCGTACGAAAGGAGGGCATGCGAAGAGAAGGACTTTTTCTCCAGATGCGCGGAGATTGATACCCATGGTAGCTGTGAAAAGCATGAGAAGGCCCAACGAGGGGGAAGAGGCACTTCAGGTTGAGTTACCTCCAGATGTTTTTCTCGGCCGCCAGCCTATTCTCGATCTGAGGGGTCAACTCTGGGGCTATGAACTTCTCTATCGAGCCGACGGCGGGGCCAAGAGCGCTCAAATTGATAGTCCGATGGCGGCCACTTCCACTGTTGTAATCAATCTATTGGCCGAATTCGGTATTGAGCAAGTTGTGGGGAGAGCACGGATGCTCATCAATTGTCCTACTGAGGCTCTTGACCCGAGTGTGGTGGCAATGTTGCCCCAAGAGCAGGTTGTCCTGGAAGTGCTGGAGGACGTTGAAGCGACCCAGGACAATCTGGCGCGTCTCAAGGTTCTTGTTGATGAAGGTTTCACGTTAGCTCTTGATGACTACAGTACGGACGATTCGCGGTCGCCACTTTTGCGATTGGCCTCAATTGTTAAGGTAGACCTGTCTTTGGTAAAGCCCGAAGACCTCGAAGGTGTAGTGGCTCGGCTCAAACATTTTAAGGTCACACTATTGGCCGAAAAAGTTGAAACGCGAGAAGAGCTAGAGAGAACCAAGGCGCTTGGCTTCACTCTCTTTCAGGGTTTCTATTTTTGTCGACCCGAGATTGTAAAAGGCAAGCGCCCTCCAGCCAATCAGCTCGCCGTGTTGCGTTTGCTGAGCAAAGTAAATGACCCAAAAACAGAGTCTGCTGAGCTGGCCAAGCTGATTGGCGCTGACGTAGGCCTTAGTTTTCGTCTCTTACGATGCCTGAATTCTGCGGCATTTACGTTTGCAAGAAAAGTGGCAACGGTCGAACATGCCATGATGCTTTTGGGTGAGTCCCGCCTACGAAAGTGGGTGAGCATGTTGGCTGTTTCTGGGATACCAAACAAACCTAGCGAATTGTCCCGCGTTGCGCTTTTGCGGGCCCATATGTGTGAGCAGCTGGCGGCGAAAGTCGGGGGGGAAAAATTGGACCGCAAGGCCGCCTTTACGGTGGGGCTTTTTTCTGTTTTGGATACAATGCTTGACGTAAAAATGGAGAAGATAGTCAAGGAGTTGCCCCTAGGAAGGGACGTAACTCGTGCTCTATTGGGAAAACCGGGCGTTTATGGTGGAATTTTTGCAGCTGTCATGAGCTATGAGCAGGGCAATTGGCAAGAATTGGCATCTTTGGGGCTCAAAGCAGAAGAAGTGACAGCGATTTGGATGGACGCGACTCGGACGATGGAGGAAGCGTTCGACTCCCTGCGAGCTGACGCCGCCCAAGAGGCCTAGAGCGGCGACCGGGCTTGCCGGCTGTCGCGACCAGTAGGACATGTAGAGCGGCGATAAGTGGGCACAATTGGAGCTAGTGCGGCATTTTGGACCACCTCTAGCATCTGTAGTTGGGCGAAAATGCAGCGTATTTCCTTCAAACTGTAAGGAACTTTAGGGGGCACTTACCATCGCGCTAGACTCACAATCCAGCAAATTGACATCTTGCAACGGGATGTCATGGGCGACCCACCAAGTAGTGAAGGCTGTCTTTTCGTTATCGATGGGAACTTCTCGAAGAAAGTCTCGCGTGTAGTTGTCTAGATGTGTAATTGCGAGAGTGACAGAGTAGCAGCCTGCCGGCTTTTTTTCTGGTTCAAGCCAAGTCACGCGCATGGGGCGGTCGCCTGCGTCCAGGGTACTGGGGGTTACGTCTGTACTGCCAATGATGGAAATATTGTCGCTATCGTAGTTGAGGTACAACTTACCAACTACCAATTCACCTAGATCGTCTGAGACGAATGGTACCAAGAACTCTGGCAAATTCGCCCCGCTGCTAGATGTCTGCACTGGCGTGAGCAGAGAAGGTACCGCCTGCTCCGCATAGACACTCGGGGTAATGCGCTCGGGTTCTTCTAACGGAGTCGGAGGGGGGATCAGACAACCTTCGACGCTCAGTGTCATCACCCAGAGGAGAGCGTGCAGGGTGTGACGTGGGAGAGAGGGCAGAAACATGGGGGGCGCCGGCACAGCCTAACACGGAGAAGTTGATAGGCGAAGAGTGCGAACTGCGTCCGAAAGCAGTCCCACAGGAAGTTAGGTAAGCAGCTAGCGGGGCTCAAGGCGGGTGAATCAGAAAATTGAGATTATTTACGCAACGGAACGTAGCTCGGGCCGAAGCAGGGGGTGAGGGGCGAAAACGCTCTTTTTTAACTGTGGTGAAAGCTCAATATAATGAAAAACATCGATAAAAGAACATCTGTAATTCCTTTTGCGGCTCATGTGAACGGGGTTACAAAAATGAAGTTTGGCTTGCGTAATTTGCGGGCGGACGAGCGAGGCATGTCAACTGTCGAATATGTAATTCTGCTGGCCGTGATTGTGGTGGGAGCCGTCGGACTTTGGAATCAAATAGGAGGCAAGATCAAAGACAAACTAGGAGAAGCCCAACAGGAGATTGAAACAGTAGGCGCCCCTTGAACATGACCCCTCAATCGAGCGCTCTGATGACACAACTCATTCCTCTTACATTTGCCATGCTCCTTTCTCTGGTTTTGGGAGTGATCGACGGAAGAACTGGACGCATGCCTAACTTGATTACGTTGGGTGCTCTGTTCATCGCCTTGACTGGACGGTTCTTTCTGGAGGGAGGCGCTGGGTTGTCTAGTGCCCTGTTAGGTGTTTTGTTGGTGGGGGGAGTGCCCCTCGCTCTCTACATCTTCTCAGGCGGCAGAGCGATTGGTGGAGGGGACGTGAAGGCGCTGGCAGCCTTGGGCGCGCTACTAGGTCCCATGGCTGGGCTTGAGGTGGAACTGGGTTCGTTCGTTCTGCTTGCTCTATTTGCCCTGGCAATGGAGGCGTACAATGGACGACTTCTCCCCTTGTTACTGCGCTCTCTTTGGCTCATTTTACCTCAAAAGGTACGCGCTGCTAGTACTCAACGAGAGGGGGGCGCAAGGGCTGACGCCGCGCAGGAGCCCATGATGTTTCTACGATTGGGGCCATTTCTCGCGGTGGGAACCATGAGTTATGCGTTGTCGTTCTTCATTGTGAATTGGCTGTCTGCCGGTCGCGCCGGAGGTGCTTTATGATCATGCGTGGGGGGGGGACTGGTTTTCTTGACGATCGGGGGGCGATCTTTATTGAGGTGCTCATGGCCATCATACCCATTCTATTCGTGTTTTTGGGTGTCTCGCAATTGGCGCTACTAAAAGTCGGTCAACTGGTGGTCACTCATTCTGCTTTGCGCGGAGTAAGAGCTGCAGTCGTGATCTTAGACGATGACCCTAAATATTATCAGGGCGCCCCGCGAGGAGATCTGCTTGCCGGAAGCGCTCGGCAAGCGGGAGGTCTGAGAGGTTTCTTTCAAGGGTTGGGAGCTTCCTACGCGAAAGAACTCAAACAGGGGGAGCCCCAAGGGGGGGCTCGCATGGGGGCGATTCGTGAGGCGGTCTACTTTCCTCTGGCTGTGCTCGCGCCGCTACTGAGCCAAGATCGTTCTCTGGCGGACGAAGTGGGAAATTCTCCTTGGCTACGATTGATAGGAGGTTGGCTCGCCTACGGGCGTGGAGCGACGGCTGTTACCTTGCGGTCTTCGTCTGGGGAGGTGCTCAACTCGGTGACTTCAAGAGAAATTGTTCGATTACTTGTCGCCTTTTTGGTGCCCTGTGGGGTTGCTTTGGTAGGGGCGTTGATGTGTACGGGGGGGGGGGAGTTGGCGAAGGCAAGTTGGGGGCTGTCCGCCAGCGATGACGCAAAAGCAATAATGAAAGAGATGAAATTTGTAGCCAGTCCGATTCAACGCGACGTGTTGTCTGTATGGGGTCTTCGTTATCAACTCTTGGTTGCTGAGGCGAGTCTACCTAACCAAGGCGCTGACTATCATGATAAAAAGTAAGTTGTGCATGGGGCATCGGTGTTCGTTTAAGCACCTTCAATTGTTCAAATCAGACCAGCAGGGCGCTGTGATGCTGCCGGGTATTTTCATGGCGATGTTTCTGGTTGCTATGATGTATATGGTCGCTGGTATCGGACGAACCCTTTTGGAAACCGAGGGTATGCAGGACGCCGCAGATGCTTCGGCTTATTCAGCCGCAATTATTCATGCCCGTGGAATGAATCTGATTGTCTTTATTAATCTGCTCATGGCGGCACTTGTGGCGATTCTAATCGTTCTACGTCTCACCCAAACTCTTTTGGTCATCGCCTCTGTGGCACTATTTCTTACCGCTTGGTTCACCGGGGGGGCAGGGGCAGTTTTGGGGGCCCAAGCGAGCAACGCCGCGGTGCAGGTCGAAAACATCTATTCGCGCACAAAAAAAGCAATATTTCCCATTCTTAAGGGATTGCACAAGACGCAAGAGGCGGTTTCAGTCGTGATTCCCTGGGTCGCAATGGGTGACGGCATGGCAGAGGCTGCCATTTATCATCCACCGGCTTCTGGAGCGATAGCTCTACCAGGCTCAAAAAGTCTACCGATTGAGCCTGATAAGTTTCCTGTACTTTGTGAGCATGCTTCGGAAATTGTAGCCGACTTGGCGATGGTTGGATTCAGTTTTCTATTGCCAGGTGTGCCCGATAGTGTTTTCGGAGTAGTGAGCGATGCCGCAGGCGAGGCGGGAAAGGCAACGAGTAAATTTCTTTGTGGTGACGGCAAAGGAGCGCCTCCCAGCTATGCGAAAAAATTCAAGGAGCAGATGCCTCGCGCAAATGGCATGAAAGAGTGCGAGAAAAAACCTAACTCTTCGCAGTGTAAATTAGCAGAGCGTGAGTTGGATCGAGCCCGTCCACGCCGTACAAGCGGCGTCTGCAGAAAGAACTGCACCTTTAAAGAACCTTACGAGCGTATGGCTCGCAGAGCCCGCCACGTATGTGAGCCAACACCCGGAAGAATCCTGTTGAGCTTTACTTGGCAAGAGTCACGCGTTCGCGGGGAGTTTGTCTTTGACGGCAAGAAGTGGAACGAAGAAAGTCGACAAATTTTGTCTCAGAGGCTTCGCCCTGAACTGACAGGCCCCCCCTGTGGGGCGTTCGGTTTAGGTGACGAGTGGAATTTGGACTCCGGGTCGCGTTCTTTAGAATCACCCCTCGCTTTATGTTCTGAGCCCATCCCTTTTTTGGCGAAAAAATCAGCTCTGGGGGCTAGGCGCTCTCATTCCTATCGAGAGGTGACCCGCATTTTTTCTTGCGTCCAAGAAGTGACTCGGGACTTCAAATTAGGGAGTAAGTCCGATGCGTTAGGAGGGAAAAAATCGTCACCCCGCTCTCCCTTCAAGATGGAGAAGAATGTTCACCTCGGCAACGATGTTTTTCAAATACGTGCCCTAGCATTTGGATCCAAGCCCGGCGCCGGTGAAGCTTTAGAATTTGTAAAACTCGCCGACCATCAAGGTAGACATAAAGGCAGTCGTATGGGGGCCAATAGTAATATCGAGGGGCGATTTGTCGGGCTTGCCAACCAGATTGGCCGGTTTTCTGTTGCCCAAGCAGAATATTACTTTCAAGGAACTATGCCGCGAAGTGAGTGGATGTGGAATATGAACTGGGTAGCGCGATTGAAAAGATTTCGACTGCCATCTGTCGAGGAGATAAAGAAGGAGAAAGTGAGAAGAAAAAAGTCCTCGTCACGGACTCGCACCAAGATCTCAAAATTTAAGGTAAAAAAGCAGCCGCGTACTGCTGCTGAGGCTTGCAAAAAACGTGGCCAAAAGAAGTGCTCGGGAATGAAAGAAAAGCTGCGTCTTCTGGATGGGCTGGTGATACATTGATCCCTTCAATGAAGGGAAAGGCGCCCGCGACCGTGGTGAAACAGGTGCGGGGCGCAGCAACGGTAGAGGCGCTTCTTGTTCTTTCGACATTCTTTATTATTTGGGCGGGCGTCAATTTTCTGGGCAACCTTTATCAAGGTAAGATGCTGGCTCAGGCGGTCGCTCGCAGCTGCGCGTGGCGTATTTCGGTAGGCGGTTGTGAGAAAATACCTGACAACTGCAGCGCCACGTCTGCTTCGAGCAATTCGGGAACTGCAAAGGCCGAAAATTTGAAGGGTGAGAGTCGCAATGCAACAGGGGGACAGGAGGACGCGTCGCCCCTTCAGCGACAACTCGACAGCGAGGTGGAGGGGCTCTTTAGTCAGCGTATCTCCGCAACAGGTGGAAAAGTGGTGGAGCAGCCCATTTTACTTGGGGCCGAGGGTTCGACTGTTGGTGCTTCTTATAGCTTACCCTGCAATTCAAAGCCTCAAAGCGTTCTCAATTTAGCCTCCGAAGTATTCGGTAATTTTCTAGGAAAGTAAAGTTGACAATGATCTTGATGAATTACTTGAGAGGGGTACGGCTTTTCTTCGCGAGTACCAACGCTCTTCAGAATGTGGGGGGGTGTACCAATGAGACAAAAATTAGGACCGAGGGCAAGCGGGCACGACGAAAGGGGGGGCTTCCTCATCCCTTCCCCGTTGGCACAGGAAAATCCTGGCGTGTTTTGAAGGTGCCCGGTACTAAGGTGCTCACTTTACTCATGGTGGGCGCTCTTCTTGTGTTTGTTGCAAATGGTGCTCAAGCGCGCCTTTTAAGTCATGTTGAGGCGCGAGGTTTGGAGCTAAGTCGCAGTCTTTTGAAAATAGCGTATCACGATGAAGCAAGTGCTCGACAAGGAAGAGAGCGCGTTGTGGGTTTGAACGGTGTCCAGCTTCGAGTTCAGTCCGGGTCCATCTTACGAAAAGACAGGAGCGTCGAGGAGCTCCTACAAGGAGTTAGAGAACGCTGCTTCCCTCATGATGCCCCTCGGAATGACGAGATAAAATCACCCCAGATGATTGCCCCGCCTTTGCTGGAGTATTCTTCGAAAACCGAAGGGTATGTTTATTGTTTACGCCCGAGGGGCTCCCTGGACGTGGATGGGTTATCCCTCCTCTTGACCAAGTTTTCGAAGACCGGGGACTTTGCTGAGTTGGGGACGTGGCAAGGCGCGTACGCACGGGTGGAGGGCGAACGCCTTGTCTTCTTTGCGGCTGAATTCATCGGTCCCCTGCGTATCGACGAGATGTTCCCTGTAGAGGGCGATAGCCCAGGAGGCGATATTCTGGCGTTGCCGCGTCCAGGGGGAAGGCGTTTGCTCACTGGCTCTCTAGACGGAGAAGCTCTGTTGACCTCCTACGAGTTCTCTGACTCTTCAGATGAACTATTGAAGAACTATGCCGACAAACTTACCTTGGCGGGTATCGAGGTTCACTGGCCGCCAAGTGGCGATCGGAACCACACTGCGGGGGGAGTGCTGATTGCGCGGACCTCCGCGAATACTTTCGTGGTTTCAGCTCCGCTCGCTGCGAACTCACTGATAATCAATCGATTGCCCCATTAAGCCATGCCCAGCCTCTTGAGTGTTGCACTGCGCCAAGTGTGACATAAATGTCCGGCGCGAATGATATTTTATCCTCGTATCGCCGCAAACCGACTCGCTATTGCTAAAAAGCGGACTTGGCACGCAGAGTGCAGTGAACTCTGTGTCGCTCGTGGCCGCTTATTTTCTGACTCTCGAATCGGTGGCGCCCGTGACTTCTTAAACTTAGCTTCCGCTTAAGAGAGTTATTTGTCTTAAACTTAAATAGCAGTTCATGTGAAGATTGTTGTAGGATCGAGCCTTTTTTTGTTGGGGCTCTTCCTGCAATCATCTTGAACTAGTACCTCTGCTCGTCAACTCTTCGCACCCCACTGTCCGATTCAAGTTGCCGGTAGAATCGTGGACTTACATTCATGTATGAATCCCACGGTGATTTATACATGAATGGGTACTGACCTAATATTTTATATCGCCCCAGAGATCTCCTCAAGGAATGGGTAACGAGAGCCACATGACGCGGATCTCGAAGAAGCGTACAAGGGAAGGCCCCATAGCGACGATGGCCGAAGAGACGCCAATGGAGACCATTGTGAGTACTATAATGTACTCTAGCGTGGCTGTGCCACGGTCGTTTGCGAAAAATCGAGTGAGTTTTACTAAAATTCGTCCCATGGTCTTTGCTTCGGCCAAGGAGAGACCCGGTTGCGCGAAATAAGTTAAATTTTTCACGCAACAGCCAGTCGCTGGGGCCGAAGTTCTGAGTGAGCGGTAAATCGCAAAGGAACTCAGATGAAAAAAAATGCGAATTGGGTGTTTACAATAACACTTGTATTAGGCGTGGCGGGCTTTTGGGCCTACGCAAATCAGGTAAAGAAAGAGGCTCAAGGCGGCGCGATGCAAGATGTCCTGGTGGTTAATCGCGATCTTGAAGCTGGCGATTCTCTGACAGAAGCAGACTTACATGTGACCAAGATCCCCGAAGACTATCTTGACGCGCGCAGAATATTGAGAACAGATCGTAAGCGGCTCCTCGGCGTCGCCTTGACCACGCGGATCCGGGCTGGTGAGGGTTTGGTCTGGAGCGACTTGGCTGACGGTGCCGCCCATAGAAATTTGGCTTCGTTGATAGCCCCAGGCCATCGGGCGTATAGCCTCTCACCGGGTGCTAATCCTTTGGGTAGGCTATTGCATGTAGGAGACCATGTGGATGTGCTCCTAGAGAGTAATGGAGTTTCCCAATTACTTCTTGAGCGAGTGTTGATTCTCGCCGCAGGAGGAAAAATTGAGGGCGAAGACGAGCTTTTGGGAGCGCGGGTTGCGGGGGCGCAGGGGGTCACGCTGAGTCTTTCTAGCAACCAGGCTCAGCGCTTATTCGCAGCCGAATCTAAGGGGGATGTGCGCCTCGTCTTACGAAATCCTAAAGATTTGAGAAAGAGGAACGATCGCTTGCCCACGATGAAGGCTCAAGAAAAAAAGAACTCAAAAATGGGCGCTTCTTTTTTAGTCAAGAAGGAGATCGAGCATGTTCGCTGATGGGAAACGCCGCCTCGTCGCTTCGCTGTTAGGGAGCATGATATTATTGAGCGTGTCCGGGGCTCATTGCGCTCCATCGGACCGTAGTCAAAGTAGTGAGGCAAAAAAACTTGACTCTTCGGGGGCACAAAGCAAGGGGCTATTGGGCAGTGAACTCGAGAATATCTCCCTGAAAATTGCCGAACAATATGTAATTGCAGCAAGAGGAGTGCGCAGCTATTCGGAGGGCACGCGCGGCATTGTCGATGTTCGTTTGACTCGCGATGGCGACCAATTTGTATTGGTTGGTCAGGAGAAAGGCGTGACGTCACTACTCTTCATCATGCTCGACGGTAGTGAGCGTCATTTAGAAATTACGGTGGGCGATCCCGAAGAAAGTCTGGAGAGTGAAGTGAGTCAACTAGTCAAGAAGGAGGAAAATATACGACTGGATTTCTATTTCGTTCAGTTAGACAGGTCGCGTAATCATCAGATAGGCATTGGTTACCCTCAGAGCGTCAGCCTAGGAACCGCGGCGGCGAACTTCGATTTTATGAGTCAAACTTTTCAGTCGGCAACGGCTGTAGTCGAAGACCAGGCTCTTTTGCGCCTGGACATGGCTCAAGCTTCGGGCTGGGCAAAGTTAAAGCGAAAAGCCGCTGTAATTGCAGAGAATGGCCAGCGGGCTGAGTTCTCGGGTGGAGGCGAGGTGAATATTCCTGTGCAAGGCTCTCTTACGACGGGAATTCATACCATAGAATATGGGAGTCGCATTGAGATATTGCCTCGTTATGATTCTAAGACTGGTCGGTTGGAGATCGCTTTATCAGCGGATGTATCAGACCTTACAGATGACCGTGGGTCGGGCGCTCCCGGTAGAGCAACCGCATCCATCTCGACAATCGTGAATCTAGAATTAGGTCAGGCGTTAGTACTTGCCGGCCTCTCTTCGGAGAGCAAGGTAAAGGGACACTCTGGGGTGCCATTTTTGAGTCAAATACCGATACTTGGTCTGCTTTTTGGTAGTGAGCGCATGTCTCATCAATCGGTGGACAATGTGATTTTTATTGTGCCCACAGTCGTGGACGCTACATCGTCAGAAGCTCGGGCTCAGATAAAAAAAGCGTTTACGGCATACCAAAAGTATAGCGGCGGACCGCGTGAGCGAAAGATCTTGCAGAACACGTGGGAGAAGAAATAATGGGGTTGTCGTCAAATACGCACCAGGTAACGAGTGCGTGCATGGTGGTGTCCATTGTTGCGCCGGGGGGCAAGGTTCTGCGCCGTAGTTTTCCAGAGGAGGTGCACGTGAGCGTCGGAAGAGATCTTCGTTCTCATGTAGTTCTGCCTTCTCATCATGTCTCTCGCAAACATATCGTTTTGCGTTTAACCGCAGAAAAGATTGAGGTCCAAGACCTATCTACCGCCGGTACCTCGTGGGGGGAGGAGATGATTCATCAGGAAAAGCGCATATTTGACGTACAAAATATCGAGCTAAAAGTTGGTCCTTATCAAGTGAGGGTGCAAAGCACGAGTCGCAAGAATCAGTCTGTCGAGCAGAGGCGTCGGGTACATCATCGCCTCTTGGATAGGTTGCAGCTGGAGAAAAGGTGCGTGGAGGGGCCGCCGAGTGATGAATTACGAAAGGAGGTTCTGGAGGCCCTCAGTTTAATAGTTGCCGAGGAAGATCTACAGATTCCGCTCAGCTCTCGCAAGCGAATGGTTACGGAACTAGCCGACGAGGCGCTGGGGTTGGGTCCCCTTGAGGCATTGCTGGCCGATCCTCAGGTCAGTGAAATCATGGTGGTGGATCCTCACACAATTTATGCGGAAAGAAGCGGTTTACTGGAGCTTACCGGGCGCTCTTTTACAGATGACGAGGCTGTGCGGTCGGCAATTGAGCGTATTGTTACACCTCTGGGAAGGAGGATTGACGAGTCTTCTCCCTTGGTTGATGCCCGTCTGCCCAATGGGTCCCGCGTCAACGCTGTGATTCCACCTCTCGCCCTACGTGGTCCGTGTATTACTATTCGAAAATTTCCTGAGCATAGAATGCGTATGAGCTCTTTGATTGAGAGTGGCAGTCTAAGTGCAAGAATGGCGAGATTCATTGAGCGCAGCGTGGCTCTCAAGAAGAATATAGTGATTAGTGGTGGGACCGGCAGTGGAAAGACAACATTGCTCAACATCCTTTCGGCTTCAATTGGGTCCGCTGAGCGCATCGTTACGATAGAGGATGCGGCTGAATTAAACTTAGAGCAGCCTCATGTTGTGAGGCTCGAATCTAAGCCTCCCAACTTGGAGGGTAAGGGTGAGTACGCGATTCGCGATCTCGTAAAAAACGCTTTGCGTATGCGCCCTGACCGGATCTTGGTGGGCGAGTGTCGTGGGGGAGAAGCCCTGGACATGCTGCAGGCGATGAATACGGGACATGAAGGATCTATGACCACAACTCATGCCAATTCACCTCATCAGGCGATTTCACGTCTAGAAACGCTCTGTCTCATGGGGGGGATAGATTTGCCTCTCTTTGCGATCCGTAGGCAAATTGCTCAGAGTATTCACCTGGTCATTCAACAATCGAGAGTGACTGATGGTAGTCGGCGTGTGACAGAAATTTCCGAAGTATTAGGTGTAGGTGAAGATGGTGAGGTTGAGTTGCGCACTCTGTTTTTGCTCTCTCCCGACAGCGAGGGCAGGCTGACACACCGAGCTACTGGGTTTATGCCTAGTTTTTTACCCGAACTAAGCCGACAATATCGAAGTGAGAGTCAGGAGATATTCTAATGCTTGCTCATGCTTGGGCCCTGGGTTGTCTCGGGGCTGTCGTCGCTTCCATTTCTGCCGCGTTTATCGTGAGGGGGGCTTTAGGAGCTGGGGTAAACTCACCCCTCCTACGCCCGTGGATACGGGCTCAGCCACGCCTTCAGTCCGAGTTGCGCTTCGTTCGCGCTTCCCTGAGTCCTGGGCAACTACAGCTTCTACAGCTGATCTTATTTTTTTGTGCGGTCTATGTTCTCTGTAAAGACATTTGGTGGGGGTTGGGCGCATCGATCTTGATTTTCCTGCCATCACTCTGGTTAAAGTCAGCTAGAACATCTCGCGTCGTGCGCATAGAGGCACAAATTGAGGGTTGGCTAGGGACCCTGGCTCGTGCTCTTGAGGCCACTCCCTCTCTCGGCGACGCTTTGGAGGTGAGCTCTGGTATGTGTGATGCTCCTCTTTCCGAGGAGCTAGCGGTGATAGTCAATGAAGTTCACCTTGGACGACCGCTTGAGCGAGCGCTGCGAGCGTGGTCCGAAAGAGTAGGGAGCCGCACCCTCGATCTTGCTCTTTCGACCATTCATGTTGGTCAGAAAACGGGAGGAGGCCTGGGAGGTGTTTTGCAATCAGCAGCCGATTCTCTCCGAGAGATGGAGCGACTGGAGGGAGTGCTGCGCACAAAGACTGCAGAAGGGCGTGCTCAAGCCGTGGTGATCAGCGTCATACCTGTCCCCCTTTATTTTGCCGTGCATCTGGGAGATCCTCAGTTTTTTCAACCTCTCGAAACGACGGGTTTGGGGCATATTCTTCTTGTTGTCGCGGCCTCCCTTTGGATGGCTGCCATATTTTTTGCGAGAAAAATTTTGGCTGTAGAAATATAGTAAAGTGAGAGTTAGATGAATAATATTCAACAAGTCGTTTTCCCTGGAGGTATTTCATCTCAGGTCCTTCAATTGATTTCTTCTCTGTTCTTGGGCGTAAGCCTTGCAATTTTTTGTAGACATTTGAGTCAAGTTGAGCCCCTCGGGGGTGGCCTTGGTGGTGAGAGGGGAAAACAGAGGAGAAGGGCTCTGAGGCAGTCCTCATTTCAGTTCGTCGACCCATTGATTCGAGCGCTCGGAGCAATTGTTCAAGCTTTTGTCATAAATTGCCAAAAGAAGAGTGGGTGGTTGGATAGGAATTTTGAAAAACTATTAGTATTTCAGGAGCGTCAACTGAGACTTGCCGGTCTGCCTTTGGGTTTGGAACCCTTTGAAATACTGGCATTGAGCCTGTTCTCCTCCCTAGGGGGAGCTTGTCTTGGTCTGTGGGCGGGTGCGACATCGTCAACCTACCAATGGGTTGTGCCAGGGGCCCTCATCTTCTTCTGTCTTCCCAATGTGCGCCTACAATCTATCGCCACGGCTCGTTTTTCCGAGATGAGTCGTGAGCTGCCCGTGGCTATCGATTTGACCGCGCTGGCCATGAACTCAGGATCCGATTTTCCTGGAGCTCTCAGGCGGGTCATTGAGGGACAAGTTGGGGTCGTCTCGGACGAAATATCGCAAGTGTTGACCTCCCTTGACTTGGGCATGACGCGGCGCTCGGCTCTTGTGTCCATGCGTGAGCGTATTCCTATTCAGGAAGTACGAGATTTGGTTCGGGCCATATTGCTTGCAGAAAAGAAAGGATCTTCGGTTACAGCTGCCCTTGCGCAGCAAGCTCGTTCAAGTCGTCAAAGAAGAAGCGTGCGGGCGGAGGAGGCCGCCGCTCGGGCAGGGGTTCTCCTTCTCCTCCCATTGATGCTCCTTATGGGCTGTATCATGATTCTCTTGGTGGGGCCCTTGCTCTGTTCAGGTATGAGCATATGAAACGCTGACAGAAGGTATTTTCACGACCTCGTGCATTTTTAGGTCAACAGCCCCTGGCCCGGGCCGAAGCAGGTTGTATGAGAACAAAAGTACGTCCTCGGACGATTCATCTCTTCTTGGCAACGCAGCTCTTTCTGTTGGGGTGCTCGCGAGGGCCCATGACCCCCCCAGCGCTAGTCTCCTCACCGGAGGAGGCTTCATATCTGCTCTCCCAAGGAAAGAAGTTCGCGGCCCAGGGGCAAAGTATTCGCGCCGAACAATACTTCTTAGCTGCTTATGAAAGGGGCGTGCCACAAGCCGAGGTGTTTGAGTGGTTGATTGAGGTGACCATCAAAAGCGGTCGCTTGCGCAGCGCGCTGACCTATATCAAGTCTGAGTTAAGGAGTCGCCCCGAGGAGATCGCTTTGCGACAACTGGCCACTTCTATCTATTGGGGGCTGGGACTTTCAGAAGAAGCCGAACAATCGGCAGAGCGCCTTGCTCTCTCCAAGGCGTTGAAGCCTGAGGTCTTGTTGTTTCTCGGGGAGTTTTATCATTATTGCGCGCGGCGAAGTGACTTGGCCGTGATTTATTATCGTAGGTTTTTGGGAGAACGTACTGTGGGGAAAGGTGTCGTGCGAGTGCAGGGGGCACTGAACGAACTAGAGGGCCAGGAACCTTTGAGTCTATTGGCTTTAGGAAAGAAAGAGAGGAAGGAACAATGAGCTCTGCAGGTGTGAGCTCTGCAGGTGTGAGTTTTGCGGGAGGAACAACTCGCGACGTGTTTGCGGATTTTGTGGAAGGATTTCTTAAGCCAATTTCCGCCGAGTTGAAGGACCCTAGGGTGAGCGAAGTACTCATCAACGGGCCTTTTCGCGTGTTTGTAGAGCGAGAGGGAAGGTTGAGCCCTTCTTCTTGCTCTTTTTCAAGTGAAGAGGAGCTACTGAGCGCCCTGCGTGCCGTTGCTCAATACCTAGGACGTGCGCTGGATGAAAATCATCCAATATTGGAGGGACGCTTGCCAGATGGTTCCCGTCTGCAAGCGGTGCTGCCTCCTCTTGTCGCGGGTGGTGCCTGCGTTGCCATTCGACGCCATCAACAGGAGAGTCTTACTCTCAAGAAATTGGTCGAATTGGACGCTCTGGATGAGAGCACATTGGGACTGGTAAAAGAAGCGGTAGCAAACAGGAAGAACGTACTCGTCTCGGGGGGCACGGGTAGCGGAAAAACATCACTTTTGCGCTGTATTGCTTCGTTAATTCCCGACAATGAGCGGGTGGTCACAATAGAGGATGCTAGGGAGCTTTCATTGCAGAACGCCCATATCGTTTCTCTTGAGTCGCGCCCTGCGGATGCGAAAGGGAGGGGAGGGGTAGATATTGAGGAGCTTTTTCGGGCCACTCTTCGACTGCGTCCAGATAGAATTGTGATAGGGGAATTGAGAGGGCGAGAGGCTCTTGACTTAATTCAAGCCATGAATTCTGGACACGGAGGCACAATGTCTACGATTCACGCCTCAGATCCACTGGCGGCATTGAGGCGCCTGGAGACCTTAGCCCTTTATAGTGGAGTGGACTTGCCGCTTGTGGCTCTTCGCGCCCAGGTTGCAACTGCGGTCGATTTAGTGATTCAGGTGGAGCGTTGCTCTAGTGGTCGTCGTTGGGTGAAATCTGTCGCACAAGTTCTGTCCTTAGATGAGAGCGGGAGCTACCGCGTTCGATTTTTGCGTGAGCGTGCCGGGGCCAATATGTCTCTGCTTAACCTGGAGCGCGAATCCCGATGAGTCGAGAGGACGAGACTCGGCTCATGCCGACGCTGGGTAGGTGCGAGGAGAGGGAGCTGAAGGGGGAGACTCCTTGCGTGGGGGTGAGCTCTATGGGGGAAACTCTTTTTGGAGGGACTCAGTGGGGAGGGGAGGGAGCAAATGTCAAAGAAGTCGCGGAGAATTTTCTTGCTTTGAACGATGAAGCACATTCTTCGGATGCTAACGACGCAATCGATAAACCCGATTTAAGACAAGTGGGCGGCAACTCTCCTCAGGGTAGAGATACATCGAAGCGCGCGCCTTCGAACCCCGCTCAGTCTCCCAGTTACCGGGTAACTGAGTGCATAAGTAGGCTAATCAAAGGAAAGGGCTTGCGCGTGAGCGGCTCTGTTTGGGGTATCCTATTCGGTGCGCTTGTTGGAATCGTCTCAATTGCGACATTATCGAGGAAGGCGCCCCCTCACATCATTACCCCTGCGGTCACGGAGACCGGTTTAGATATACGGAGGGTGAGGGCCAAAGGGGGTGATGACAGGTCAGCTCATCGAACCCCCAAGCAGGCATCGCCTTCTTTGAAATTGCCGAAAGGAGAAAGTTCGTCAGCTTCACTCGCTTCCTTGGATGAAGGAAAAGAAAAACGTGTAGCGGAGCAGCTTGAGCGGGCCGCATTGGGCTTTGCGTTTGCAAGGCAATGCGACAATTCCTCCAAAACTTACCGGGCACTCGCTCGCCAGGCTGCAAAAAAAGGAAATATTAGCAACACAAAAAAATGGGAATTTTTTGCTCAGTTAGTTAGCGAAGAATGTGAGAGAGCGGGAGAACTATAATGATCTTGAATCTATTTTTGGTGAGAAAAATAATCAGGAGATGTCTTCTTTCTCCCTGTCTTTTAATGTTCACAATGTTACCGGCTTGCGACACGAACTCGAATAAAGGAAAAAAGCATGTGGAGCAGGGGCCTCTCTCTCAGGTTTTTGTCAAAGCTCTCGACGTCGAGGGGGAGGCTCTCACCAACGTACCAGTACACGTTGTGTGGACAGGAAGGCTCGTCAAAGAGGAGGGACCAAACAGTTCTCAAAAAGCGGATGAGTCTGTAATTTTGAGCGACAATGAAGGAGAGGTATTCGTCCAGAGGGCCATTGCGCCGAGATTGTCCGGTAGAGGGGCTATTGCACTCGATATTGAGGCTGAGTGCCCTCCTGGTTACTCTGGAGAACCTCTAAAACGCCATTTGTCGGCCTCGCTTCTTCGGTCGGCGAAGCGTTGGTCTTTTAACCTTATCTGCGAATCTGTGTATGTGCAATTGGGTATCGCGGTCTTGAGCGAGGGGTGTGGCGAGGTGAGTTTGAAATTGGATGGTGCGCCCTTGGGAAGCACCTCACACGGAGTATTTCATGGCTTGCAGTCCATCTCAAGAAAGCAGAGCGCTGTACTTGTTGCCACACCTCTTGATGAGAAGTGTCTTCTGAGAGATGCGACGCGAGTGGTCGAACTCAACCAGGGGCCGGGTAGTCTTTTGGCTCGATTTACGGGCGAGTATCCAGTGACCAAACGCAAAAAAAGAGCGCGCCAATTGAAGAAAAAGAAAAGCAGGAGACCCTATCGTTTATGAGTAGAAAGGGATGCCGTTACTTTGAAAATTCAGTGAAGAAGTGGTTGTGCGAGCTAGTACCAAGGACCTGAACTTTGTACCTGGTTTTGGTGCCAATGAGACAAAAAGTAGTACCGAGGGCAAACTGAGAAGAAATCCTGCACAAACTTCGGGCACGAGGCTCTAGAGTGGCGACCCTCTCTACAATCTGTAGCTGGCGAAAATGCCGCGTATCTCGTTCAAACAGAGAGCCGCTCGAGGGTAGAAACTAAAGATACGTCTAGGCGAAGAGCTTCGTTCGGCCTGTTCGATACATCCAGCTCTTGAAACTTGCGTTCTACAAATACACGCCCTTGTTGCTGCACGACGGCTACGGCAAGGGTGAGAGCCACGAGCAGAACAAGATGGGTGCGCGTTGAACGCAATACTTCAATGTCCTTTGGTTTGAAGGGGAGCTGCCAGCCAGGAAACGGAGAAAATACGCCTTTGAGTATGATCCGTATATCGTAGCGAGCAGCAAATTTTCGTTCTTCTATCGCACGCAATAAGCGCAAACTGCGGCGTGTGAGATAGAGTACCGCCGCCACAAAAACAAAGACCCGTAAAGTAAGTACTAGCCAGACAATTTGACTGAGATCTTCTGAAAGACTTGCCGAAACTTGCCCCATCATATCATGATAACATTAGTTGCTAGCCATTCATTCCAAGGGGCGCAGTGCCCCTTTAATAAATTTGGCGATGGCGCCGCTGAGAATACCTAGAGCGCCGACATCGGCATCTTTGCGGGAAGACATCCATATCTGAATTTCTTCCTGAATTTCGTCCCGCAGAATATGAACCGGCGTGTCTCCTGGTTCCAAAAATGCCGCAATTTTTGATGAAGGACCGTAACCGATGCCTTCTCCGCTGAGAACAAACTGGCGAATTAGATAGGCGCTGGGTGAAATCAGGGCCGGGGCGATGGACACTGGCGGTCCGAGTACCGGCTGCAGCACGGTAGGATCGGAGCCATGGTGTTCCCAAATATGCAGAGTATGAGAGGCTAGGTCTTCGACCTTTTGAGGAATTCCGTGCTTTTTTAGATAGGCATCCGACGCCATGAGACCCTTTCGTAAGCGAGCTACTGGGGTGTGGCGCCAATTGGCGTGTTCGCCAGGACGAGAGCCAGAATGTAAAATCAGTGTCGATTTCGAATTGGAGTCAAAGGGAGCGTCAATGTAGCGAACTCGAAAGCGCAGCTTGGGGGCCGCCTTGTGGAGCGCGCGGTAAGCCGATTGCTCAAATTGCGGGGGTAAGCCTAGGGGAAGATCGATAGTGATCAGATCATCTTGATGCTCCAAGGCCCGCACGGCTTCCACGAGGAGGCGCGTTTCCCGCAGAAAGGTGCGTCCTTTGTCTGCTAAGATTTCGCCAGCTCGAGTTACAGAGGCTCGGTCTGCTGCTCGACGTAGCAATTCGACACCGCTGCGCGCCTCCAAACCGTCAATTTGACGCTTGAGCTTAGCTCCAGCAAATTTGAGAGATTTCGCAGCTGCAGAAAACGAACCGGTGTCTGCTACAGCAATAAAAGCCCGTAACTCCTCTAAATCCATAAGTTCTTCTGAGAGTAGAAAAGCCTCGAGGCGAGCGCAATCGTAGGTCTCTTCTTTTTTGCTTCCCCTGGCTGCAGTTCCCGTCCCCAGGCATGCTACAAGGCGGCCTAAGCATGCTGATTTCTTATCGATGGCTCTCTGAGCTTCTCCCCGAAATTTTGACTGACGCCGCAGAGGTTGCTGACGCACTCACAGGAGTGGGGTTGGCTGTGGATGGAATTGAGGATCACTCCAAGGCGCTGCGTCCGGTTATTCTCGCGGAGGTTCTATCTATAGCTCCCCATCCCCAGCGTGACACTTTACAGCTGGTAACCCTACGTACTCGTCAGAGTGCCCCCCGTGAACCAATGGGCTCGATGCCGCCCTCTTCTCGCGCAGCGCACACTCCACCTGATGAACTCACGGTTGTCTGCGGAGCCAAAAATGTGCCTGCTCCGGGGGGGCTCGTTGTTTTCGCGGGTTTAGGCGTGAAGCTTCCGGGGGTAGATTTTGTTTTGGGTCGAAGAGATATTGGAGGATTCGTAAGTGAGGGAATGCTCTGCAGCGAAGCCGAGTTGGGCTTGGCTGAGTCTGCTCAGGGCATTTTGACATTCGAACCCGGGGCGTTCGAGCCGGGTACAAGGTTCTTGGATGCGTTTCCTGAATCGCGCGACGTAATTTTCGAGTTGGACGTTACCCCCAATCGCCCCGATGCTTTGGGCCATGTTGGAGTCGCAAGAGATCTCTCTGCATTCTTCGATTGTGATATGATCTTACCCGAGGTGGGAGTCGTAGAGGAGAGCGGTACATCAACAGCAGAGGAAATTCAGGTAGCGAATCTCGCGCTTGAACGCTGCCCTCGCTACGGGGCTGCTCTGGTGCGCGATGTGAAAATCGCTCCGGCTCCTGACTTCATGCGCTGGCGTTTGCATCGCCTGGGTATTCGCCCCATCTCCAATGTTGTAGACATTACCAACTGGCTCTTACTTGAATATGGGCAACCCATTCACGCGTTCGATCTTAAGAATGTTTGCGGAAATAAGATAGAAATTCGTCAAGCGAATGAGGGCGAGAAGCTAGTCACCCTGGACGGCGTAGAGCGTTCTTTGGGCGAGGACGATCTACTCATATGTGACGGTGAAGGCCCGACCGCCCTCGCAGGAGTGATGGGTGGCGCCCAGAGTGAAATTGGCGCGACCACCCAGGACGTGCTCCTTGAATGCGCCTATTTCTCTCCCCAAGGGGTGCGACGAACAGCCCGGCGTCACTCCATGCACACGGAATCAAGTCATCGCTTTGAGCGTGGAACCGATCATGGCGGGACAGGTCTGGCAATGGAGAGGGCGCGCTATTTGCTAGCGAAGTATGCGGAGGGCAAGGTTGCTCCCGGCGTTGTTCGTGCGGACGGCGGCGAGATTGAGTTGCCCAGTATTGAGTTACATAGCACTCATATTGATTCGCTACTGGGGGTCGAAGTTCCGTTTAGAATAGTGACTGATATCTTGCAGAAGCTGGGTCTCGCTGTTGAATATTTGGTAGACGCCGATCAGGGGCCCGTCGCGAGTATTCGCGGAGCCTCTCATCGCCCAGACATCGGCATCGAAGAAGATCTGATCGAAGAAGTGGCCCGTATTCGGGGCTTGGACAACATTCCCACAATATTACCGGCAATTGCGCCGCAGGCGTTACGCACTGCTGGTCAATTGGAGCGTAACGCGGCGCAATCCGCAGTTGCGCTAGGTTTATCGGAGGCTCTTTTGCACGCTTTTGTAGCCCCTCGTGATCTGCTGGGAATTTGTGCTCCCGCAAGTGTTGTCTCTTTGAGCAATCCTCTGAGCGAGGATCGATCAGTGCTTCGTACGTCGCTTACCCCTGGCTTGCTAGAGGCCCTACGCCGTTCACGGCGCAGAGGACAAGCCTGTGTCCAGCTCTTTGCGATTGGAGCTATTTTTCTGGCGGGTTCGGGAGAATATCCTTCAAGTGAAGCTCGGGTGCGAACGGCTGACGATGAAGGCAAGCTGCCCTACGAGCAGCCTAGCTTTGCGGCGGTTTTGGCTGGACCTCGCCCAGAGCATCTGACTCTCAAGCCCGGCGATTTTGATATCTACGACGCGAAGGCAATTGCCCTGGGTATGGTCGAGCGCATGACGAGGCGGCGAGCCGAGGCTGTGTTCATTGGGAGCGCTGAGCGCACGGCCCACTTGCACCCTCGGGGGGCGGCGGCGATTGTGGTTGACGGAACTGAAGTCGGTTTTTTCGGACCCCTGCACCCTGATGTGATTGAGCATTTCGACCTTGATGGCGCTGCTCAAGTCGTGGAGTTGAACTTGGCTACCCTCGAAGCTTTGGGTAAAGTCACCCCGCGTTATCGACGTATTGCTAAGTTGCCAGCAATCACTCGCGATTTGAGTTTGGTCGTCAGCGAGGAGATGCAGTCTTCTCGGGTTGCAGCCGTAATTCAAGACGCAGCAGGGGAACTCTGCGAATCCGTTGAGCTGGCGGCAGAATTTAGGGGAGGCTCGGTACCTGAGGGGCATCGATCTTTGACTTACCGAGTCGTTTATCGTGACCCTCTAGCGCGAACCGCTCCAGAGAAGGCTCGGACTCTCACCGATAAAGAAGTCGAGGCGATTCAGGTGAAAGCATTGGAGAAAGCTTCGCGCGATCTCGGAGCAACGTTGCGTGCCTAATCGGCGTGGTATTCAATACTACTGCGCCTGTGTCTTAGCCCTGGCAAGTTTCTCCGATGGGGCCTGGGCTCAGTCCTCCGAGGGGAGCTTTCCAGAGGATGACGAAAGCGCTTTGGCGTGGCCCTTTGAGTCAACGAGTACACCCTTGGCGGAGGACTTTCCTCCCACGCGATGGGCGAGTGCGGGGGCGTTTGTTGGGGTGACCTACCGCCCCAGCGGTTCTAGCGAGATAACCTATCGTCCAGGAGTCGCTTACGGGGGGTATCTGCGTCCAGAGATTGCATCCTGGATGCATGTTCGCTTGTTCTATCGTCAAGAATCAATTGGCGTGGACGTTGAACCGGGAGGATATGATGTCGAGGGTATTGGTTTGGGGCTCGAGTTTGAGCAGCCGAATATCACCTTGGTTAACCTGGGTTTTCGGGTCGAGCCTACTTGGGTGGTGCATCCTCGTTTTCGCGTCCACGCAATTGTTGGCTGGTCTTGGTTAGGCTTTCGGGTGCCCATGCCCACAGCCCCGGGGTACAATGAGCATGAGGACGGCGAGGACGGTATTGGTGGCACACGCTCGGCGGTACAGACCGAGTTCACCTTTGGCTTAGGGTCCAGTTTGGACATCATTCCCAATTGGCTCGATGTGGGGCTTGACGTGAGTTACAGCTTACCGGCAGGCCAAACTGGATCCGTCTACGAAAAGCCTCTTCAAATTGTGGTTGACGGAGAGATTGCCCACCTAAAGCCTCTGCCAAAATTCAAAAATAGTATGGACCTCATCTTCTCGATTGGGCTCATTTTATGAATCGTTTGGCCCGAAGATGACGGGGGGAAGTGCTTCTCTCAAGAGACTCGTTCTGGTTCGTCCCCAGGGGCGTCTTGCCCTCTTCGTATTGGCCTTGCTCTGTGGGCAGATTATTGGGTGTGCTTCTGAGTTACCGGGACCATTGGAGTGTGAGCGAATGGCTCAGCGATTGGTTGGAAAGACAGAAGGTAAACTGACACATAGCCCGCGCCTCAATCGAGTCATCGCAAAACTCACACAGGCATGTTTGACGACTCCCTTTGACCGTCGCGCCGTGAGTTGTATCGAAAAGACGGACGATCTTAAAAGTTGCATTGAGCAACTCGCCTATCGAGCTCCCGAGCGGCGCTCGGCTCTGGAAGCGTTCTTAGAAGGACGAAGCGGGAGAAAATAGCTCTCAAGTTATTTCGTCGTCGGCCGTCAGTCAAAGCATGCACGTCGGATCAAATTCTTCTACCAACATCGCTTTTGCGGTGGCAAAAAAGTCTTTAGAGGGCACCCGAGAGCAAGGTAAGCAAGCTCTTGAGCTTATTTCGGGGGTGACTACGACGAATCAAGCAAATGGGCCCCAACGCACTTCAGGCTTGAACCTAGTAGCGTAGTAAACACCCCCTTTTTGGCCTAAGCGTCAAGGGGTAGGGGGAGCAGGTGCCTCTAGGCTCAAAGCTTTCTCCTCCTGAAAGAGATGGCAGCGTACAAAGTGCCGGGATACGTTCTTTCGGCGAAGGAGCACTGGGGCTGGGCTCTCTTTCTTGCAGATACTCATGACTTCTGGGCAGCGGTCGGCAAAGGGGCACCCTGGGGGGGGATCAATGAGGTGAGGGGAACCACTCTTTGCAGGGAGGGGACGAAAGATATTACCTTTTGGGTCGGGAACCGCTTCGAGGAGTAATTTGGTATAGGGGTGCGCGGGGTGATCGAGGAGGTCCTCGCTGGGCCCTCCTTCAACCATATGCCCTGCGTACATTACCATTGTACGGTCTGCGATATAGCGCGCGCTGGCCAGGTCGTGAGTTACATAAAGATAGCTTACGCCGGTAGCCGTCTTGATGTCGTGCATTAGATTGAGAACCCCCATGCGAATAGAGACGTCCAGCATGCTGATGGGCTCGTCCGCCAAAATGATTGAAGGTTTCACCGCTAAAGCACGAGCAATTGCGACTCGCTGACGCTGTCCCCCAGACATCTCATGGGGGTGTTTGTCGGCGTATTCTTTGGCTGGGCTCAGGCCCACCGTTTCTAGGAGGGCAAAAACTTCTCGTTCCAATTCTTGCTTATTCTCGACAAGACGATGACGCAGAAGGGGGCGCTCCAAATGATGGCGCACTGTATGAATAGGGTTGAGGGAGCCAAAGGGATCTTGAAAGATCATCTGCACTTGGCGGCGGTATTTAAGAGAGGCGTGTGTCGGCTCTTCTTTTAAGAGATCTTTACCTCGAAAAGAGATCTCCCCTGAGGTGGGTTGTTCGAGGCGAGCCATGATCTTCAAAATGGTGCTTTTACCACTGCCGGACTCCCCCACTAACGCGATGCATTCTCCCCGATAGAGTTCGAAACTGATATCATTGAGAGCTCTGAGCTCTTTGTTGGAGAAGCCGGCGCCGATGCTGAAGAGTTTCTTTAGCTTTCTTACACTAAGAATGGGGCTGCCCGAGCGTTTAGAAAGAGGGCTGGCGGCGGGGGTAAGTCGATCGTTCATTGCGTGCTCTCCGAGGAGGTTGAGGTCTCGGATACATCGGCCAAATGGCAGGCAATATGGTGTTTACCGTGAAGTTCGACGAGAGGGGGCTGTCTTTTAGGGCAGGTCTTGTCGGCAATCTCGCAGCGCGGGTGAAATCGACACCCCGAAGGGGGATTTGCCATGTGGGGAGGTGCACCATCGATGCCCGACATACGATGACGCTCACCGTGTAACTCGGGGGAAGACCTGAGCAAACCCTGGGTGTAAGGATGACGAGGGTGAGTGAAAAGATCCATCGAGGGGGCTACTTCGCAGAAGCGCCCCGCGTAGAGAATGCCTATTTTATCGCAAAACTCGAGCATCAAGCTGAGGTCGTGAGTAATGAAGAGAATCGAAAACCCCAGTTTCTCTTTGAGTTCCGCAATCTCTTGCAAGATCTCTTTTTGCACCACAACGTCCAACGCGGTGGTGGGTTCATCCATAAAGAGCAAGGGAGGACGTAAGGAGAGGGCCACAGCAATCACCACTCGTTGCCGCATGCCTCCAGAGAGCTGGTGGGGATAACTACTCAGGTGGGAGGTCTCGATACCGACTAATTGCAGCAGCTCAGCTGATCGCTCTAAAGCTTGGGAGTGTGAAAATTTCTCATGAGCCAAAATAGTGTCGACCAATTGCGCCCCAACGGTCATGACTGGGTTGAGAGCATTCATGGCGCTTTGAAAGACCAGGGCAATCTTTTTCCAGCGAAAAATACGTAATTCATCTTCGCTCATCTCAAAGATATTTTTGCCTTCGAAACGAGCTGAGCCCCCGGTGATGATAGCTGGAGATTGCAAAAGGCGCATGATGGCCATTGCCGCCGTTGATTTTCCGCTGCCACTTTCCCCAGCTAGACCAAAAACCTCTCCAGCCCCTATTGTAAAAGAGATATCATCGACCGCTTTTACATTTCCGCGCGGGGTGACGTACTCGACACTGAGATGAGAGACCTCCAAAAGAGGCACAGTCTTATCGGTTGTAGAAGCCTTCATGAGGAGCCTTGAGTGCGCGATGAGCTAGGGACAGGGGAGAGTACGACGGGGGTGGAAAATCCTGGTTTTACGCCGGCTCGAGCGAGGACCTCCAAAAACTTACCCTCGGAGCGTAGGCGAGGATTTGTCACTTCGTCGATCGCAAAGTTGATCATGACCAGCGCAAAGCCAATCGACGCTACGCAAAAGCCGGTGGGCACAATTGTCCACCATGACTCGGTGAGGAGCGCCTGACTATTGGATGCCCAAAAAAGATTGGTGCCCCAGGTGACCTCTGAAACGTCCCCCATGCCCAAAAACTCAAGGCCAACCTGCGCCCCAATTGCATAAACCACTGCCCCAATGAAACCCGAGACGATGAGAGAAGTCATATTGGGTAAGATCTCGACGAACATGATGCGAAAACGACTTTCTCCACTCACAATAGCAGCGGCGACAAAATCCTTCTTGGCAATCGTGAGTGTTTGGGAACGTACCACCCGCGCGTTCCATGCCCACCCGGTAAGAATGAGCACAAATGCGATGCTCGTGGGGCTGGCCTCGAGATAAGCTGCCAGCACAACCGCAAGAGGGAGTCCGGGAATGATGAGGAAGACATTGGTCACGAGCGAGAGCAGATCATCTACCCACCCCCCCATGAACCCGGCAGCCACACCAACTGCTGCGCCAATGAGAACGACAATGATACCCACCGAGAAACCGATGAAGAGCGAGGCGCGCGCTCCTACAATTGTTTGGGCGAAAACATCTTGTCCTTTTTGGGTGGTTCCTAGCCAATAATCACTGCTGGGAGCTAGAAGGGGGTCGGTCAGAAAAGCGGTAGGATCACGCACCAACAAGGGACCAAAGAGGGAGATGAAAACGAAGAAGCCCAAGATGCCTAGGCCAAGTCGAGCTTTCTTATTCTCTAAAAGTTGCTGAAAGAACTTCATCGGCGTGTCCTTGGGTCAAGAAGTACATAAGCGATGTCCACTAGCCAATTGGCTGCGAGCACGGCCGAAGTAATAGCTAGAAATAGCCCCTGCATCAGTGGAAAGTCTTGAGACTTGACGGCTTCAAACAGCAGGGAGCCCTGCCCGGGGTAAGAGAAGATGATTTCGGTGAGCAAAGAGCCTGAAAGCACAAAGCCTAGAGCCATTCCAAAGCCGGTAATGCTGGGGAGGAGTGCGTTGCGGGCTGCGTAGGTGAGCATCACTCGGCGTTCACTTAAACCTTTTGCTTGGGCCATTGTTACGTAATCTTCATTGAGTACGCCAATCATTGTATTGCGCATTGCCAGTAGCCAGCCTCCCAATGATGCAATAACAATAGAGGCAGCGGGCAGGGCCGCATGGTGAAGCATGTCGAGTGCAAATTCTAAGGAGAACTCGGGGGTGCTCGTATCAGTGTAGGCGTGGCGTAACGGAAACCAATCGAGCACAAAGCCAAATAGGTAAAGAAGGAACATTGCCAACCAAAAGTAGGGAAATGCTCCTAAGAATATGAAGGCCGCAGGAGCTACTGAATCGAGTTTTCCTCCTCGATTCCAGGCTGAATAGATACCGAGAAGAGTTCCCACTACGAAACTGAAGACCACCGCCAGGCCAGCCAGAAATAATGTCCAAAGAAGAGCAGTACCGATTACATTGGAGACTGGCTCAGGAAAGTAGGCAATGGACATGCCCAATTCGCCATGAGCCAAGTTCTTCAAATAATCAAAGTACTGAATGTAGATGGGATCGTCTGTAAGACCAAAAGCCGCTTTCATGGCCTCAAGGGCCGCTGGGTCGAGTGCGCCTTTGAATTGAGCTTGAAGGTTACTCGCTGGATCTCCTGGGGCGAGGCGCGGAATAAAGAAGTTGAGAGTGAGGGAGACCCAAGCTGCCAGTAAATAGAAGCCAAGGCGACGTAAGAGATACTTCATCTTGTTGCCTTTGAGGGAGGTTGACTCGTGGGGGCGGCGCCTTCTCCAGGATTGTCAGAGAGGGGTTTTGTACCAGCAGGGCGTAGCTCCACCATGACCAGCAACTGGCCGGGGGCCTTATATGGCGCTAACAAAGCGTAAGGGTTTTCTTTTGTAGGAAACCCCTCGATTCTCTTGGTGTTGTATTCTCCCCAACTGGGCCCTGGAAATATAGGAATGGCGGGCGCTTGGCGAATGAATTCTCGTTGGAGTTCTTCTGCGAGAAACATGCGTTCTTTTTCGCTTCCCGACCCAGCGAAAGCAGCCAGCAATTTATCAGCCTTTTCACTTTCGAAGCGTTGCCAATTATTTTCAGCCGGAACGCCCAAGGGTTTCACCGTGTCGCGCGACATTTGCCTTTGGTAGAAACTATAGGGAGTGGCGGCGCCATCGGACCAACTCATGCTGAGCTGAAATTCGCCCAATTGCAGTTTGCTAAACCAGGCTCCAAATGCGTAGGTGCGCAAGGTGGCATCGATGCCAACCGCTCGAAGGTTCTTGACCATGATTTCGGCTGCGATGATCCAGTCGGACCAACCGACGACACAATTGAGGTCAACCTTCCAGGGAGAGCCGTCGGGTAATGTTCTTAAGCCGTCCTTACCTCGTTTGAGCCCTGCTTGGTCGAAGATCTCTTCAGCCTTTTGAGGGTTGAATTTGGTCCAATCACCTTCTTCGTCCAGGGCTTTTTGGCTGCGGTATTTTTTGTAGAGATCACTGAAGCCTGTAGCGTCGGCTGGGCGAGCATTGCCCTGCATTGCGATACGAACAATCATCTTACGGTTGATGGCCTGACTGATCGCTTTGCGAACCTCAGGGTGCGTAAAAGGGGCTTTTTTTGTGTTGGCGTAAAGCATCACCGTGCCCTCTAGGGCAGGCGAATTGTAACCGTGGTGAGCCGGGTCTTTGTTCACATAAATGCGATCGATGGCTGGAATGAAAGCGCCCGCCCAATCGACCTCACCTTTAATAATGGCGAGGCTGAGTGCTTCGTTGCCACCAAATGCTGGCAGCCGAAACTTTTTGATACCGGGTTTTCCCTCTTGCCAGTAATTGGGATTCGCACCAATTTCGTACATTTGGTTTTTGAAAGAGAGGACCTGGTTGAAAGGTCCTGAACCCACTGGCTCTGGGTCGGCAAACTTTACAGGGTCCTTAATTTTACTCCAAATATGCTCGGGCACGATGGGTTGCTGCCCGACCAGAAAGAGCGCTGGGAGCGTGAAGGGGTGACGAAAATGAAAATGAACTTCCTGACCCACCACATCAACGTCTTTCAGGTGTTCCCATATCGAAAACTGATCGAGAGCCTTGAATTTTTTCATCAAGCGAAAAGTAAACGCAACATCCGTTGCCAACAGTGGCATGCCGTCAGCCCACAGAGGACCCTTTCGAATCTGTAGAATGAGAGTTTCGTTTTTGTCTTTCCAATGCCAACTCTCTGCCAGCCAGGGGACGAATTTGCCTTTTTCTCGGTTGAGAATAATTGTTGGTTCGTAGATACCAGCCGTAGCCGGCCACCGGGCCTGACTCTTGAAAAACGGGTTGAAGTTACGGATCCACGTCGAGCGTGCGTTCGGAACTACAACGGCGACTCCTTCTTCGGTTTTTGCGGACTTTTTAGTACAGGCAAAGGAGAGGAGGCCTGCGCTAATCAACAACGCATTGCGTACGAAACGTTGGTGAAAAGCGGGCAAGCTGCGAATTTTGGCGTGAAGCATGAGGGGAAGTTTGCAGACAGAAGGTGCTCTTCAATTGCTACTAAAGGCTCGATCAGGGGGCGTATGACTACCACAGGTTTTCGTCGTTCCGCAGTCAGTGGATTCGCGCAGAAATAAAAATGCCCAGAGTTTCAGATGATATTATGACGTCACTACAATACTACACTAATGCCATAAACTCGTCCAAAAGTAGCACTTAGTGCGTAAAATACCTGCATGTGGTTCTCTGAGAGGCGAGATGTGCGAAAATTTCGTAGGAACTAGGCAAAGCTATGACCCGCGAAGATTTGAAGAATAGTCCCGTCCATCTGATTTACGTCACGTTAGAAAACAAGACTGAGGCCCTCGAAATAGCCCGCACTCTCGTGAGTGAACGATGGGTAGCGTGCGCGAATATAATGGATAGCGTGACGAGTATTTATGAATGGCAAGGAGAGGTGCAGGAAGGCCGCGAGTGCGTCCTCGTGGCCAAGACTACAGAGCAAAATTTAGAGGGGGCTAGGGAGAGAATTGTGCAGTTGCATTCTTACGAATGCCCTTGTGTTGTTACCATTCTTCTCTCATCGGGTGCTCCTCCGTTTATGAAGTGGGTCAATGAGCAAACCCGCTAGAGGACTATTTTTTTGCGGGAATTTCTACAACTTCCACTCGAACGCTTACTACACCAGCTTTCATCATATCTAGCTCTTTTGCGGCTGCTTTTGAAAGATCGATAATACGCGTAGCTGACCCAAAAGGCCCGCGATCGTTAATACGAACGTAAGTGACCGCTCCGGTGTCTTCGCGTATTACTCGTACGATAGTTCCAAATTTGAGCTTCTTATGAGCAGCTGTAAATATATTTGGATCGTAAATATCTCCGTTAGCTGTATGGTTTCCTGCAAGGGAGTCAGCGTAGTACGAAGCCTGCCCGCGAAGAGTGTCGAGGGACTTTGTACCGGAGTATTCTTTGGATAGTTGAGAGCTTTGCGGCGTAGCAGTCTCTGCAGGAGCCGGTTCTTCCCACTTTTCTGCCTGAACATCGGGCGCCGAGGCATCCTCAGGTTGGGGGTACGAGGGGCTTGGTTTTTCGGGCCAAGCCGGACCCTTTTCTGCTCGGGGCGTACAATGGACCGAGCAGAGTCCGAGTAAGAGGGTCCCGCCTGCCAAATGGAGATTTTTTCGGTTCAACATCGCCACTTCGCTAACTCAATACAGCTCGCTAGGCCAACTTTAACCTCGCTGGATCTCAAAAATGTCTAAAATTCCCTCAATTAGTACGACGAATGCTCGACGAGTTAGGAGAAGCGTAGTAAGCACCCCGTCCCCTTAGCTCTCGTGAAGTTTTTGAGAGAGGGAAATTGATAGTTATGCTGCTGGAAATCAACCCGCATCATCCTGAGCCTCGAAAGATTCGTCAGGCGGTAGATGCACTCGAAGCAGGCGAAGTCATCGCCTACCCAACGGACACTGTTTACGGCTTGGGATGCGATCTTTTTAATAAACGCGCTGTAGGTAAGCTCTATCAAATCAAGGGCATGGACAAAGGGCAAAAGCTGGCCTTTGTATGCAAAGATTTGAGCGATGTTTCAAAATATGCCGTAGTGCATGACCGCGCTTACCGCGTTATGAAACAATACTTGCCTGGCCCTTATTGTTTTATTTTGGAGAGTACCCGAGAGGTTCCAAAGATAGTGCATTGGCCTCGTAAGACTGTAGGTATTCGTGTTCCCGACAATCCGGTGGTCCAAGCATTGTGTGAGGCATTGGGGCGCCCCATCATCTCATCGACTGCGGCTCGTCATGGTTCGACCCCTCATTTGGATCCCGCAGAGATAGATCAAGAGTTCAAAGGTTTGGCCTTGGTTCTTGATGCGGGAGCTGGCGGAACGGTTCCAACCAGTATCGTTGACTTGACCGGAGACGAACCCAAGATCATCCGTCAGGGCGCTGGCGAAGTGGACGAATTCTGCGGTTAAACCCTACAACTCGGCGAATATTCTGAGGAGCGTGTGTTGCGCTCTTCAGTCTCGGCCGCTATTGAATAACCAATGACTTTCGTCGTAACTTCGAACTGTAAAAGCTGCCGTTTTACCGATTGCGTGGCCGTCTGTCCCGTGGAGTGTTTTCATGGTGATGGCGAGATGCTTTATATTGATCCTGAGGAGTGCATTGATTGCGGCGCGTGTGTGCCGGAATGTCCCGTCGAGGCCATTTACGACGAAGCACAGCTCCCTGATGATCAGCAGGAGTGGCTCAAGATCAATACGGAGAAATGTAAGAGTCTTCCCGTAGTTGCCGAGCAGGGAGATCCTCTCCCAGGCGCCGAAGAGCGCAAAGAAGAACTCGGTTTTTAAGAGAGCACATTTTCCCTTCATACCGGCGCGGTATCGACAGAGACTTCGCGCTTTGTCTTTGAGGGGTATTGATAGAAGCGGCGTGGCTCTCCCGAACGCCGTTTTGAATGTTGCTCTTAGAGTATTCTTCCGAGCGACCGCGAAATGGCATCAGAGGTCCACTCAGTTCGAAGGAAATATGCGGCATTTTCGCCCACCCACAGATTGTAGAGGTGGTGCAAAATACCGCACTGGCCTCGTTCTGTGCCTTCGGCACTACTATCTCTTCCAATTCGCTCGCTTTGAATGTGAGTGAGCTAACGTCCTTGAGCTAGCTCTCGCAAATTGAAGCACTTAATGAAGAATTAGCGCGCCCTCCAGGGGAATGTTGCTACACTGGGAAAACTTATGACGTGCGGACTGCGGTCATCGATTTCGTCATCCCCCCATATCCCCCCCCACACTCTGAGTCTGCAGCAAGCGCTTCGATCTCGGAGGCTGAGGGCGCTCTTTTCGTTGAAGGGGGCGCGCCTCGAAAGGAAAGTTCAATTGAACGGAATAGCAATCTTAGGAGCCTTACCAGATTCACCAGCTGCGGAGTATGGACTCAAGTACGGAGATATTCTTCTGAGTGTAAACGGTCGAGCCATGAGTTCTGTTGAAGACTTTTTGTCGGCTCGGGCTGAGGCCCAAGGTAAGATGGACTTGGTGATTCGCCGAGACAACCACGTAATGGAGATCTCCTTTGATGTTTCGGAACGAAGCAATCGCAAGCTCGATGCTGCCGAAGCTATGGAAGCGATGAAAAAGTTGAGCATGGTCTCGCCTCTGCCCGATAGAGGGCAACTCAACTAGAGCGAAGAGCCCATTCGTTCATAAGGTGAGGCATTTGTAACTATCTCCAATCTGTAGGGGGGGAAAAGACGTCGCACTCACTCTCGCCACTTATCTCTTCTAAGCACAGAACCAAACGTGTTCTGGTGGTGTATTGCACGAGTTGCAGGGGAGAAACCTTAAAGTAGCGGGCTGAGCAAGTGGGCGGTGGACTCCGTCAACTTGCGCAAGGTACTTCTGTGAGCGAGATATTCGTGGGTAATTTCCACAGAGTCTTCTAAAATCTTACCGAGCCAACTTTCGAGCTCCAGTGCGGTCGCTTGATCTTTTACAAAAGAGCTCACTTCAAAATTGAGTCGAAAACTTCGATTGTCGATATTTGCCGTGCCAATGGAGAATAGATTGCTGTCTTGAATGAGTAGCTTGGCGTGTAACATCGTCTCCGAATATTCAAAGATGCGTACCCCCGCATCGATGAGTGATTTGTAGAAACTACGAGAGGCCCACATTACCAATTGCACGTCCGACAGACTGGGGAGAATCAAGCGGATCTCGACCCCTCGTCCGGCGGCTGTTCGCAGCGCTGTCAGAATAGCTGGAGTGGGGATGAAGTAGGGCGTGGCAAGCCAAAGACTCTCTTTGGCCAGGGAGATGGCCATAAAGTAGGCATCATGAATCCAGCTTTCTGTGTCGGGACCGCTGATGACGATGGCAACATCTATTGTCCCAAGGGCTCGATCTTCTTCTACTATTGCAGGGTCGCGAAGGGCTTGTCCTGTGGCGAAATACCAGTCTTCTAGAAAGACATGGTTCAGCCCTGCGACGGCGGATCCCTGAATTCTCAGCATCAAGTCTCGCCATGAATGCTCGTAGTCGTTCCCGATATTCATGCCTCCCGTAAAAGCGATTCGATTGTCGACGACTAGAATTTTTCGGTGATTGATAAAGTTAAATCGAGGAGCGTAGAGGGGGGAGAGGCGTGAGGGCAGAAACACCGCGACCTCGATGCCGGGTACGTTCAGTTGATGACGAATCTTTCGGACCGTCTTCTGACAGCCAAAACCGTCAAGAAGGACGCGTATCTTTACTCCCGCTAGGGCGCGTGTCCTCAAACTATCACAAATTCTTCGACCGGTATTATCAAGCTCAAAAATGTAGAAGAGCATGTGAATACACGTTTGTGCATCGCCAATGGCTTTTTCCATCTGAGGGAAAGCATTGTGACCATCAGCCAGAAGTGTGAGTTCATTGCCATGACTTGAGAATGCATATTCACCCCGTGCTCTTGAGGGTAAAAAATTCTCAAATTGCTCACCGCGCAGGCTGATGGGCGCAGAAAACTGTTCAGAGAGATCGCGTTTTCTTGTGGAATGCCGGCGTAGTCTTCTCTCAATATGCGTTCGCCCAATGGCCCACCACGCCACACTGCCAATGGCAGGAAGGGCAAAGAGTGCAAGCAACCATGCTATCGCCGACGAAGGGCGCCCCTGACGACGCAAGAGCACGCTCGGGACAGAAAAGAGCGCAGTAATCTCTAGAGCAAGTAACGTAACGAGGAAGACCTCGATAGTAATACTCTCAACGAGCGCCTTTGCTTGATCACGCCACAGCACTTTTTCTCAGCGTGCTCGCCATCGCAATCGAGAACAAGGGGGAATTCAAGAAGGGTTGCGGGTGCTGAGGAGTCCGGAGGATAGCCGGAGCCGAACGCAAAGGGGGGGGATGGGGGAAGCGCCCGACCAGGTTGGAGACTTTTGTTGTTTCCAACGCCGGGCCACCGCCCGAGACTCCGCAGCACTCGCAAAAGCGATTTTTAAGAAGCTAAGAAAAAGAAACGAACGAAGAAAATTCAATCCGTAAAGTAAGTCAGGGTCGTAGAAACACACACCCAGAGGTGTTTGTCTCTGGCCATCCCGGACTTCACTGGAGCTATATGCACCTGCCGTGCCAACTATTCGCTCTCGAACACGGCATAAAAATCATGCGTTTGTCGCCTAGAAGCGGCCAGTGCGCCTCAAATCGACAACTTTTTACTAAAAAGCGTGTCCGGCTCGGAGTGTCCAGCGCAGACAAGTGTCCGGACATCTGTCCGTGTCGCGGAGCACTTGTGCCGTTCAACGGGGCCGGCGACCTGTGCCCTGATGAGCGCAATGCGCTCGAGACTCGAAAAACTGGCTCGATGGGCTCCTCCTGGACCTTTTCCTCTTGGAAGACGAAGCTTGAGGCATGAAAGAGATGGAGCGCAGCCTCGGATTGTATTCCGTGGTGGCCATTTCCCTCAGTGCGATGCTGGGCAACGGCATTTTCATTCTACCGGGACTTGCCGCTGGTATCACCGGAGGTAACTCGGTCTGGTTAGCCTATTTATTGGCAGCCTTGAGCGCATTGCCAGCAGCGGCTGCAAAGGCGGAGATGGCCACTGCGATGCCAACGTCAGGCGGTGCGTTCATCTACCTTGACCGTAGCTTTGGTCCCCTTGTGGGAACGATTACTGGGGTGGCCGTTTGGCTCGCCTCACTTCTGAAAGCTTCGTTCGCTCTGATAGGAGTGGGTGTCTACATGGCGGTCCTTGCCGACGACGTGCCCATCAAACCGACAGCTCTGGCTCTCCTGCTGCTCATTATCTTGCTCAATTGCGTAGGCGTAAAAGCCGTGAGCCGAGCTCAAATGTTTGTGATGGCAGGGGTACTGGTGTTTTTAAGCATCATGTGCGGACTGGCAATTTATCAGTGGGATCCTCAACATAGCTCATTGGGTACAGCTGGTTTGTTGAATGATGGGGTGGGCGGACTTCTCGCCGCGGCTGGTTTTGTGATTGTTTCGTTCAACGGTGTGACGAAAATTGCAGCGATTGCTGAAGAGGTTCGGAATCCAGCCAGGGTCGTTCCTTTAGGAATCTTCATATCTCTCGGAATAGCCGCAAGTTTTTACGCACTAGTCTCAACTTTTTTGGCCGCCAGTTTAACCCCTGAGCAATTTGAGGGAAATCCTCGACCGATTTATACTTGGGCGGTAACTGTTGGTGGGGAAGATTTGGGAAAGTTGGCGGGCGCCTTTGGGGTGATAGTGCTCGCATCTCTCGCAAATACCGGGCTTCTTGCTTCCTCACGATTTCCTTTTGCGATGAGCCGAGACAAATTGCTTCCGGCAAGCGTCCAAGAACTCAATCCTAAGTTCAATACCCCCGTTGTTTCTATAGCTCTCACTGGCGTTGTGATGGCAGTGGCTATCTCTTTGCTTGATGTGGCCAAGTTAGCCAAGTTGGCCAGCTCAATTGTGATAGGTCTCTATACCATCAACAATGTCGCCGTCATCGTTTTCCGAGAAAGCGGTGTGGGGTGGTATCGTCCAAAATTTAAGCTACCGCTCTACCCTTGGTTGCCTGCGATGGGAGTACTTTCCGGGGTTCTATTGCTTTTGCAGTTTGGTCCTATGGCCATTTGGGGGGGGATCATTGCGGTGGTGCCGGGCGCGCTTCTCTATGTTACCTATGCTCGTAAACGGGTGACACGCCGCGGTGTGGTTTTTCAGCGTGGCAAGCGCGAAGAATTGGTGCGTAATTCACCTGCTATGAGCATGCGACCTGGGGCAGAGCCGGTTGCACCGGATTCGGTTGCGGCTTCGCTACGCTCAGATCAGCTGGAGAGTCGTGAGGAGACTTCTTCTGACTTTTCCAGCGCGCCCACCCACGAGGTGGACATCGAACAATCCCTTACAGGCAAGGCCCGAGCAGTCGTCGCAATGTTTGGTGATGAGCGCGGCCCGGAGACATTGGTCGAGATTGGTTCGGCTCTATCAGGGCACGGAAAGTTGCCCGTTGTGCACCTCACCGAGGTTCCCGAGCAGACCATATTAGGTGGGGTAGGAGACGCTCCTGCCCTTCTTTCCCTTCGTCGCCGCCTGAGAGTGATGGCTGAAGAGGAGGGCACACGCCTCGAATTTCATTCAGTTCATTCACGCGATATAATTCGTACCGTGCATTCGGTTACCTCACGTGTGCAATGTGACTTTTTAGTGATGCGTTGGCGAGGGCGCTCACGCTGGGCCCTTATGCCCTACAACCCCCTTGGTTGGTTGGTCGATCATCTCGATTGCAACTTGGCGCTCTTTCGCGATGCAGGAGTACGGTATATTCGCGAGATACTGGTTTACGCTGAGCCAGGACCCCATGATGCTTTAGTGGTGGGTACCGCCGATGATTTGGCTCGACGTTGGGGGGCGCGCCTGACATTGGTTCGTCCAGTACGCAAAGATGCTGAACCTCAAAAACGCAATGCAGAAATGGCCTATCTCAAAGAGATTGCGGAGCTTTGTGAGGCCCCGACGCGAGTTGCCTTGGCCCTTGGAAACGATACCGTGGCCGCTCTTACCCACGAAAGCAGCTCCTACGATCTCTTGGTGATGGGATCGCCTAAGGCCGGTTTAGTAGCCCGAATGCGCGGGACTACGGTGGACCGAATTACCCGTAAAGCCGCCTGCTCGGTGCTCCTGATGAAGACGCCACGAGTGCGTATCCATGAGGCTTTTGTGCGTAAGCGCGACCCCCGCCCCACGGAGCTTATCCACTTTGTCAATGAACAAGCTGTCTCGGCGCGCATTAGTTGCTCACGAAAAGAGGCTCTTTTTGAACATGTAGCCGGGGCATTTTCAGATCTGCTCAACGTAGAGACAAAGGAAATACTGGACGCTCTTTGGGCACGGGAGCGCACGCAAAATACCAGCGTAGGACATGGTGTTGCTTTGCCTCATGCAACGTTGGACTCCGTGGCCCATACAACAGTGGGCGTTTTTACATTAAAAGAAGCCATCAATTATCATGGCCCTGACGGGCAAAAAGTCGATGTAGTCTTTGCCATCATGTCTCCACCTGGAGACAGACAATTGCATCTTGAACTTCTCTCCACCATTGCGCGCTTGGCTCTCTCGTCATCCATGCTGGAAGAACTCCGCAAAGTGGACTCCAGTTTAAGGATCTTGGAAGTTATCAATCATTGTGAGCAGAGCCATTCACCCATTCGCTCGTTGCCCGAGAGCTTTCCCCCAAGCGGAGAGCCGAATGAATAGCCCTCCTCGCCCATTTTGTAAGAACTCTCCTCGAATTTTATCCCTCAATAATGAGGGGGCGGTTCGTTCGAAGGGGCCTCCTGAGGACCTTCTCTCATGAGTCGCGCCAATGCCTCAACTCGTCCCTCTAAGGCGTCGAGTTGCTGGCCTCTTTCCAAAAGGACGTCATTTAGGTCAGCAATGAGCTTGTCTTGGTAGGCGACTTTTGTCTCTAGGGTCAAAAGGCGTTCGGCGTTTAGGTCGTCAATCATATTTCTTTTAGATCTTTCCTGCAATTGGCCTCCGGGGTCAATGGACAGAGCTGTCTAGGTGATGGACGCTAGCAATGGATGCTCATTCAGTTTCGCGAATTGGACTCAAAAGAAGGCAAGGAGAAATTTCTAGGCCTTCAACTCTTGGTAAAGAACTTTTGGTGCGTCTACATTGCTCAAGGCGAGAGGTTAGCCAGCTCCGCATTGAATCGAGTGGACGAGCGTTTGGAGCTTGTCTCGTCCCCCCCACTCCAGGAAAATAGCGGGCAAACTCACCTTACCGTACTCTACTCATCGCTTGGGGCATTGCCTTTGGCGAATTGGGTGGCCTCCATGGCTCCCCAACAACTAAGGGTTCGCGTGGGGAGGCCAGAGGGGGGACACAAAGAGGCGCTGGAGACCGCCATGGAGCACACGGGGGTAAATTTGGCATCGTCTCGAGTGCGAGTCGGATTCTCTCGCGGGCATCTTCTCGAAATTGTCATTCAAATACCCCTCGATGTCTCTGGCACGATAGAAGAGCTGCAAGTTGCTTCTGAAATCTATTTAGAGGAGCGCTTAGGTGATGGGGTCTTGGACATGTGGGTCGCTAGTATTTCTGTAGACCGCATAGCTCGCTCTACTGGTTTGATGATGGTGAGTGATGTAGCGCTCTCTTCGCTTCATCATGCACTCTATGAAGTTCTTGGACTTGTGACGCGGGCAGCTCAAGGGGTGCAAGGGGAGCTCCCACTCTCTATTTTTGAGGAAAGTTGGGGCGAGTCTTGGACGGCCTTGGAAATACCTGAGATGCAACAAGGGCTTCAGGCCGACCGCCTCTTTGCCTCAACCTGTTTTCCAGAAGCTCTAAAATCTGCCCTGGAGGGTCTGCCCTTTCGTTCCGAGAGATTTACTCGGGGCCCCGAAAAGTTTATCTGGCTTAGGTGGCGCTCGGGACTTCAGGGACAAGCACGACTGGCCCAGCGTCGGGGTATGGAAACACGTGCCCGCGAGCAACCGGCGGCTAGCTGTCTTTTGGCCGGCACCGGTTTCGGAAAGCACTATGACTACCTCGATCTATGGACCCTTCCTGAAGCGCACAAGTTGGCCAATTTGATTGAGGTTTTCTCGGAGGAAGGCATCAATGATATTGAGTTGGGATTTTACGACTCAATCTGGGCAGGCGAAGTGCTGCAATCGTGGCGTACCCCAGTGTTGGTGTCCGAGGGCGAAAATATTAGGTGAGAACTCGCCTAAGCAATGCATCGAGCTCCCCTAAGGGCCCCTCATTCTTCACGCGGGAGAGAGCTTCTTGGGCACGGGCAATCGTGGAGTCCACATATTGGAGAAAATGAGGATTTTTGTTGATGCGGTCGATGAAAATAAAGCGCCCAGCATCTTTTAGTTTTCGTTGTACGGTGATGAAATCGAATTCAAAACCCAAACGCTCTCTCTGATCCTCAATGCCAAGAGCTTCGCAGTAATCGTCCAATCTTTCTTCAATAAATTCTCTTGAGAAAGTTTGATAGCTATCCGTGAGCAACGCGACAAGATCGTAGGCTCGGGGTCCCATCATTGCATCTTGAAAATCTATCCAGACAAGATCATGATTCCCCTCTTTCTTTTCGACCATAAGATTGCGACTTTGGTAGTCGCGATGAACGAATCCTCTTTTCCAGCTTGCGATAGTTGTGGCCAAATAATGAGCAGAGCGGCTAAACACGTCGGCGTCGACCTCGTTGAGATGAATTCCGCGGGCCTTTAAGGCCCAATCGTAAAAGTGGTCTACCTCCCAACGCAAAAGGTCTTCATCGAAGGCCCGTTGGGTGATGATGCAATTGTCTGGCAAATCTTTTAAAGAATCTTGTGCACGCGCCAATTTGCGCACAGCAATACGGTAGAGTTCGAGACGTGTATCTGGATATTGTTCCAGGTAGTGGGCAAGAGTATTTTCTCCGAGATCTTCCACGAGGAGAATATTGTGTTCCTCACAGTTCTCGTAAGTATCTGGAACTCGTATCTGAGCCTTGCGAAGTAAGGATGCTACCTTGATGAAAGGCTCTCCTCCGGAAGCCTGGCGCGCCTTGGCAATTTCTTGACTTGGGGCAGGGATATACATGGCCACCGCTCTGTCGTTTTCCCGTTGGATACGAAAGAAGCGGCGGGTGGAGGCGCCACCGGGCATCTCTTCGATGAGCGAATGCTTTCCTTGCAATCGATTCATCAGAGCGTGAACTGCGAGGAGGCCGGGATCGGTGCTGGGGAGCTTGTTGTTCATGAGGGGTACTCTGAGGGATATCGCGTGTGGCGAGGGAGTAAAAGGGTGCTCGGGGCAGACTGTCTTGGGGGCGAGTGCGGGGCCGCCTCGATTGTAGGTATAGATTTAATCTTATTGCAATTTGTTATTAAGGGTTCAATTGAGTCAGAAAGATTGAACTATCTGGAGGAATTTTTCGTGTTTTTTTCGCGTACACCCTAAGAACCTGCTCGAAACTTTTGACCCGGTGGCGCTGCTAGCGGAAACTATATGGTGTCAGGCCCTTTGCTGGCACTTCCGAGAATCGATGAACATTATGAATCAAAGCTCTTTACTTCGCTTGTCTACAAAACCGCGCTCTTCATCTGCGCGACGCTGGTCTTTGTCACGCCGTTGGGCTCTCGGTATCGTGCTTTCCAGTGTGTCCTTGGCAGCCGTGGCCCAGGCGGGTCTTGTTGGAATTGGAAAGGCAAAAGTCAGCTTTTTGGCTCAAGGTCCTGCGGGGCTCAAGATCGAGGGTAAGGGGGGGGATGTTTCGACATCGGAAGCCGGAGGAAAAATCAAGATTGCTGTGGGCTTGACCAAGTTATCAACTGGTATCGATATGCGAGACAGCCACTTAAAGAAGGCACTCAATGTCAAAGCCCATCCCAAGGCTGTGCTGCTCGTTTCGCGGGGCGATCTCAAATTTCCTCAAAATGACAAATCTATTGAAGCCTCGACGACCGGAAAGCTGACGCTCAACGGCAAGACTCGCGACACAAAGTTTTCTTATAAAGTGACCCGAACGGGCAGCGATTACCACGTTCAGGGACGAGTGAAGATCGACATCACAAAATTCAAGATGGAGATACCTTGTTACCTCGGTGTTTGCGTAAACAAGGACGTAAAAGTGAAGGTAAAGTTCAAGGTCCGCGACAAGTAATGTGGCAAAAACCTCTGATGCACTTCTCTAGAGCGTTGACGGAGGCGACGCCGCCCGCAATGGTCGGCCCATGGCAATCATGAGCCAGCGATCCCTGAGCGCTTCCCTCTCTTCTCTAGAATATTCATCTAGTCCCTTCACGTCGCAGAATAGACTTTTAGGTCATTCGGCAATGCGGAGGGCCTTGTTCTTTGTATGGGCAATTATCATTTCCGGTTTTTGTTGGACTGAAGATGCGGACGCCTACGCATGGATGATTCGCCACGATTACACGGCTTGCTCTACTTGCCACACCGACCCCAGTGGTGGCGAGTTGCTCACCACCTATGGTCGCGTCACCTCTGATCTCATCTTGAGCATGCAATATGGCACCAGCGACGAGGTGGACGAGCCCGACGACGAGTCCTCCGAGGCTGACTTTGGTGGTCCGACTGGCGGTCTCTTTTGGGGGCTGGTTGATCTGCCCAGCTCCCTTCTTTTGAGCGGAGCGTATCGAAGTCTCTCGGTGATTCGTCCTAGTAAGGACGCTGCGTCGACCTTTATTCCTGTGATGCAGGCTGATGCGTATGGGCAGTTTCGAGCGGGAGACTTTACAGTAGGGGGGAGCATTGGCTTAGGAAAAGCCATTCCCGGCGCGTCTCATACATTGAAAGCGCAGGTAACAACGAATACCGACGGGCTCAACTTGGTCGCCAGAAATTATTACGCAGGCTATGATCTAGGTAGCGAATTTGTAGTACGCGCAGGGCGGCTCAACCTACCTTTTGGGGTACGCATACCCGAGCATACGGCCTGGGTGCGCGAGGCAACGCGAACCGATCGTGAGTCGGATCAGCAACACGGGCTCTCTGTTGCCTATGTCGGCGCAAACTTTCGTGCCGAAATCATGGCTATCGCGGGGAACTTTCAAATGAGTCTCAAGCCCGAACTGCCCTATCAAAACTTCAAGTCGAATGCGGTGCGCGAACGCGGGTATTCTATGTACGCGGAGGGTATTGCCGGGACCTCGTTCGCCGCAGGAGTCACAAGCAAGGTGACGTTCTCTCAGCTGGATCACGTTACCTTTGAGGAGGACTCTCTTCGACAGGCTCACGGCTTAACAGCTCGCTATGCTCCTTTTGAGAAACTTAGCTTCCTGGGAGAGACCGACGTGCTTTTTCGTACGAATGCTGACGCGGGCTACGTGGGCTTTGCCCAAGCTGATTGGGAGCCGATTCAAGGATTGCACTTGATGCTCACTGGTGAGTTTCTTGACGCAGGTATGGAGTTTGAAGATGGGGCCCAACAAGAGCCAAAACCCGGTGCTGGAAAAGCGCGAGGTGGCGGTTGGCTCTCCCTGGACTGGTTCTTCTATCGACAGATGGAATTTCGAACAGATCTCATACTTCGTCAGGATGCACCCACCACGATCTTAGGTCAGTTTCATATGTATCTCTAAGGTCGACGGGGCCTCAATGTTTTTGCACCGTCTTCTTTCCTTATCGTGTGAGTTTATCCTCTATTTTTCTGGAGCTTCTCAATGAATATTCTTTTCTCTCGAGCGCTGACATCTCGTCTTGCGTGTCGACGTTCTAGTCTTTCTCTTGCCGCCGGGCTTTGGGGCCTAGCTATGGGGGGAGTTCTTCTCAGCTCTACAAGTGCCCTCGCATCGCCTTCTTATCCATCGGTTCTCCAAGAGATTGCTGTGATGGAATGCACACCAAAGTGCACGGTTTGTCATACGACGAATCCGGGTACGTCAGGCACGGCTTCTCAACCGTTTGCGTTGTCTCTTCGCAAAGTAGGGCTTTCAGGAGGAAGCAACGAAGCGGCGCTGCGAGAGAGCTACGCTGCATTAGGCGAAGAGGTGGACAGCGACCTTGATGGCAAGACGGACAAGTTGGAGCTGGGCTCCTCTCCGACGGCTGATCCCAGTGAAGCTGGAGTTGGCGAGCCATGTGTAGCGCCTTTAGCCTATGGTTGCGGAGCCCACGTGGCTCCCAGCAACCCCGGCACGAACCATTGGACGTGGTCTCTGCTCTTCGCACTCTTGTCTCTTGGGGTGCTCAGCCGGCGAATTGGCCGGCACCGAGGCTGAGGGAGGGCGTCGAAATTTGCAGTCTCAGGGCTTCCAAAATTTCGCGATCTCAGCCCATTGGACGGAGTCGATTGAAATCAACGTTCAGTGTTAGTTCTTGGAGCCGGCCTGGGCGCTGTCTCCGCCTAAGCCTCCCATACCCCCTGGGGCACTGCCACCACTGCCGGTACCGCCCATGCCACCCATTTGTCCGCTGTCATCAGGAATTTTGGTGCGATCAACCTCGGCAATGAGGGTACAACCGGCAATTGTGGATGCGATTGCGAGGGAAGAAAGAATAAGGCGGGTAGAATTGCGGCGCATGAATAGGTCTCTGAAGTGAACTCGAATTGTCGATTGCGCGGCCTCCAAGCGCAAGAGGGAAATGCCTTTCGATGGCGAGATTGCTCTCATTGTGGGCCTGGGCCCTGCTAGAAGAGGCTCATGGCAGAATCGCGTCTTTGCGTAGTGGACGGAACCTATGAGCTCTTTCGAGCTTTTTTTGGAGCTCCCGAGCGAAAATCGCCTCAAGGGGATGAGATTGGTGCCGCGGTGTCTTTGGGGCGAAGTTTGCGGTCCTTGGCCAAAACCGGTGAATTTACTCATCTTGCCGTGGCCTTTGACACGGTGATTGAGTCATTTCGCAATGATTTATTTGAGGGTTATAAGACCGGCGAAGGAATTGAACCGCGTTTACTGGGTCAATTCGAGTTGGCCGAACGCGTCACGGCAGCTCTGGGCTTTCAGGTCTTTAGCATGAGAGAGTTTGAAGCGGACGACGCACTGGCCTCGGCAGCCCTTCAATTTTATGACCTTCCTGAGGTTGTTGAGGTAGTGATTGCTTCACCCGATAAAGATCTCACTCAATGTGTTCGTCCGGGTATAACTACCTGGGATAGAATGCGAGACCGCCGCTATGACGAGGCGGCAGTTTTAGAGAAAATGGGAGTAAAGCCTCTGTTGATACCCGATTACTTGGCCCTCGTTGGCGATAGCGCTGACGGCATTCCAGGAGTGCCTCGGTGGGGGGCTCGCTCGACTTCCCTTGTCCTCTCCCATTTTGGTCATCTAGAACAAATTCCACGAGAGTTAGAAAAGTGGGATATAAAAGTTCGAGGAGCCAAAGGTCTGCTCGCACATCTTCAAGAGAACGAGGAGGAGGTGTTACTTTATCGCAAGTTGGCGACCCTACGGGACGATGTCGATTTAGAAGTAGAGTTTGGGGAGATGTTTTACAACGGACCTGTTGAATCATTGATAGCGCAGCTAAATGATGAGCTTGGAGTTTCTCTCTGAGAATAGATCATGAAATTTTACATTTTCCGTAAGAAAGTTTTAGGCGCTGCCATGGGTGCGACTCTCTCCTTTCTAGGCATCAACGCAGGGGCCACTGATACCTATGAAGACGAGTCCGCAGAAATTGAGCCTGAGGATGGCGATTTTTACGAAGAAAGCGACGTTGAAGAGCGAAATGAAGAACTCTCGGCGGGAGGCATTGTCGCTCCAGAAGCGATTGTTGAGTCGGCGGATAATCGTACAGAGATAGAAAAAACGCTTGATCATGCCGACGAGCAGGACTCGGGTCGGGGGCTTGAGTTTTTTTGGATGTCTGGAAATATAGGTTATCAATATATGAGCCTAGCGGGTATCTCCAATGCCTCGCTTTTACCAGCAGGCGACAGCTCCCAAGGAGGAGGCGCCGCATTCGGTGGCGGTGCCGGCATTCGACTTATCTATTTCACAGGGGGGGTGGCCATGAGAAGCGCTGCTCTTGGTAGCTTCAATCTATGGTCTCTCGTCGCGGAGCTGGGGCTACGCGTCCCTCTCGGTATGTTTGAACCCTACGGTACATTCAGTGCAGGTTATATTGGTGTGGGTGATGTGGAAACCAAAACTATTTCCAAAAGTATTGGCGGGATACATGGAATGAACCTTCAGTTGGCAGCTGGTCTCGACTTCTATTTGAGTGATACGTTTTCAATAGGTACTCGCTGGGGAGGGGATTTGCTCTTTCTTTCCCGCAAGGCCGATGCCTCCTTGTGCGAAGGAGAGCCAGATTGTGTGTTCGCTCAGGATGGCTCGAGTTTGGGAGGCGGTACAGTCGTTTCCTTTCTCGTAGGGCTTCATCTCTGATGTCATTGCCGGTAGTTCTCTCGGCTGCGAGCCTCGCCTTGGGGGTTATTGCTTGTGCCTTGTGGCTCTGGCGACGCATGGCAAAGGTTCGTCACCTACCTCTTTCGCGGGTACTGGCCGTTCTGGTTGCCGGAGGCGTTGCGTCGGCTATTGCCCTCACTCTAGAGCATTGGGCCCTGGGGTTTGCGGACGTTTCTTTGCAGGTGGAGGGTGGTGGGGGCCTAATTTCTGCCTTAGCCATGATTCTATTTTGCGCCCCTCTTGAAGAAGCCCTCAAGGTCGCAGCAGTCTGGCCTCTTTATGTGGGACGTCGGTTAGTGACGGGACAGGTGGGGGCAATTTACGCAGTTGTTGCAGCCGCTGGTTTCGCCGCCGTAGAGATCCTTTTTTATTCTGTGCGACAAGAAGACGCGTGGTTTGCTCTTTTGCGTGTTGCATTTGCGGCGCCAGCCCATCTCTTCTTTGCCGGGGTGTGGGGTTATATGCTGGGGGGGGGCAAGCGCGATCGCTTTTTCGGTCCTCTTTGGGTGATGAGCGCCCTCATGCATGGGCTCTACGACCATATTGTTTTTGGTCGAAGTTTGTCCTTGTTGATAGTGGTTGTACCCATGTTGGCTATGATGGGTATGGGGGTCTTTGGTCTCCTGAGAGAGCACTCCACCCACTCTTCAGGTCGGTCGGGAGCAGCATCTCTATTTGAAGCGCCCAGTGTGGGGTCGGTAAGAGAAGTGCTTTCTCGGCGGGGACGCCCTCTGAAAATTCATTGGATCCTTCTTGGGGCTTTTGTCAATTTGGGTGTAATTCTAACCTTTGTTGCAGCATCGGTTTACGGTGGACATCACTACGGAGTCGACTTTTCTTTGGTTGACGAGGAAGGTATCAGGGGGATTTTACCCATTGCTTTACTCGGCTGCGGACTATTGTCTGCCTTTCCCGTCTCGGGGTATTTAATAGCGCGGGCAAGCGCTGCGAAAAGTGTTTTGGAGCCGGCATGGGCCACGGGCGCTTCTATTATTGTGGTTTTTGCTCTCTTTAGTGTGACCGAACCTACAGCCCTCATTATTGCTCTAGGTATAGCCCCTGTAGGGTTTACGCTAGCCTGCGCGGGTGCTTGGTTTGGGTTAGATCGTCATTGAGACAGGGGGCGCTGACTGGGTAATTTGTGCTAAGGCAGCATTGTCTTGTCGAGATTACTTATCTTTCTCTTCTTTTTCTTGCTCACTTTTCCCGTGGGGGCTTTAGAGCAACACCATGCACTCGGAACTGGTTACCACTGGGGGCGGGGACAATCGTCGGACGCGGGGAAATTTCACCTCAGTTCTCTGCCTGTTACCTACACAGGACGGTATGGTGAAGAGTGGGCTCTGTTGTTGCGGGCGAGCATTTTATTTCCCCTCGCAGTAAGTGATGAGCTTTTGAGCATTTCCCCTCGCGCCGAGTATGAGAGCGTACAAAGCTTTGACATGCTCCTGGCAGTGGACAAACATCTGGTAAGTTTGCTCTCTTGGAAGACTGATCTTGGTTTAGGTCCTCATATTCACTCGACCCGAATGCGTTCATCTCGCTACGTCGAGTGGAGCACGGCAGGTCTAGGTCTAGGCATTTCTGTAAATACGAGAAGATCTTTGGCACGCCAATGGAAGGGGCTGACCCCAGAAATTGGCCTCCATAGTGACTTTTCCTACGATTTTATAGACCTTTCCCGTGGAGGAAAAATTTCTGGTGCGGTGCAGGCTCAATTTCTCATCTCTCTCGGCCTATTGATTGGAGACGAAGAGTGAAGGGTTTTTTGGGGCTGGGCTTATTGAGTGTGCTGGGGCTGGGCGCGTGCAATCTAGGACCTCTGCCTTCCTTGAAAGAACCCTTGGATCATTTGGATCCCGTCTCAGGAGAGGCGACTTCTTGGATTGCCGCAAGAGAAAATGAGACGGAGGTACTAGTATTGAGTAGTGAGGGGCGCTTTCTTCGTTCAATTGTACATCGAGATACATACGTGGACGTTGAAATTGGTCAATTCACGGCGGACGACACCAAAATGACCTTTGAATCCAACTATGAATATAGTTTTCCACGTGAAACAGGCAGTGTGAGAAATCGCACGGGAGCTCAATCTCGAAAAAGTAGTCGTGAAGTGACCTTGAACGCTTCAGTTTCTCCAGGGGTGCTCCGTCTTGCCGAGCGAGGAGACTTTATTGAAATGAGCTTATTGATAGAGAAACTAGACCTGCAGCAACAAAGAGGAAGAGAGTGCCTCTTGCTTCTCGTGCAGCTTTCTATTCGCACGATACAAGCTCGCATTCGTAACTTTGGGGGAGGAGGTACTGTAATTTACCTGAACAACGAGGCCGAATTTTCTGGATTCTCCCAAGGCTCACAGCGGATAATTCTTAAAAATATTCTTAGCCCAGACACCACAATATCGTATGAATCATTTCGCGATTTTCCTGAGATTGAGCTCTCTGGAGAATTCATTAGTCACGTCAATACCTCCGGAGACGGCACTCTTGATAAGGCAATTCGATTTCGAGTGGGTGATTTTAACGAAGTGGCGCCCCAGGGTGCTGGAGGGGGGAGCGCAGAGCGCGTACTTGCCGAGGGGAGCCTAAAATATGGTCCCGAGGACCCTATAAAGATAGAAGAAGCGAACGTCGTGGGAGGGAGCTACGCATTGAGTTTATCTCACCCATTGCTGAGCGAAGAAAAAATATCTTGGCGGTTTTTGCAAGATCTGAACTTGCAAGGTTGTTACACCTTACCAGAGGAAACTGCCTCCAACGAGAACTAGGGTGGCAATGAGTGCCCGTCGCGCCCAGCGTCGTCCTGGTCGCACGTGGGAAATTGTGAGGGTGGCTAGAACAATCTGCACCACAATTTGAGCGGGATCTCTCACCGAATGAAAGTAGGAGACGCGCTCTTTTGAGCTGGGGTAAAAAACAGCCGTCTTTTCATGGGTGATGGGAAGACCTTTGCGCGCAGCACGTAAAACAACCTCAGACTCATACGCGTAACCAGGGTGCTTCGCTCCCAAGGCGAGAGTTTCTCGGACAGGGTAGCGCCGAAGTCCGCATTGGGTGTCCAAAAGCTTTTCTCCTCCCATGAGAGAAAGCATAAAATTTGAAAAACGATTAGAAAGTTGACTAGCTCGTGGGGCCCCCGTTCCTGACATATCTCTGACACCTAAGAGGAGGTTTTGGGCAGGAGCTGGATGAAGGAGGAGGCGCACTGCTTCCTTGGGTGGGTGTTGAGCGTCGGCGTCAAGGGTCACCACCTGTTCAATATTGCGGTCCTTAGAAAAAATGAGTCCCACTTGGAGGGCTGCGCCCTTTCCCCGATTTTGGGGCAATCGAATGATAGAAAGGGACGGATCTTCAAGATGCCTTGTTTCATCCGTAGAACCGTCGTCCACTAGGATGATGGGCACGTCTTGGAGACCGGCTTCGACCATTGCGCAGCGTAGCCCCTCAAGTACTTGAGGCAGGAGCTTTCCCGGATTGTAAGCCGGGATCAAGAAGGCATGTTTCATGAGATCTGACTGGGAACTCAGCGGCTCTCGCGATTACCGACCCAAAAAGGGCGTTCGGGTAAGTCACAAAGACCCAAAAAATTGAGCGTACCAGTGTTGCTATCACGCTTAAAAAAAGAAAGACTTGAGCTCTCTTGATTTGCGGCCACGAGCATCTCCTCACCTAGAAGATTGAAATGTCGAGGGACTTCACCGCGTGTGCTCTCGTGTCCAATGAGCTCAACGCCCTTGGCTGTAGTGCGAAAAATGGCAATGCTATCGTGGCCACGATTGGACACGTAGATGAACTTATCGTCCGAGCTAATATGTACATCAGAGCCGGTATCACCTTCTTGTTGCGGTCGTGGGAGCGTGCTGGTCTGGGCCATTTCAACGAGGGAGTCTCCTTCGACCGAATAAACTATTAGGCTACACCCGTTTTCGCATGCAACGTACGCCCTTGTATGGTCGCTAGAAAAAACAATATGTCGGGGTCCACAACCTGCGCTTGTTTCGACAGTTGTGAGCTCCGTGGCCGTTCCGCTCTTTTGATCAAAATTAAGAATGGCGATTTTATCGGTACCTTTACTGGTCGCGAAGATTCGCTCATTGTTGGAGGAGGCTAGGGCGCAATGAGTGTATTTGCCCGTGGTGACGGTGGAGCTCGCCTCCCCCAATTCGCCTTGAGGGCCGAGGGGGAAAACTCTTGTTTCTCCGCTGCCATAGCTAGCTGTGAGCGCAAAATTCTCGCTTTGATCCAAAGAAATATATGCTGGACCTCCCGGACAAGCTACGCGAGTCTCTAGTTGGAGCGAGCCTGTCTCGGTGATGTGCAACATAGCGAGTTGATCTTCACCTTCGACCACTGCCAATACGCGGGGCTGTTTTTTTGCAAAACAAAGGTACGAGGGCATCGCCCCGATCTCCGTTCGCTCAAGGATTGTAAGTTGGGGGCCAAGGCTCGTTGTCGTATCCAATCGAGCGGTGAGTATGCAGTTTTCTGCGCCAACATAGAGGAGGGTCATCGGCGCGAGACTAGCAGTTGCAACTCCTTGGGTACCTGCCAGAACAACCCAGATGCATGGCCCTTTGGAACCAGAATTACTTCTAGAAGTTGTGAGGCGCGCAAAGAAGCAAATACGCGCAAGAATGAAGGCGCTAAGAGGGGCGCACTCTCCACGAGCGTTGGCCGCGCGATCGAAGAAAATCGTAGAGGCTCTACTTGAGCTGCCTCAATTGAAGGAGGCTCAAAGCGTGGCTCTCTTTTGGCCGATGACAAATTCGACCGAAGTGGACCTGCGCCCCTTGGACACCGAATTACGCAAGCGGGGGATTCAAATTTATTACCCCTTTATGGAGAAAAAGTCGGGAGGGGGATATCTCACGGGCTTTCGCCTAACGCGGGTGGTGGGTGAACTCTCGGAGCGAGGCAACGGATTTTTCGAGCCGAATTCTAGTTCTCCCCTAGCCGCTCGCGGAGAGATTGACCTTGTGATAGTTCCTGCTTTGGCGGCAGATGCTCAAGGACACCGCATTGGATATGGCGCGGGCTATTACGATGCTACCCTCGGTGACGTCTGTCCTCCGGCTCGTAGTATAATTGTAGCCTATCAATTCCAATTGTTAGCGGAGCTACCCGTCGAAGCCCACGATGTCCCCTGCGAGGGCGTAATAACAGATTCTAGTTATTATCCCGCGTCCTCCTGAGGGAAGCTAGAATCAAGGACCGGAACTTCGTGCCGGGTATTGGGACCAATTGGGACCACCTCTACAAGCTGTAGTTGGGAGAAAATGCTGGGTATTTCCTTCAAACTGAGAGGGGCTCTAGTTAGCGTTGGTTGGCGCTTCGGCGTTCTTTGCAGGCTTCTTCATCCGCGCAGTGGCCGTAAAGCTCGTGCTTGTGGTGTTCAATTACGAAACCATATTGAACTGCTATGCGCTCTTGGAGTTCTTCGATGAGGGGCTCTTCGAACTCGACGATATTGCCGCACTCTTCACAGATGAGATGATCATGGTGAGCTCCCTCGTCTGCAATTTCGTAGCGAGTGGCACCATCACCGAAATGAAGTTCATTGGCCATGCCGCCCTCGGCGAGCATTTTCATTGTGCGGTAGACCGTTGCGTACCCCACTTTACTGTCGATCGCGCGTACCCGCTCCAATAGCTCTTCGATTGTAGCGTGAGCCTTGGACTCTAAAAATGTTGTGACAATGAGTTTACGCTGCTCGGTAGTGCGTAGGCCCTTCTTGGTCATGTAGGTGTCTAGAGTTTGGCGAATTCGATCCAAATCGGGACTAGCGGGCGTGCGGTTTGTCACTAGGACGTGATGCCACGCCGCTGGGTCAGGGGACAACCATTTTATGAGGGTTTTGGGAAAGAATGCCTGGAGGAGTGCGCCAAATACCTAAGAGAGGGGGCGCCCTGTCTCATGATCCCGTTCTTTCCAAAGGTAAAGCCGAGCGGTGATACCCGCGCTGAGCATTGCCAAGAGAGCAGGTAGATAGAGGGGGGCTAGGCGGCTTGCGGTGGCCATAATACCGAGGCCGACCGGTAGGTAGGAGAGACTCAGGTGAACGAGGCCGTTGATACGGATACAGCGGCAGATCATGAGGGCCAAAGGCGCGTTGATCACTTGCTTTCCGGCTAGACCAATTCCTCGATCGTGATCCCTTTTTGAATCGTGCCAACGAATACTGGCTCCTTCGAGTACGATGGGTACCGGACACGCGCCCAGAGCCACGTCGTCTCGGGGGCTAGTGCCCACCACCGCGACCGTTGCGCCCGAGTCAATTAAGCTCGTTACTTCACCACCGCGTAGAGGGGCAGAAATTTCTGGGCGAATATGTTCTATCGCTAAGGCATGTCCTACCGCTTCTGTTGTTGCTCGCGAGTCTCCCGAGAGCAGGACAGGTTCGATATGTTGGTCAATTAATAGTTGTATGGCGGCTTTTGAACCAGAGCGCAGGGTATCTTGTAGGGCCAGAACACCAATAAGATGGTTGTTTTTTGCTAGCATTAGAGCGGTGAGCCCACGAGACTCCAGACCGCGTAGGGTCCCCTCTGCCATCGCGATACTTACGCGCTCTCTTAGTAAAAGCTCACGACTACCAAATACGATAGTTTCACCTTCTGCCGAGAGACACACGACTCCCATTCCGGTCGCCTCATTGTGACTTCTGCATCCATTTGCACGAATATCGCGAGATTCGGCGGCGCGAAGAATTGCTGACGCAACAGGATGGTGCACCACGCTCTCCGAACCTGCTGCGAGGGCGAGAATTTCCTCGGTGCTCGTATCGCGAAGAGGATGGATCTCAGAGACTTCAGGCTCTCCATAAAGCACTGTTCCTCGGGCGCAGAACACTGCTGCAGTGACGGCCCCCGCTTGATCTACTAAGCGTTCATGGGAAAAAGTGATTCCTTTTTGTCCGGCCCAGAGCAGGCTTCTTCTGCTGAAGAGACCTGGTAGCTGCAATGATATGGGTTGAAAAAGAGCACCCCAAACGGCACTGAAGACCCCAAGAAGAAGGGCATAGCTTCCCCCTTGAAGCCAAACCAAAGCCAAAGTTGCCGCAGCTACCAGAGGGGCGAGATGCAGAGAAAGATGTCGAGCCCAGCGGCTGGCAAATGTTTTATTGTCAATTCGTTCGCCTAGTGGGGCCACAAGGGAAGAAAACGCTCTATCTGGGCCTGTTTTGGAGCAAACGACCCGAAGTGTTCCTTTTTCAACCTTTGCCCCGGCGACAACGCGGTCCCCCTCTGCAATCGCAATCGCGTGTTCTTGTCCTTGCCATAATTGAACGTAGCCCTCTCCCGATGTAATCGTTCCATCTGCGAGAATGTACTCACCCGCTCGAACAATGACCTCTTCACCTGGGCGCAATTGCGTTTCGCTCACAAGTTGAGGTCCCTCGGTGGAACTCCGAAGGGTAGTACCGGTCATCCTTCTCTCAATTTGTGCACTTTCTAGATTGAGCGCCGAGTTCCATTTTTGAATGAGACTCTGTCCGCCGCCAGTCGAGAGCAACAAAAGCAAGCAGTTTGCAGCGAGGGCCCAGGGCTCTTCGTCGTTTGCAAAGGCCAGGCCGGTGGCCACAAACGCCAAGCCTGTGGGCGCCCAAAGGAGAGGCTGTCCTACAGGCGAAGTTGTGATGCTTTTAGAAGGCTCCGACCTGGGGGTATTGATGTCCAGCAAGGCTGGAGCGGGGGGGGGGCCGGGCTGGTTGAGAGGGACGTGCACTTGCTTTGCCCGCACACTGGGCGGAGGCACACTGGGCGGAGGCACACTGGGCGGAGGCACACTGGGCG
>CAYWLO010000001.1:0-13414 GCA_964459035.1 uncultured Polyangiaceae bacterium | reverse complement strand
ACACTGGGCGGAGGCACACTGGGCGGAGGCACACTGGGCGGAGGCACACTGGGCGGAGGCACACTGGGCGTGGGAACTTTGCCGAGTTTAGCTGAAGCGTGAGGAAGGGTTGGGGAACTTACTTCGCGAGGAATGTTGAATTGATTTGCGTGCTCAGGCTTACAAAAAAACCATTGTTGAGTAGCACTAAAGCGTACGCGAGGGGCTCGTAGGGGGTCGAGAGCAGCGCCGCAGAGGGCACAGGGCACGAGGCGGGGGCTAGAATCCCCCTCATTAAGATCTCTCATGCTGTTGGCTTCGCTTACAATAGGCCAAAGGCCCAAATGAGCAGAGCCTTGGAGGTATGTAAGCGCGACTCAGCTTCGTCCCAAACCAAACTTTGGGGCCCTTCCAATACATCCTCGCTGATCTCTTCGCCGCGGTGAGCTGGCAGACAATGGAGCACCACAGCATGGGGGTGAGCGAGTTTCATGAGAGAACTATTGACCTGAAATCCGTCAAAGGCTTTTAGGCGCGCCTGGGTCTCTTCTTCTTGGCCCATGCTAGTGAATACATCCGTAGAAACTACGTCTGCTCCGGAAACCACCTCCTGAATATTGTGAGAAACTTGAATGACTGCCCCGCGATCGCGCGCTTCCTTGAGCCACGACTCAGGGGGCTCGTAACCTTGGGGACAAGCCAAGCGCAACTGAAGTCCTAGGAGGCCAGCAGCCTCGATCCACGAACAGGCCATGTTGTTGCCATCGCCTACCCAGGTAAAGATGAGGTCTTGAAGAGAGCGTGCGTCCAACTCCTTAAAATGGGCTCGAACCGCCTGCAAATCTGCCATAATTTGCATGGGATGACTTTGATCTGTCAGGGCGTTGAGGACGGGCAAACCCGAGAACTTCATCATTTCCATGAGTCGACTTTCGTCGGAGGTTCGCATGGTAATTCCGTGAACCATACGGCCTAAGACGCGAGCCGAGTCGCGTACCGGCTCCCCACGACCCATTTGTGAACCGCTGCTCGTCAAGACAATGGCTGAGCCGCCCAGCTCGTTTACGGCTACTTCTAGGGAAAGTCGTGTGCGGGTCGAAGCTTTTTCAAAAACAAGGGCAACTTGTTTTCCGGCGAGGGGGCGTTCTTCAGTTTGGCCTCGCTCTGCCTTCAACTTGTCCGCGAGGTCGAGAACCTGAACAAGAGTTTGAGCGCTCAAGTCCGAGAGGTTTTTGAAATGATTGGTCACGAGAATTTTCCTAAAACTAGGTCGAGAAGGGCGAGACCTTCGTCGAGCTCCGCGTCGGTGATATTGAGGGGAGGCGTGATGCGAAGGGAGACGCCACCGGCAAAAGTGAGAAGAAGACCGGCTTCGCGCAGTGCCAGGAGTATGGCCGGGCCTTCTTTTGCTTTTGCGACAACGAGCCCTTGGAGCAAACCTTGGCCCCTGCGTTCGTTGACGCAAGCATGTTGAGTTACGAGCTTGTCCAGCTCTTTTTCCAGGCGTAGGCCCAAGGTAGCAGCACGTTCAACCAAACCTTCCTTTTGGATTACGTCTAAAACTGTGAGGGCCGCAGTGGAAGCAAAGGGATTTCCGCCGTAGGTGCAGCCGTGGCTTCCAGGAGGTAATGAGCCACTCAGGGCCTCGGTGCACAGCATGGCGCCGATGGGAATGCCACCACCTAACGCTTTAGCAAGTGAGAGAACATCTGGTCTTACGTTCTCGTGGTCGCAGCCTAAAAACTTTCCGGTTCGACCAATACCCGTTTGAATCTCGTCCAGCATAAGTAGCGAGCCCGAGTCGTCACAAATTTTTCGCAAGCCTTTAAGAAATCCAGAAGGGGCCGGAAGTACTCCGCCCTCTCCTTGAATGGGCTCTACGATGATGCCTGCGACCTTATCGCTCATCAATTGTGCGACTTTTTCTAGATCGCCATAGGGCGCATGCACAACTCCGCCGATTGGCCCAAAGCCCTCGCGATATGTAGGTTGCCCGGTGGCCGCTAGAGCGCCCATGGTGCGACCGTGGAAAGAGTTGTCGAAAGCCAAAATGACCTCACGACTTTTCTCGCCCCGATCGTAAAAATGCCTTCGAGTTAACTTGAGGGAAGCTTCGTTCGCCTCGGTGCCCGAGTTACAAAAAAAGGCCCGATCCATGTTCGTGAGGGAACAGAGTTTTGCGGCCAACTGTGCATTGGGAGTCGTGTAAAAATAATTGGAGAGATGAATTAGCTTTTGTGCTTGCTCGCTGAGAGCCTGCACTAGTGCGGGGTGGCCATGCCCTAAAGCACTCACTGCTATGCCCGCAAAAAAATCGACATAGCGGCGCCCAGACTCATCCCAAAGAATGGAGCCTTTTCCGCGATCCATCATGAGATCGGGTTGGGCGTAATTGGGGTAAAGGTGCTTGTGCGCAAGAGCGATATGCCCTGGCTCGTCGTTATTTTCGCAATTGCTCATCTTTGACTCGACTATCCCCTCTTTTGGGGGCTTTTCAACTGAGGTTCAACTGTAGAGGTAGAAATTGATGATTCTCGCTGTGCTACAAGGTGGGCGGCAAGCTCGCAAAAACCGCGACTGGCCGAAAATCTTGATTGGTAGCGAGGGCGGATACTGAAGTCTCCAGTGAGATTTTTTACTCCGACCCCCAATTTGAAGGCGGCAAAGGCGGGAGCATCGTTCTGACTGTCGCCTATAAAAGCGAATGTACTGCGTGAGCGTGTGGTGTCCTCACCTTGAAGCCTCAGATATTGAAGGGCACCCACGGCCTTATCCGTATTGTCATATGTGAAGTGAAGATGAACGCTGGAAAGTGTCGTTTTGGCCCCGTGGGCGGCGGCGAGGGCACGTGCTTGCACGATAGTTTTCTCGTCAACCCTCTCATACTCACCAATATCGAAGGTGAAGTCGGAAATACGCCCCTGCACGTCGTCGCTAGGAACTAAGGTGGGGAGTTGGCGGCGCGTTTCGTCGACCAATCTTTGCAGGCGGTTTTGGTGATCAAGCCGCCTATCGGCAGGCAGAAAGTCTATCTGCCGGACTCGTCCATTGATTCTTTGCATTCCGAGAGCTCCGTTCTCAGCGACAGCGCCCTCTAGGGGCCACATTTGAGCTATAAGGCGTGCCCAAGAGGCCGGGCGCCCAGTCAGTGCAATGAGGCGTAGGCCGGATTCTTGAAGGCGAAAGAGCGCGCGGTAGGCGTCCTCCGAGAGCTTTCCTTCACTGAGAAAGGTATCGTCCAGGTCAAAGAAAATGCCTTCGAGCCTTTGCGCTGACGACGTTGAGATCTGGTCAATTGCAATCATCGATGAAACCAAAAGAAAAACCCCGACACACAAAGTGAGCCGGGGTTTCCGAAAAGACGCGAAAGAATCTCAGACGAGATCTTTAAGAGCCTTGAGCGGAGTAGCGCGTACCTTCTTGGTCGCCGGCTTAGCAGGAATGGTCATGGGCTCCTTGGTGAAAGGATTGATGCCTTGACGCTCCTTCGTGGCTGCCTTCTTCACAACGCGTAGCTTCACGAGGCCGGGAACTACGAATTCACCGGGGCCACGGGGGCTGAGCTGCTTTTTAATGAGGGCGAAGAGCTCCTCGAATAGACGGTTAACGGTCTTCTTGTCGAGGTCCGTTGAGTTTGCCAGCTCAGTGATGATCTGAGCTTTGGTCAGTCGCTTGCCTGCCATGAATTCTCTCCTTGAGTCTTTCTTATTCGAACGCCATCTGCCACCGCTTGCCCCAGATCACTCTGGAGTAGCGTGGAGGTAGGGCGAGTGGTTAACAGGGGAATTTGAGGCTTTCAAGCATAAAGCGATCGGGCGACCCCTAAAACGCCCCTTTTTGTAGCGTTCTGCTGAACGCTTTGCAGAGTAAGAGTATGGGCGCGATGAAAAACTAGAGGGAAAATTAGCTACTTTCTCAATAAGAATCAGCAGTTACACCCCTTGAGGGGAGGTCAGGACTGCAGGTGAAAAAAAAGTTTTGCAGCACATGTAAAAAACACTCTCATTTTTATTGGAGAATGCATTCAGAAAAAAATCGCAAAAATGCGCAATATTGCTGGCATTTTGCGGTCTTCTTTGCTTGGCGTCCTCCGTACCGTTGCTCAAATTCGACGAGAGGGCGTGTTTTACGAGGAAGCTTTCTCGTAAACGTATCATAAGTTCACCGGCTCTTAGATAGAGGGGTGGGGTGCTTCTACCTCCCGTGCCGAGTGAATGCAGGCAGTCCAACTGCCCCTGAACTGCAATATGTGTAACCTATGATAATTGGTTTTCTATTGCGGGCTGACTGCACGTACCAACTGGCGAGTCCGCGCCGACATGCCTTTTTTTTCTTCGGGGGTCATGTGATCGTAGCCCAAGAGATGCAAAACCCCGTGAGCAAGCAAAAAACGCACTTCGTCAAAAAGAGGACGTTTTCGCGAGTTAGCCTGGCGCTCGGCCGTATCAATTGAAATGACAACATCGCCTAAAAGTTCCAGGCGATGAGGAGATTTGACCACCTCAGGGCGCTCAAATTCCGCCTGAGGAAAAGAGAGAACATCCGTGGGTTTGTCCTTGTCTCGGTGTTCAAGGTTGATTTCGTGAATCTTTGGGTCGTCGCAAAGTAAAATACTCAATTCGGAGTTGGGCAGGCCCAGAAAATTCAGCATTTGTTGCCCCAAACGTTGAATTGACTGACTGGAGAGTGGGGCGCTTTTTCGCGCACGACGAGAGACGAGGACAGTCATTGGCTTGTTATTGCGGAATACTTTTTGCGTCTTCAAGAAAGCGGGCCAGACCTTTGTCGGTCATGGGATGATGGGCCAGCTGTTGAATGACTTTGAGGGGAATTGTGCAAGCATGAGCGCCTAAAAGAGCCGATTGCATCACGTGAACGGGATGGCGAACGCTGGCCACGAGTACCTCCGTGTTCAAGGTGTAATTGCCGTAAATCGATAGAATTTTCTCGATGAGCGCCATGCCATCTTCTCCGAGATCGTCGAGACGTCCCACGAAAGGAGAGACGAATGAAGCACCGGCTTTTGCTGCCAAAAGTGCTTGGTTGGAAGAGAAACAGAGGGTGACGTTGGTGTTGATGCCCTCGCTCGTCAAAACACGTACTGCTTTGAGCCCATCGACAATCAATGGAATTTTTACCACGACATTCTTGTGAACAGCCGCTAACTTGCGTCCCTCAGCTACCATTTGGTCCGTTGTTGTCGCCAAGACCTCTGCAGAGATGGGGCCGTCCACTATCTCGCAGATAGAAGCGAGAGCCTGGCTCATGGAGACCTTGGCCTTGGCCAATAGAGAGGGATTGGTTGTAACGCCATCAATGGCGCCCATGGCGGCGGCTTCTCGAATTTCGCCAATATCGGCTGAGTCAATGAAGATCTTCACGGTAAGTACCTTGTAAATGGGGAAAGAGAGCGCAGGGGCGCTCAGGCGGGCTCTCAGTAGCGTAGTTTAATAGCTCGGGCTACCGTGCCGCCCGTGGCTCAACAGTCTCGTTCCCCCAGTTTCGATATGACCTACCGTCCTATCGAGAAATTTTTTGGCCCTCCTTTTACATCGCGCATCTTTGCCTGGGTGCATATAGGGGTTGCAGCAGCCCTTTTGATTCTCATTTTTGTAGTCGAAAATGGCCCTCAAGACACAGCGCTTTACCAGTCCATTTTTCGTCAACAACGTTCGATGCAGGCGTCTACTGCAGCTGGATTTTTTGCCCTGAGCGCCTTGCTTTCCTTGGTGCGAGACGGCATGCGAGGGGTGAAAATTCGCAAGGACTGGATAGAATTTCGAGAACTTGTAAACGCGGTTTGGCCTCGGGTAAAGAGATATCGTTGGGCTCAGATCGATCAAATCATCTTTGAAAAGAGCGGTGCTGTGAGCTTGGACGTTTGGGACGGGACTCGTGAGATATTACCTCGGGTACGTAAAACAGCCGAATTACGCACAGCTTTAGAGCGCCTAGCACGAGCGCGCGGTATAGCCTTGCGAAGTGAATGGGGCGACGACGAGCCAGAAAATTAGAAAACGCATCGGCTTAGACACGAATTCACTGTCGGTATTTTCAAAGAAATAGAGGAGACAAAAATGAACGAAGCCTCAGGGTCGAACGTTGACCATTTTGACTATTTGGTTATTGGTGGAGGTAGTGGAGGGTTAGCGAGTGCGCGGCGCGCTGCCAAATATGGCGCGCGGGTCGCACTTGTAGAAGCTTCTGCTCTTGGGGGCACTTGTGTCAATCGAGGGTGCGTTCCAAAGAAGATGTTTTGGAATGCGGCTCAGGTAGCAGAGTCAATGCATGACGCTGAAAGTTATGGTTTTGCGCCGGTCGAAGCACAATTTGATTGGGCTCGCTTCAAGAAATCTCGTGACGCAAGTATTGAGCGCCTCAACGGGATTTACGCCCGTAATTTGGACATCGACGGAGTGGAACTTATCAACGGATGGGCTGAGCTAATAGGTGAACATCAAGTACGAGTCGGCACGCGCGTACTGAGCGCAACTCATCTACTTCTTACCCCAGGTGGAAAACCCCGTCGCCCCTCTTTAGTTGGCGCAGAGCTGGGCATTACCTCCGATGAGTTCTTTGAGTGTGAGGAGCAGCCCAAAAAAGTTGCGGTGGTGGGGGCGGGCTACATTGCAGTAGAAATAGCCGGTTTACTCAATGCCTTAGGAACGGACGTGACTTTGGTACTGCGCGGCGAAAAACCTTTGCGGGCATTCGACTCGCTTGTGAGTGAATCCCTCATGGAGGAACTGAGCGCTCAGGGAGTGAGTGTGGTGACTGGCTTCACGCCAGACGAACTCCAAAAAACCTCCTCGGGCTTGCGCTTGGTTGATAAGAACGGCATCGCAGAATGCGGCTACGAAGAGGTGATTTGGGCTATTGGTCGCGAACCATTGACCCAAGACCTGGGACTTGAAACCCAGGGGGTCAAGGTCACCAAGAGCGGACACATTCAAGTGGACGAATGGGAAAATACCAGCGCGGAGGGGGTTTACGCTTTGGGGGATGTTACTGGAAAGGTAGAACTCACACCCGTGGCGATTGCCGCGGGGAGAAAGCTGTCTGACCGCCTCTTCGGCAACATGCCTGACTCCAAGTTAAACTACGACAATGTGCCCACCGTGGTCTTTTCTCATCCACCAATTGGTGTCATTGGCCTGACCGAGGACGAAGCTATTGGCAGATATGGCAATGGCGTCAAATGTTACTCGACTCGCTTTGTCGATATGTATTATAGCCACGCGCGGAGAAAAGTGCGCACGGTGATGAAAGTGGTGACGGTGGGTGCCAAGGAAAAAGTCGTAGGAATTCACGTTTTCGGTCGAAGCGCCGACGAATTGATTCAAGGTTTTGCTGTGGCTCTTTGTATGGGGGCAACGAAGGCTGATTTAGATCGAGCCATCGCTATTCATCCCACAGCAGCAGAAGAACTCGTGACTCTCCGCTAATTCTTGTAGGGTAAAGCCGATGAAGCGCCATTTGTTGCCCTTGAAATTCAAAAACCTGCTTTTCGGGTCGATAGGGGGCGTCGCTCTCTTCTTTTTGAGCCTTTTGCTAGTGGAAGCACCTCAAGTCTCTGCCAAGAGTCCTAGTGCCCTTTCCGCTGAGGGGGAGGTGCCCTCGCGAGGGAGCGCCGATGTCTCCGATGAGGTTGCTCGCAAAGCAGCTGCAATTTCCCGTCAGACGATGAGTCCGTTCTGCCCGGGTCGTACCCTTTCTGATTGCCCGTCGGGCTACGCCACCGAATGGAGGCGCGATATTCGCGCCATGGTGAAGAAGGGCATGAGCGCTGCAGAAATCAAGGAAGAACTCAACGGTCGCGTGCGTGGCGATCTCTCGGGCATACCCAACAGTCAATCGAGCTTTGCTCTGCCAATCGGCCTTGCTCTAGGGGCCGGTTTATTGCTCTTTTTTGTCTTTGCACGCTTAGGGCGCAAAGGTCGCGTCGAGCCGCAGAAAGAGGAAACAAGTTCTCAAGCGGAGGCTAAACCACAGCCCGTCGACGATGAGCGTTTGCAGTCCGAGTTAGATGCCGAAGAATATTGAGGCTGATTTTGAGATTCACATAAGAATTTCTACAATTATATTTTGCTCACGTCCCGCGAGATCAAGAGTTTTCAGCTGCTAGGGGCCGTGATAGGTGGTCAGCTATGGTAAAGCACAACAGCTATTTCGAAGGTGAAGTTCAAAGTCTTGGTTTTGAGCGTCTCGGGCGACCCATATCGGTTGGGGTTGTCGAGGCCGGAGAACACCGCTTTGATACTGTCGCAGCCGAGCGCATGACCGTGGTCTCTGGTGAATTTCAGGTTCGCCTCAAAGGAGAGGAAAGCTGGAAACACTATAGCGCCGGCACCTATTTTGAAATTGGGGCCACGAGTTCTTTTGATGTTCGTGTCGCAGGCGCTACCGCTTATCTGTGCGAATATTTCTAAGAGATGTTAGCACTCATCCTATCGTGGTTTCTTTCGGCCATGGCGTTGCTCTTGGCCAGTAGCCTTTTCGAAGACGTGCGCTTGCAGGGGGACTTTGCCAGCGCCCTGTGGGTAGCCGCCCTTTTTTCTGTCCTCTCGTTCTTTTTTGGCTGGTTTCTTTTTGCCTTACTGGGGGTAGCGACCTTGGGTATTGGCTTTGTCTTTCATTTTGTCACCAAATTGGTGGTGGCAGCATTGGTTCTCAAAATGACCAGCGCACTCAGCGCGCGACTGACCATTGAAGGCTTTTTACCGGCCATTGGCACAGCTTTGATGCTTGCATTGGCATCACAGGTGGGCTCTCTACTTCTGCACTGAGGGCTTCCCTTGGATGTCTCGCCCCTTCTGTGGGCTAGGTATGCGTCCTCTTACTCTGCACATTACTCTGCACAAAAAGAAACGAGCAGCTCCCCAGAGGGGGCTGCTCGCGATTGTTATCGCTTCACTTTGCCTTGCAGAAGCCAGAGATGCGAGACGTATAGATTAGCCTTTGCGGGCTTCCTCGCCCTTTACGTCGGCATCTTTTTTGATCTTGGCTCCGGCGTCAGGCGAAACTTCCCGCAGCAACTTCCACTCCATCTCAAGATCTCGCTCAATGTCAGGCTGGTACCAGCCGCCATCTTCCTTCTTCTGCTGGCTCGCCTTGGTAAACTGTACCTTGCAAGTGCTCTCATCGATGGCAAAGCCAGAAACGAGGTAGCGGGTGCGATAGGCACCATCAAATTTCCAGCTAGTTTCTGCGTTCGAGGCGTCTGTATCTTTTACTTCAAAGCCGGCGGCAAATAGAATCTGACGTGCTCGTGGCCAAACTGTTGAGAGCGATTTGCTATAGGTAAAGGCTTCTGTCTCCTTTTCTATATGTGCGTGGCGGGCGCTGGATGCGCGTAGGCCAGCGCAACCAGTGAGAGTTTGGGCGCTGAAGGCCAAAGTCAGAACAACGAGTAGATTAGATAGCTTCATAAGTTTTCTCCGTGAACTCAGGCAAAATCTCACGAGAGAACTCCTCCCCTTCTCCCCAGAATCGATTGCTGGCTAGTCAAGCCGGCTTCTTTCAAATTTGCAAGGGATCGCGACCATGCAACACTCTTTCGAGAGCGTCAGGGGTAAGGCAAATTGGTCCCTTTTTGGTAGGAAGTGGTGGCCTGATTTTGTTGTGCTTGCCGTTGTTGGCGCTCTTGCTCCTCTTGCATGAGTACAGCGTGCCCTGCTGCCACCGCAGCAGACCCACTCTCGCCCGGTGCCGCGCTTGCTCCTGGCGAGCACACACATCCAGAGTGTTCATGTTCGAAAAGCACAAACGCGGACATATGCATTCCTACACTGGCGCAGGACGACCGACATTCTTTGGGGCCTCGTTCGTCATTTTCGAGATCGTTGGCACTTTTGAAACCCTGACTGCATCCTCCCAATAGGGCGAGGGAAACGAGGAGGGCGAGAGTTCTTGACGCAAGCTGATACATTGGCTCCCAGCTAGCACGGCTCATAAATATGATTCAAGTCCTTGGCCGCGCCAGTCAGGGTGCCGGGGTATTGGAGCAAAGAGAGACACTGTAAATAGTTACCCAGGTCGTTTTGGTGCGAATTTAGAAAGTTTGCCTTGCCCGCTCTCTACCCCAGTTCATTACAATCCTGTTGGGTAGACCAGAAGATCTTATCGTCTGTATGTGATATTGGCTCCGGGTTCTTTCCGCAAAGAAACGGTGTTTTTACTACCCTTTTAACTGCAAAAGAACGAATTGATTCATATGTCAGGTGTTGTCTTTCTGATATTCTGGTCAAGTGACCCAGAGCATCTCAAGAACATTCACTCGCCTGATGTCTAGAGGAGCACCCCTCGTGATTGCACTCAGCGGCTGCCTTTTTATTGCGCGCCCTAGCGCCTTAGCCCGCCGTTTCGGGGCCCCTCTGGAACAAAATATTACCTACGCCGACAGGGCGAATACGCTGGCCTTTGCCTATGGGCTTGTTCTTATTGTTTTTGCTCTTTTTTATCTTTCAAAAAAACATACCAAGGGACTCAGTGAACTTGCTCTACACCCTGTTGGCTGGTTTGCGATTGTTGCTCTTACCAGCCCTTTGCACCAGTGGTGGGTTGATGATGCTGCCATCTCTTTTGCGTACAGCGATAACCTCGTTGCTGGGCATGGTCTGCGCTTGCACCCCGCGCTACCTCGCGAAGAAGCCTATTCCAATACTCTTTGGGTGCTTCTTCTTGCAGGGTTCAGGGCAATTGGTGGGCACATGCCATTCATCGCCAAGGTGGTCGGTATTCTTAGTCTTTGCGCATCTTTCTCCGTAAGTGTCGTTGCCTTGCGGCGCCTGAAAAAATTGAATGAGTCATCCCATGAGCTCTTGTTGCTCGTTCTTTTTGTCTCGGCGCCCAACCTTGTGTGGAGTTCGTCCGGTCTCGAACACTCGCTGCAAGGTTTCTTGCTTTTGGTGGCAGCGACCGCACCTTTGTTCACTCGGCGTCCTATTGCCCTCGCCACAGGGTGCTTTTCTTTATTAATACTGCTTCGCCCCGAAACACCTTTGCTTGTGGTCTTTGTTGCCGTTACCTGGTTTTCTGCGTTGGTCTTAGAGAAAGAGACCAAGTCTTCCCTAGTAGATGCGTTCAAGGGAGTGTGGCCTCTCGCTGTGGTTCCAGCTTGTGTGCTCGTGCTTCTTCTGGCGTTTAGGTGGAGCTACTTTGGTGATTTTTTACCTACCCCATTCTATGCAAAGACTCATCAAGCTAGCTTTTTTAGTCTACTCAATCCCTTTGAGGCAGGATGGAGTTATCTCTTCGAATGGATTTATTCTTCAGGAGTGCTCTTTGCATTAGGGGCTCTGGGCGCGGTGAAATTGGCTGTAGGAGGTCGTAACTTGGCCGTTTACGAACGCACATCAAAAGGCATGTCGCAGGAAAATCTAGTCGTCACTCTCGTTGTGTCCGCCATCTTGGGACAAGTTGCATTCATTGTTTATGCCGGAGGAGACTGGATGGCATGTTGGCGATTTATCTCTCCACTTATTCCACTTGCGGCCCTCCTCTGTACTTGGTCGGTTACTACACTTGTAACAAGAAAATCCTCACTTTTTAGCGTCTTACTGGCGGCGGTGCTCGCCTTTGGCAGCCATCGTCAGTACCTGCAATTTTTAGCGCGTCCCACAACTCCCTATACTGAAGTTGCAGCGATTGCCGACGAGTTTGCTTCCTTGGGTCGCGCCTTGAAGCTGCAAAGTCCTCTGTTGGCCCACCATGATGCGGGGGGGACATCATTTCACTCGCCCATTCAGCTTGTAGATTTGGCTGGAATCGGCGATCGTACAATCGCCAAAAACCTTCACGACCGCGCATTTATTCAGCGCTATATTCTTGAGACAAAGAAGCCCCACTTCGTTTTTGGATCAAAGAAAAGCTTCGCGGCGGGGCTCTCCCAGTTTCATAAGTTGGCGCAATTTGAGGAAGACTATGTTCGTGTGCTTTTTCAAAACAAAGCTTTTATGCAAGCCGATCTTAGTTTTGTACGACGAGACAGCTTGGCAAACAAAGACCTGTCTGCGTTTGAACTCAACTACAGCAAGCATCGCCTAGCCCTACTCATTGTTCAATAATCTAGTGCTCGGCGAGTCGAAATAGCTGTACTGAGTCGCCTCGGCTTTCATGACTCGACCCTGCGCTTCTGACTCGACCCTGAGGTGATAAATCATGGCAAATTACACTTTTATACGATATTTTGCCTGAAAAAGTGCATTTTACCACGATTGCAAAGTTCTACTGTGTAAGCGCAAAGTGAAAATGTCCGGTTTCTCCAAAGTAGAAATGTCCGCTTCAGGGTATTTCGAAAGACATGGAAGGAACCGTAAATATGAGCCGAAAAGAGTTGAAACGATTGGCGCTAATTACGCGCTTGGGGGGCAAAGACCTCACTCCGGCTGAGGTGAGCGAGCGACTTGGCATTTGTTCGCGCCAGGTACGCCGACTGCTGAGGGCCTATCAACAAGGAGGTGAGGTGGCGCTTCGAAGCAAGAAGCGAGGCTCTCCCAGTTCGCGCAAGGTACCAATCAAGCGGGCCAAAGAGGTAATGGATTTGGTCCGCGAAAAGTACTGGGATTTCGGTCCCACATTGGCTTGCGAAAAGCTACGAGAGGTTGAAGGTTTACGTTTCTCTGTCGAAACGGTGCGCACGTTGATGACGGCTTCCAGTCTTTGGGCACCAAAGAAAAAGAAACGAGGTTCTGTCCAACAACCTCGACCGCGAAGAGATTGCTTCGGTGAGCTTGTGCAGATTGATGGCTCTGATCACGAGTGGTTCGAGGAGCGAGGCGAGCGCTGCATGCTTTTGGTCTTCATTGATGACGCGACCGGGCGGCTCACTCAGCTACATTTTGCAAAGAGCGAAAGCACATTCTCCTACTTCGATGCTCTGGAGGGTCACATCAGACAACACGGGAAACCTGTGGCGCTTTACAGTGATCGACACGCTGTTTTTCGAGTAAACACCCAAGAAACAGGAGAGGGTCGAGGGACCACACAATTTAGTCGTGCGCTCGAGACACTCGATATTGCCATCATCTGCGCGCGTACTCCTGCCGCCAAGGGGCGTGTGGAGCGAGCGAATCAGACCCTTCAAGACCGACTCGTAAAAGAGTTGCGACTGAGAAACATCAGTACAATTGAAGCCGCCAATGATTTCGCGGAAGAATATGTCCGCGATTTCAATCGACGTTTTGCGGTGAAGCCAGCGTTTCAAAAAGATGCCCATCGTCTACTAGAAGCGTGCGAGGTGCTTTCCGCGATATTGCAGTGGCGAGAGAAGAGAAAAGTTTCTTCACGACTAACGATTCAATATAATAGAGAGAAGTACATATTGAAACCAAACCCTCTTTCTAAACATGCGATGGGCAAAAACGTAACTGTCATCAAGAGTAAGACGGGCGAGGTGAGAATCACTTTTCGAGGAATTGATTTACCCGCAACGCAC